>JAWKXE010000011.1:0-108921 GCA_041397165.1 Paracoccaceae bacterium | reverse complement strand
TGCGGCTGTCGCCCACCATGTAGATGCCGTTCTCGACCCGCAGACGCTCGACCACATCGGCCGGGATGCCGAGCCGCGAGAACATGCCGCGATGCTGGGCGACAAAGCCGAACCGGTCCGAACCCGAGAGCTTCTGCAGCTCGCCCGCCAGCTGTTCGCGCAGTTTCAACATGCCCAGGCGGGTCTCTTCCAGCTCTTCCTCCCACATCGCGCGCAGCTTGGGGTCGGTCAGGATCATCGTCACCACGCGGGCGCCGTGATCGGGCGGGAAGGAATAGTTCTGGCGGTTGAGAAAGCTGAAATTCTCCTGCACCAGCGGGGTCTTGGCCGCGTCGGCGCTGACGCCCAGCAGGATGCCGGTGCGTTCGCGATAGACGCCGAAATTCTTCGAGCAGCTGGCGGCGATCAGCGTTTCGGGGCAGGACGCCGCGACCAGACGGGTCGCCGCCGCGTCGTCATCCAGCCCGTCGCCGAAACCCTGATAGGCGAGGTCGATCATCGGCGTGGCGCCCTTGGCGTTCATCGCGTCGACCACCTGTTGCCACTCGGTCAGGTTCAGGTTGGCGCCGGTCGGGTTGTGGCAGCAGCCGTGCAGCAACACCACGTCGCCCGCCTTCAGCGCGCCGAGATCCTCCATCATGCCGGCGAAATCCACCGCCCGGGTGTCCTCGTCGAAATAGCGGTAAGGCACCGTTTCGATCCCCAGATACTTGAGGATGCTCAGATGGTTGGGCCAGGTTGGATCGCTGACGAAGACCCGCGCCGAGGGGTTGGCCATCTTGATCAGCTCGAAGGCCTGGCGGCAGGCGCCGGTGCCGCCCGGGGTGGCGGCGGCGGCGACCTGATTGCGCGCCACGGTGCCGGCCAGCACCATGTCGATCATCGCGTCATGGAAGGCCACGTCGCCCACCAGGCTGACATAGGCCTTGGTGTCCTGGCTTTCCAGCAGCTGACGTTCGGCCTCTTTCACGGCCTTCATCACCGGGGTGACGCCCTGGGCGTTCTTGTAGACGCCGACGCCCAGGTCGATCTTGCCGTCGCGCGTGTCTTCGCGGAACTGGTGCATCAGCTGCATGATCTTGTCGACGGGTTGCTTGGTGAGCTTGTCGAACATCAGTTTTCTCCGGTTTCGACGGGAAGGGTGGGGAAGGCACCCCATTCGGTCCACGAGCCGTCATAGATGGCCCAATCGGTCTTGCCGATACGCTCGAGCCCCAGCGCCAGGACGCAGGCGGTGACGCCCGAACCGCAGCTGGTGATAGCGGGTTTCGACAGGTCGACGCCGCCCGCCTCGAACGCGGCGCGCAGGGCGGCGGGGTCTTTCATCGTGTTGTCGGCATTCAGCAATTCGGGATAGGGCACGCTTTTCGACCCCGGGATATGACCGCCGCGCAGGCCCGGGCGCGGCTCTTCCTCGGTGCCGGCGAAACGGCCCGCCGAACGGGCGTCGATGATCTCGTAATCGCCCAGTTTCGAGGCCGCCGAGACCTGCGTCACGTCCTTGATCAGGTGGTTCTGGCGGCGGGCGGTCATGTGGCGGTCGCGGATCACGGGGGGCAGGTCCTCGATCTCGCGGCCCTCGGCCTGCCATTTCGGGAAGCCGCCATCCAGCACGGCGACATTGTCCTGGCCCATCAGTTTGAACATCCACCAGACCCGCGGCGCGGTGGTCATGCCATACATGTCATAGACCACCACCTGATGCCCGTCGCCCACGCCCAAGGCCCTGAGGCGGCTCATGAATTTCTCGACCGGCGGGGCCATGTGCGGCAGGTCCGAACGGGCATCGGCGATGTCGTCGATGTCGAAATAGCGGGCGCCGGGGATATGGGCGGCCTCATATTCGGCGCGGCCGTCGCGGCCGGCATGGGGCATGTGATAGGTGCCGTCCAGAATGCGCAGGTCCGGGTCCTTCAGATGGGCCTGGAGCCAGTCGGTGGAGACAACGGTTTTCGGATCGTCAGCGGCCATGCGTACCCCCCGGGATGATTCAATCCTCCCTAGCGCGGGGGCGCTAACAGCGCAAGGCCGGGCGCCACCGCGAGGGGCGCCCGGGCAGGGCCTTACTTGGCCATCATGTTCTTGATGACGCCGACGATCGCCAGCACCACGCCGCCGCCGACACCGCCGCCGGCCACCTGGCTGACGATCGTGCCGATGTCGAGCCCGCCGACGGCGCCCGCGGCATCGGCCATGCCGCCCGCGCCCAGCATCGACAGAAGCTGACCCCCGAGCCCGCCGCCGACGATACCGGCGATCGAGTTGACGAGGGCACCCTGATTGAGGTTTTTCAGAAGGCCGCCGGCGACGTTGCCGCCCACGGCGCCCGAGATCAGGCTGATCAGAAGTTCCATGACTTTGCTCCCAAAGGGTCTAGTCCATAAGGATTAACAAGGGCCGACCCCTACGCCCCAGTGCGGATACACCATAGCAGCACCGCCCGGATCGCCCTAATGGGAGTTATCGCGCCCTATTCCCCGTGCCGCAGCAGGCGCTGCTTCTGGCGGCCCCAGTCGCGCTGGGCCTCGGTCGCGCGCTTGTCGTGAAGCTGTTTGCCCTTGGCGATACCGATCTTCACCTTGGCCCGGCCACGGTGGTTGAAATAGAGCACCATCGGCACCAGCGTCATGCCCTTGCGCTGTGTCGCGTTCCACAGACGCGCCAATTCCTTCTTGGAAACCAAGAGCTTGCGCCGGCGCTTCTCCTCATGACCGAAGGTCTTGGCCTGTTCGTAGGGGGCGATATAGGAGTTCACCAGCCACAGTTCGCCATTCTCGACCGCAGCATAGCTTTCGGCGATATTGGCGGCGCCTTCGCGCAGGCTCTTGACCTCGGACCCCTCGAGGACGATGCCGCATTCGAGGTCGTCCTCGATGGCATAGTCGAACCGAGCGCGGCGGTTTTCCGCCACGATCTTGTAATTGGGATCTTGTTTACTCTTGGCCATGACCGGCGTTGATTACCGCCTGTGCAGGGTTTCGGCAAGCTGTGTTAAGGCCAACGCACGGTGGTTTGCGGCGGTCTGCGCCCCGGCTGCCCGCCGGCTGCCATCCGTCTGGCACGCGCGCAGGCGGCGTGCGATACCGACCGGGGTTAACCGAGCGAACGGCGACTTGCCGCAATTCCGGGCATTTTCAGGAAATCCCGGATATTGCGAAAGAGCTTCCGAATGTTTTTGATAATCTGCAACCGGCCCCTGCCCTAGAACCTCTGCAGACGCGAAAGGCACAAGATGAACCGCTATCCCCGCAACATGATCGGCCACGGGCCGGACACGCCCGACCCCAAGTGGCCCGGCGGCGCCCGCGTGGCCGTGCAATTCGTGCTGAACTATGAGGAAGGCGGCGAAAACTGCCTGCTGCATGGCGATGCCGGCAGCGAGGCGTTCCTGAGCGATATCGCCGGCGCGGCGCCGTGGTCGGGGCAGCGCCACTGGAACATGGAATCGATCTATGAATACGGCGCCCGGGCCGGGTTCTGGCGGCTGCATCGGCTGTTCACCGGGGCCGGCGTGCCGCTGACCATCTATGGCGTGGCGACGGCCCTTGCGCGGTCCCCCGAGCAGGTCGAGGCGATGAAGGAGGCGGGCTGGGAGATCGCCTCGCACGGGCTGAAATGGGTCGAGCACAAGGACATGTCGGAACGCCAGGAGCGCGCGGCGATCGCCGAGGCGGTGCGGCTGCACACCGAGGTGGTGGGAGAGCGGCCGCGCGGCTGGTATACCGGGCGCTGCAGCGAGAACACCGTGCGGCTGGTGGCCGAGGAGGGCGGGTTCGATTACGTCAGCGACACCTATGACGACGACCTGCCCTATTGGCTGGAGGTGGGCGACCGCGATCAGCTGATCATCCCTTACACGCTGGAAGCCAACGACATGCGCTTCGCCACCGCGCCGGGCTATATCACCGGCGAGCAGTTCTATTCCTATCTGCGCGATGCCTTCGACACGCTCTATCACGAGGGTGCCGAGGGCCGGCCGGTGATGATGAGCGTGGGTCTGCATTGCCGGCTGATCGGGCGGCCGGGCAAGGTGGCCGGGCTGAAGCGGTTCCTCGACTATCTGGGCAGCTTCCCGGATGTCTGGATCGCGCGGCGGATCGACATCGCCGAACATTGGGCCGCGACCCATCCGCATCACCGGCGCGAGCGGCCCTCGGAGATGCCGAAGGGCGCCTTCATCGACCGGTTCGGCAAGGTTTACGAGCATTCGCCCTGGATCGCCGAGCGCGCCTGGGGGCTTGAGCTGGGCCCGGCGCATGACCGGCCTGCGGGGCTGGCCAATGCGCTGGCGCGGGTGTTCCGCACGGCCGGCCGCGACGAAAGGCTGGGGGTGCTGAACGCCCACCCGGACCTGGCGGGCAAGCTGGCGGCGGCCAAGCGGCTGACCGAGGAAAGCACCGCCGAGCAGGCCAGCGCCGGCCTCGATGCGCTGACCGATGCCGAGCGCGCGCGGTTTTCCGAGCTGAACGCGGCTTATGTGGAAAAGCACGGTTTTCCCTTCATCATCGCGGTACGCGATCACGACAAGGCGGGCATCATGGCGGCGTTCGAGCGGCGCATCGGCAACGACACCGAGACCGAATTCGGCGAGGCCTGCAAGCAGGTCGAGCGCATCGCGCGGCTGCGGCTGGAGGATATGCTGTGAGCGAGATCACCTATGCCCGTCCGCCCGCCGGCCATGTGCCGCAATCCGGCAACCCCGAGGGCACGGCGATCTTCACCCCGGCCTATGCGGTGCTGCCGGCCAATACCCAGCGCGACATCGTCACCTCGTTCCTGCCGGGATGGGACCGCACCCGCTGCTGGGTTCTGGCGCGGCCGATGACCGGCTTCGCCGAGACCTTCGCGCATTACGCGATGGAGGTGGCCCCGGGCGGCGGCAGCCACGCACCCGAGCCCGATGTCGAGGCGCAGGCGGCGCTGTTCATCACCCATGGCGAGGCGCGGCTGACGCTGGGGCGGGCGAATATCGACCTGCGTCCGGGGCATTTCGTGTTCCTGCCGCGCAGCGCGGTCTGGACGCTGTGGAACACCGGCGACGAGATGCTGTATTTCCAATGGGTGCGCAAACGCTATTCCCCCTTGCCCGGCGTGCAGCCGCCCGAGGCGCTGGTGGTGCATGAGAGCGAGGTGCGGCGCTCGGAAATGCCCGATTGCGACGGGCGATGGGCGACCCAGCGGTTCTTCGATCCGTTCGAGATGGCCTATGATTTCCACATGAACATCGTCACCTTCCAGCCCGGCGGCCGCATCCCCTTTGCCGAGACGCATGTGATGGAGCATGGGCTTTACGTGCTGCAGGGTCGGGCGCGCTATCTGCTGAACACCGACTGGGTCGAGGTCGGGCCGGGCGATTTCATGTGGTTGCGCGCCTTCTGTCCGCAGGCCTGCATCGCCGAGGGGGACGAGCCGTTCCGCTATCTGCTCTACAAGGACGTGAACCGGCATGTGGCGCTGACCCCCGGCGGGCTGAGCACGCCGCAACCGCGCGCCGGCCAGATCGAGAAGGCCGGCCTGGTCCGGCTGGGCAGCGAAGACACGGTGCGCGAATGACCGAGATCGCGGCCCAGCCCCTGACCGCCGCCGCCTTCGCCCCGTTCGGCGAGGTGCTGGAGGCCACGGGCGCGCCCGACAAGCTGATCAATGCCGGGCTGTGCGGGCGCTGGCATGACCGGGCGGAGCTGGATTTCGGGCCCGGCGGGCGGGCGGGGATCTCGATCTTCCTGTCGCGGAAGCGGGCGCTGCCCTATGAGCTGGACCTTCTGGAGCGTCACCCCGAGGGCAGCCAGGCCTTCCTGCCGATGCACGGGCAGGACTGGCTGGTGATCGTGGCGCCGGACGCGGGCGGCAGGCCCGGCGCGCCGCTGGCCTTCGTGGCCACGGGCAGCCAGGGGGTGAATTTCCGTCGCGGCACCTGGCACGGGGTGCTGACGCCGCTCTCGGACCCCGGGCTTTTCGCGGTGGTCGACCGGATCGGCGACACGCCGAACCTGGAGGAGGTGGCGCTGGACCCGGCCGTGCGCGTGGTGCTGGCGCCGGGCGCTGGCGGGACGGGCGGTCAGCCGCTAGCATCGTCTCAGGACAGCGGCTGAGAGCGGAGGACCGGGGCCATGAAAGAGATCGAAACCATCTGCGTGGTGGGCGGCGGCAGCGCCGGATCGCTTTCGGCGCTGACCCTGAAGCGGCTGTTGCCGGGGCGGCGGGTGATCTCGGTCGCGGCGGCGGGCATTCCGGTCATTGGCGTGGGCGAATCCACCACCGCCTATCTGCCGCAATTCCTGCACCGGCAGCTGCGGCTGGACCAGGCGCGGTTCTATCGCGAGGTGAAACCCAGCTGGAAGCTGGGCATCCGCTTCGTCTGGGGCCCGGAGGAGCGCGGGCATTTCAACTATCCCTTCGCCTTCGATCTGTCCGAGCGGGTCGGCAACCTGCGCAAGCGCGCCGGCTTCTACTATCGCGAGCTGGGCGGCGAGCAGGGCCTGATGTCGGCGCTGATGGAGAGCGACAAATCGGTCCTGATGAAGGACAAGGGCCAGTATCGCATGACCAACACGCCCTATGGCTATCACATCGACAATGCCCGCTTTCTGGCCTGGCTGTCGGCGCTGGCGGGCGAACATGGGGTCGAGCATGTCGAGGGCACCATCCTGGCGACCGAGAAGGACGAGGCCGGCGATATCACGGCGCTGAAGCTGGACGGGGACCGGCGCATCGAGGCCGACCTCTATATCGACTGTTCCGGCTTCAAATCGCTGCTTCTGGGCCAGGAGATGGGCGCCGAGTTCCGCAGTTTCGCCCCGGCGCTGCGCTGCGACACCGCCATCGTCGGGGACATCCCGCGCAAGGGCGCGATCCTGCCCTATACCTCGGCCGAGACGATGGAGAACGGCTGGTGCTGGAAGATCGAGCTGCCCGAGCGGGTCTCGGTCGGGTATGTGCATTCGTCGTCGCATATCGGCCTCGATGAGGCGCGGGCCGAACTGCTGGCGAAGAACCCGGCCCTGAAGGAGGACGGCCTGCGCACCATCCGCTTTCCCAGCGGGCGGCGGGAAAGCTTCTGGGTGGGCAACGTGATCGGCATCGGCAATGCCTCGGGCTTCGTCGAGCCGCTGGAATCGACGGCGCTGCATGTGATCTGCGACGAGCTGGTCTTCGTCGCGGCGGCGCTGCTGGACAGCGATTACCGGATCGAGCCGGCGGCGGTCGAGGATGCCAATCAGAGCTTCCGCCGGCTGTGGGACGCGACCCGCGATTTCCTGACCGTGCATTACAAGTTCAACACCCGGTCCGACAGCGCGTTCTGGCGCGAATGCCGGGCCGATACCGATCTGGGCGGCGCCGAAGAGATCGCCCGACTGTGGGGCGAGGTGGGACCGCATGTGGCGATGAAGAACGCGCTGCCGCAGAACACGCTGGTGCAGATGGAGGGCTATCTGGCGATGTTCATCGGGATGCAGGTGCCGACCCGACAGCAAAGCCGGTTCGACGATCAGGACCGGCAGGACTGGGCCGATCTGCAAAAGCAGATCGCCGCCGCCACCGCCCGCGCCGTGCCGGTGCGCGAGGCTCTGAGCGCCGTCGGCCGGCCGAGCTGGCGCTGGGGCGCGTGACGGGATGCGGCGGTGCCTGCCCGCATTTGCGGCACCGACGGGGCGACGGCGCGGTTTCGCGGCCCTGGCCCGATGGCGGCGCTTGACGCCGCAGCGCGGCGGCCGGCCATCTGGCGGGGTCGCATAGCGCGCAGCCATTCGGCCCGGCCGCCCGATACGCGGGCCGGGCCACACGGGAAAGCCGCCGGAAAGAGCGGCCTTTGACGGAACCAACAGGAGGGACTGAGATGTCTGCATCATCCATCGGGACGCCGGAACAGCTGCGCGATCCGAACTATACCCCGGCGCTGGCCCGGGCGATCCCGCTGGGCATCCAGCATGTGCTGGCGATGTTCGTGTCGAACGTGACGCCGGCGATCATCGTCGCCGGGACGGCCGGGTTCGGCTTCGGCTCGAACAGCCCGGATTTTCCGCAGCTGCTCTACATGATCCAGATGGCGATGCTGTTCGCCGGGATCGCGACGCTGTTCCAGACCATCGGCTTCGGGCCGGTGGGGGCGCGGCTGCCGATCGTGCAGGGGACGAGCTTTGCCTTCCTGCCGATCATGATCCCGCTGGTCGCGGGCAAGGGCGTGGATGCAATGGCGGCGCTTTATACCGGCGTCTTCCTGGGCGGGCTGTTTCATGCCAGCCTGGGGATGGTGATCGGCAAGATCCGCTTTGCCCTGCCGCCCCTGGTGACCGGCATCGTGGTGACGATGATCGGTCTGGCGCTGGTCAAGGTCGGCATCGAATATGCCGCCGGCGGGGTGCCGGCCAAGGACAGCGGCGCCGCCAGCTATGGCAGCTGGCAGAGCTGGTCGATGGCGCTGGTGGTGATCTTCGTCACGCTGGGGCTGAAATTCTTCGCCAAGGGGATGCTGAGCATTTCCGCCGTGCTGATCGGGATCATCGTCGGCTATCTCTATGCCATGGCGACGGGGGCTCTGCCGGTGGACAAGATCGCCGGATCGTGGAGCAACGCCGCCGCCTTCGCCCTGCCGGTGCCGTTCAAATACGGGTTCGAGTTCTCGGTCGCGGCGGTGATCGGCTTCTGCCTGATGGCCTTCGTTTCGGCGGTCGAGACGGTGGGCGACGTGAGCGGCATCACCAAGGGCGGCGCGGGCCGCGAGGCGACCGACAAGGAGATCGCCGGCGCCACCTATGCCGACGGCTTCGGCACCGCGATTGCCGGCGTGTTCGGCGCGATGCCCAACACCTCGTTCAGCCAGAACGTCGGCCTGATCGCCATGACCGGGGTGATGAGCCGCCATGTGGTGACCATCGGCGCCATCTTCCTGATCTTCTGCGGGCTGGTGCCCAAGGTCGGCGGGGTGATCCGCACCATTCCGATCGAGGTGCTGGGCGGCGGCGTCATCGTGATGTTCGGCATGGTGGTGGCCGCCGGTATCTCGATGCTGTCGGATGTCGACTGGAACCGGCGCAACATGGTGATCTTCGCGGTGGCTTTGTCCTTCGGGCTGGGGCTTCAGCTGGAAGTGATGAACCTGGCGCCGGGGGCGCCCAACGCGCTGCAGCACCTGCCCGACACGCTGCGCATCCTGGGCGCTTCGGGGATCCTGCCGGCGGCGCTGATCGCCATCGTCCTGAACCTGATCCTGCCCGAGGAACTGTCGGACGAATCCACCGACGAGGTTTCGGGCGGCATGAAGGGCCACGGCGCCGGTTCGCTGCCGCACGACTGACCGGCGCCCTGTCCTGAAGCGGCAACACCCTCGCGGATTTCATTCGCGGGGGTCTTCTTTCGGGCCGATGCGCCCCTATGTCGGGCAGATCAGAAATGGAGATTTCATGTCCCGGTAAGGCCGGCACAGCTTCGCCCCTCTTGCGAAACTGACCCTGTGGCCCGCGCCTTGACCGAAAGGCGCGGCGGGTGGTTTTGCACATGCCTTTTCCGACAGCGCGCGCCCGGCAGAGACCCGGCGCCAGACATGAAAGACCGATCCCATGACACGGGACTATTCCCATTCCTCGCCGCCTTGCTGCGCGGCCCGATCCAACGCAAGCCGTCCACGCTGGAGCGGCTTGGCTGGCAGAGCGTTTTCGCCCAGCAGACCGATATCGACGAACTGGCCCGCACCCCGCCGGTGCGGGTGGTCGAGGTGCATCGCAACGGGCTGCATGTGCTGGGCCAAGCGATCGACGCGACCCTGCCGCCCAATCCCGAGGCGACGGTGGGCGACTGGCTGCTCTATGACGCGGGGCTGCCGGGGCGCAGCCGGCTCTTGGAGCGCAAGAGCCTGATCCGGCGCCGGGCGCCCGGCACCGACCGGCAGGTGCAGCTGATCGCCGCCAATCTCGACACCGCCTTCATCGTCACCTCGTGCAATCACGATTTCAACGTCGCGCGGCTGGAACGCTTCGTCGCGCTGGCCTTCGAGGCCGGGGTGGCGCCGGTGATCCTTCTGACCAAGCCCGACCTCTGCCCCGAGGCCGAGCGGGAAGGCTATGAAGCCGCCGCAGGGGCGATCTCCGACCGGGTGCCGGTGATCGCGGTCAACGCTCGGGGCGGCGAGGCGGCGGCGGCGCTGGCGGATTATACGAGGCCGGGGCAGACGGTGGCGTTCCTCGGCTCTTCGGGGGTGGGGAAATCGACCCTGGTGAATGCGCTGGCGGGCGTCGATGCCGTGGCCACGCAAGCCATCCGCGAGGATGACAGCAAGGGGCGCCACACCACCACGCGGCGGCAGTTGCACCTGTTGCCGGGCGGCTGCGCCGTGCTCGACACGCCGGGGATGCGGGAATTGCAGCTGACCGAGGCGCGAGCCGGTATCGCCGAGCTGTTCCAGGACCTCGACGATCTGGCCGCGACCTGCCGGTTCCGCGACTGCCGCCACGAGAGCGAGCCGGGCTGCGCCGTCAAGGCGGCAATGGCGGACGGTAGAGTCGAGGCCGCCCGGGTGGAGCGCTGGCGCAAGCTGGCCCGGGAGGAGGCGTTCAACAGCGCCACCCTGGCCGAGCGCAAGGCCAAGGACCGGGCGCTGAGCCGGCTGGTCCGCGAGGCCCAGAAACGCGACCGCGACTGAGGGTTGCGGTGCCGGGGGAACGCCCTTCGAAGGGCGTTCAAGGCGCTTGCAAGCGCCTTCCCCGCGCGCCCTGGCCGGGTGTCCCGCCTGTCACGGGCGCCCGGCCTCGGCGGCGAACAACGCCTTTCGAAAGGCGTTTCAAGGCCCTTCGAAGGGCCTTGTCCGCGCGGGGTCAGCGTGCGGCTTCGTAGTGATCGAGCGCCGTGCTGAACCAGGCCGTGCCACGGGTGGCGCCGGCCAGCGCCTGGCTCAACTCCTCTTCCGAGGCCATTGGCAGCAGGGCGCGGAACACCTCCCAGCCGGCGGCGTCCTCATGCGCCTCGAAGCCCTGGACCTGGCCCTTCAAGCCGCTGACCAGCTGCACCAGCTCGCCGGCGAAGACCGATGGCACATGAATCTCGACCTGCATGATCGGTTGCAGCACCTGGGTTCCGGCCTCGGCCAGGGCCTCGCGCACCGCGGCCTTGCCGGCGGTGCGGAAGGCGAAATCGGAGCTGTCCACGGAATGCGCCTTGCCATCCTTCAGCGTGACCTTCACGTCGACCACCGGATGCCCGGCCGGGCCGTTGGCCAGCGCCTCGCGCGCGCCGGCCTCGACCGAGGGAATGTAGTTGCGCGGCACGGCGCCGCCCTTGACCACCTCTTCGAAGACGAAGCCGGTGCCCAGCGGCATCGGTTCGATGTCGATCACCACATCGGCGAACTGCCCCGCGCCGCCAGTCTGCTTGCGGTGGCGATAGTGCTTTTCCATGCCCTTCTTCAGCGTCTCGCGCAGGGCGGTGGGCACCGGTTCGACATCGACGGCGATGCCGAAGCCCTCGTCCAGCTTGTCGGTCACCCGCCGCAGGTGCTGTGGCCCCTGCACGCCGATCACCATATGGCCGGCGGTCTCGTCCTGGGCCACCGAGAGGCCGAGGTCGATCTCGGCCAGCCGGGCGAGCGCGGTCGACAGCTTGGTCTCGTCCCGCTCGGCCTTGGGGATGACCAGCCGGCGCAGCGTCGCCGGGTGGGCGGTGGCCCAGTCGGGCAGCGGCACCGTGCCGCCGGCGGTGAAGAAGCTGCCCAGCGACAGGTGATCGGACTTGATGGTCAGCCCGATCTCGCCGGGCTTCAGCGCCGAGATCTGGGTCTTGGCGTCGACATCGTCGAGGCTGCCGATATTGGCCCCGCCCAGCGCGTTGCCCGAGGCGACGCCATCGCCCAACGCCCGGATCAGCACCGCCTTGCCGATATGCTTCAGGTTGTCGGCCAGGCAGCCCACGGCCAGCACATCCGCGCCCAGCCCCAGCCTTTCGCGCAGCGCCGCGACGCCCGGCACCTCGTGGCGCAGCGATTTCATCAGCCGCATCAGCCCGTTGCCATGCTCGGCCGAACCCAGCAGCGCCTCGATCAGATCATGGTGCTGCAGCGCGCGGCGGGCGACATCGTAAAGCTCTTCGGTCGGCGGGCGCTGGTCCTCGATGATCTCTTCCAGCAGGTGGTCGTCGAAATCGGCCAATGTCTCCATCAGCTCGGCGCGGGCCTCGCGCTCGCGTTCCAGCATCTCTTTCGGCAGTTCGACCAGGGACGAGCGCTGGCCTTCATGGAATTCCCAGGCGCGTTCCGAGATCAGGTCGATGGTGCCGACGGTCTGGCCGTCCTTGCGCAGGGGCACCTGGCGCAGGATGATGCCATGGGCCGAATAATGCTGCAGCCCGGCGACGATATCGGCGACGCGGTCGGTGGCGCTGTCGATGCCGTTGACGAAGATCAGGCTGGGAATGCCCGAGGCTTCGAGCATCCGCAGATAGGGCGCCGAGAGCACCGCCGCGTCGGCCTGCGCGGGCACGCAGAGGACGGCGGCATCGCAGGCCGCCAGCGCCGGGCCGACCTGGGCGATATTGTCGAGCCCGCCGGGGATATAGAGCGCGGCCCAGTCATCGCCCATGAAGCCGAACCGGGTCACGCTGGCCCCGCCCAGCAGCGTCAGCACCTGCCCGCGCCCGCCGTCCAGCGCGGCGAGCGCCTGAACCAGAGTGGATTTTCCCGATTGCGACGGTCCGATGACGGCGAAGGTCCTCATGGCCTCTCTCCCCCTTGTTGGTTGTCCCTCTCAGCGTCCGACATCCGCCCCGGGCGGGTCAAGCGCGCATATGGAGGGCAGTCTAAAGGGGCGCGAAAGGGCCTGTCCTTGATTTCGCTCAGGCCGGGGCCGAAACCGGGATTGCATACAATGGCACACGACTTTCGGGCTTACGCGCCGATCAAAGGCTGATAAAAGCGGGCCGACCGCGCAAGAGGAGGCCGCCATGCCCGCCATTACCGAAGAGCACCTGATCGAGTCGATTGCCGAGGCGCTGCAATATATCTCGTATTACCACCCGGCCGATTTCGTGCAGGCGATGACCGCGGCCTGGGAGCGGGAAGAGAACAAGGGCGCCAAGGATGCGATGGCGCAGATCCTGGTGAATTCCCGCATGTGCGCCGTGGGCCACCGGCCGATCTGTCAGGATACCGGGGCGGCCAATATCCACATCAAGGTGGGGGTCGAGGCGCCGCTGGCGCTGAAACGCTCGCTTCAGGAGATCGCGGACGAGGGCACGCGGCAGGGCTATCTGCGCGACACCAACCCGCTGCGCGCCAGCGTCGTGGTCGATCCGTTCGGTGAGAGGAAGAACTCGGGCGACAACACGCCCTGCATGTTGACGGTGGAAATGGTGGCCGGCGACAAGATCGACGTCGAGGTCGCGGCCAAGGGCGGCGGGTCCGAGAACAAGGCCAAGTTCACCACGCTCAACCCGTCGGGCAACGTCGCCGACTGGGTGGTCGAGACGGTCGAGGGCCTGGGCGCCGGCTGGTGCCCGCCGGGCGTTCTGGGCATCGGCGTGGGCGGCAATGCGGATCGGGCGATGGCGATGGCCAAGCAGGCGCTGAACGAGCCGCTGGACATGCACGATCTGCTGCGGCGCGGCCCGTCGAACCGGACCGAGGAGCTGCGGCTGGAGATCTATGAGCGGGTCAACGCGCTGGGCATCGGCGCGCAGGGGCTGGGCGGGATCACCACCGTTCTGGACGTGAAGGTGAAAAGCTGGCCGACCCATGCCGCCTCGCTTCCCGTCGGGCTGATCCCGAACTGCGCCGCCACGCGGCATGTGCATTTCACCCTCGACGGGTCCGGCCCTGCCGTGTTCACGCCGCCGAACATGGAGGATTACCCCGAGATCCTGCTCGACGCCGCCGGGATGCAATCGCGCCGGCTCGACCTCGACAACCTGACCGACGAGGTGCTGGCGACGCTGACGCCGGGCGAGACGCTGCTTCTCAATGGCACGCTCTATACCGGGCGCGACGCGGCGCATAAGCGGATGATCGAGATGCTGGACCGGGGCGAGGAACTGCCGGTCGATCTGAAGGGCAAGGCGATCTATTATGTCGGCCCGGTCGACGCGGTGGGCGACGAGGCGATCGGGCCGGCGGGGCCCACCACCTCGACCCGGATGGACAAGTTCACCGACCGGATTCTGGCGGATACGGGTCTGAAGCTGATGGTCGGCAAGGCCGAGCGCGGGCCGGTGGCGCTGGAGGCGATTGCGAAACACAAGGCGGTCTATCTGATCGCGGTGGGCGGGGCCGCCTATCTGGTGTCGAAGGCGATCAAGGCGGCGCAGCCGGTGGCGTTCCAGGATCTGGGCATGGAAGCGATCTATGAGCTGAAGGTCCAGGACATGCCGGTGACGGTGGCGGTGGACACGGGCGGCAATTCGATCCACCGCAGCGGCCCGGCGGAGTGGAAGAGACGAATCGCCGAGCGGGTTTGAACCGGGTGCCGAGGTGAACCCCGGCCTACGGAGCGGGCGTCATTCGTAGGCCGGGAGGTTCGCCCGGCCCTCGCCCTCTCAGGCCAGCGCGCCCTGCAATTTGGGGTGCACGCCCTTCGTCGCGGCCACCACCCCCGCCACCTGCGGCACGGGATTGTTGAACCTGAGCGCCGCGCCGTGGCGGTCGCTCACCATCGCGCGCCGGCCTCTTCGAGGATCAGCGCGCCGGCGGCGGTATCCATTCCCAGCTGTTGCGCAGCGTCAGCATGGCGTCGTAACGCCCCTCGGCCACCAGCGCGCGAGGCGATAGGCCAGCGACGGGCGACGGAGCCCGTTCGACCGCCGGGGCCGCTTGCCGCCGCGCCAGTGTTCGCCGCGCAGCGCCGGCCCGGCCGCCAGCATCGTCGCCCCGGTCAGCGTATGGCGGGTCGAGGGCGTGAATCGGCGCGCCGTTCAGCGCGGCGCTTTGGCCGCGCGCACCGCGGTATAGAGCCGGTCGAGCATCGGCAGGAAGATCGCCGCCGCCACCACCCGGCCGCGCTCGGCCACCGCCAGCGAATGCGCCCAGGTCTTTTCGCCGGCGATGAAGCTGCGGGTGCCGTCGAGCGGATCGACGATGAACACCCTCTCGGCCTTGAGCCGGACGTCGCTGTCCTCGCTTTCCTCCGACAGCCAGCCATAGCCGGGGCGCTCGGCGCGCAGGGTTTCTTCCAGCATGACGTTCACGGCCAGGTCGGCCTCGGTCACCGGGCCGGCGCCGTCGGGCTTGTCTTGCTGCGCGAAGGCGCCGCCGAAGAAGCCACGGGCGATCTTGCCCGCCTCGCGCGCGGCGCCGACGAGAAGATCGAGATCACGCGCCGGCAAGGGTCATCCCTTCGACCAGGAGCGAGGGCACGACACGGCTGAGATGGGCGCGCGCGTCATTGGCGGGGATCAGGCCCAGCAGCATGTCGCGCAGGTTGCCGGCGATGGTGCATTCGTTCACCGCATGGGTCACCGCGCCGTTCTCGACCCAGAAGCCCGAGGCGCCCCGGGAATAATCGCCGGTATTGGGATTGATGGTCGAGCCAATGAGCGAAGTGACCAGAAGCCCGGTGCCCATGTCGCGGATCAGGTCGTCGCGGCTGGCCGCGCCTTGCGTCAGCGCCACGTTCGAGGCGCCGGGCGAGGGCGCGCCGCCGGTGCCGCGCATGGCGTTGGCGGTGCTCTCCATGCCCAGCTTGCGGCCCGTCGCCAGATCGAGCGTCCAGCCGGTCAGCACGCCGTCCTCGACCACGGCGCGGCGCCGCGTCGCCAGGCCTTCGGCATCGAAGGGGCGCGAACCGGAAATGCGCGGGCGGTGCGGGTCTTCGATCAGCGATAGCGCGGCGGGCAGGACCTGCCGGCCCAGTGCATCGCGCAGGAAGCTTTCGCCCCGGGCGATGGAACTGCCGTTCACCGCGCTCAGCAGATGGCCGATGAGCGAGCTCGAGATGCGTTCGTCGTAGAGCACCGGAAAGCTGCCGGTGGGCGGTTTCCTGGCCCCCAGCGCGGCGACGGCGCGGTCTCCGGCGCTCTGGCCGATATCCTGCGCGCTGCGCAGATCGGCGGCGAAGGCGCGGCTGTCGCCGTCGTGGTCGCGTTCCATCCCCGTGCCCTGCCCGGCGATGGCGACGGCATAGAGCGAGGTCGTCGTGCGCCCATAGCCGCCGGAAAAGCCGTTCGTCGCGGCGATATGCAGCCGCCGGGCGGAATAGCCGGCGCTGGCGGATTGCACCTGGGTCACGCCCGCGACGGCAAGCGCGGCCGCCTCGGCCTCGCGCGCGGCCTCTTCCAGCGCGGCGGCGGCGGGCTCGGGCGCCGGATCGGCCAGTTCCAGCGCGGCGACGTCCCAGGACTGCGCCAGCTGGGCGGGATCGGCGAGGCCGATATAGGGGTCCTCGGGCGCCTCGCGGGCCATGGCGACGGCGCGTTCGGCCATCGCCGCCAGGGTCTCGGGGCGGGTGTCCGAGGCCGAGACGGTGGCCTGGCGCTGGCCCAGCAGCACCCTGAGGCCCAGATCGATGCCCTCGGCGCGTTCGGCCTGTTCCAACCGGCCGGCACGCACGTCGATCGAGACGGCGCGGCCCTCGGTCACCAGCACGTCGGCCGCCTCGGCCCCGGCCTTGCGGGCGGCGTCGAGCAGGGCATGGGCGAGGGTTTCGGGGCTCTGGGTCATGATCGGTCCTTCACGGGCTTTGACCCGAGGTAGACCGCCCGGCGCGGCGGTTCAAGGCAAAGCCGCCCGGCCGGGCCGGACGCGGGGCTATTTCACCCGCTGACCGTTGACCGTGACCTCGCCGGTCTTGCGGATCTCGACCTCTGACGTGACGCTATCGTCGCCCGAGGGCTTGGTGAACATGGCCAGCATCATGCGGGTGCCCATGGCCTGTTCCTCGGGCAGGAGGCCCAATTCGACCAGCTTGTCCAGCAGGCCCTGCGCGCCGGTGATCGTCACCGCCGCCTGGCCTTCGGGGGCGGGCAGACCGTCGAAGGTTTCCATGTCGGTATAATCGAGCGTGACATCGCCCTGCCCCGTCAGCTCGGCCCCGGCACCGGCGATGCGCAGATCGCCCAGCCGGGCGGTCTTGACCATCACCGGCATCTCGGGCGGCTTGGCGCCGGCCATGAGCGCGCGGATATCGAGGAAGTCGTAGAGGATCGAGACCTTGGCACCCAGGTCGAAGGCCACGGACATCGGATCGCGCGGCAGCTTGCCGGCCGGGTCGAACAGCGCCCAGAGATCGTCGCCCAGGGTCAGCTGGCGCAGGGCGATGCGGAAATTCGCATCCTGGCCTTCACCCATCAGAAGCGGCACCTTCAGGAGAACATCGAACCCTTCGGCCGACAGCGCGACGGGAAAGGGGAGTTCGGGGCCCGTCATCCGGGTCGAGAAGGCGCCCATCGTGCCACCTTCGGAAAAGCCGGTGGAATCGAGGGTCAGGTAGAAATCTGAGGCCCCCTGATTGCTGGTCTGGTCCTGGATGACCGTTCCGTCCTGGGTCACGCGCTGGAACGAGCTGCCGGCGCCGCTTGTGACGCGCACCACCACGGACAGGCCGGCACGCAACTGGTCATGCAGGCCCAGTGGGTCGATGCCGTCCTTCGGCAGGGTCAGTTCGCTGGACTGATCGACATCGCTGGCCGAACCGCCGCCTTCGAACACCCCCGTCTTGCCCTTGTCGGGCAGCTCGAGGTGATAGCTCAGGTCATAGCTGGCCAACTGGCTGTTCTTCTTCAGACGCAAATGGGTGTCATCGAGCGCGGTTTCGACCCGGTTCAGACCCTGGTTCAGCACGATCCGCACCGCGCTGGAGGGCAAATCCAGCGCCTCGCCGTTCAGCGAGACCGAGGTCAGGGTGAAGGTGCATTTGTCGATGGTCTGTTCGGTGACGGTGGCCTGCGGCGTGCCGGTCATCGTGGCCAGGGCCCCGTCGCAGCGCTGGGTAACGCTGCCGTTCAGGCTGCCTTCGCCCTTCAGCGCACCGCCGAAATCCCAGTGCACCGTCTCGGCCATCAGAACCGAAACGGCGCCATTCGCGGCAGGTTCGAAGCGCGGGCCGGTGAACGAGAGGTAGAACGAGCCCGCCTCGTCCGGCAGCTGGCCCGAGAGCGTGATCTTGCCGATCTGAAGTGCCGCGCCCTCGTGCGTTTCGGTGGCATCGAGCGAAAGGCCCAGCGCCGTGGCCTGGGCGGTCCAGATCGCCCAGGCATCGTCCGGGGTCAGATCGGCCAGGGCGGGCTGGGCCAGTGGCAGGGCAAGGGCAGCGGCAAGCGGGGCGAAACGGCGCATGAATACAGGTCCTCTGTCGGTCACGCAGAAGTTGTGCCAGCCACGGCACCAAAAGGAAAGGGGCCGTAGCATGTGCCGCGGCCCCGTCCGGTGTCTGTCTGTCGCGGCTTACTTCAGCCGCTGACCGTTGGCCAGAACCTGGCCGTCGGCCTTGACCTCGAGCTTCGAGGTATAGGCGTCTTCGCCGGCGGGCACGGCGAACATGCCCATCATCATCTGCACGCCCATGATCTGGTCTTGCGGCACCAGGCCCATCTCGACCAGCTTGCCCATCAACCCGTTGGCGCCGGTCAAGCTGAGATCGAGGGCGCCGTCGATGCCCTGCATCCCCTGGCTCATCATCACCTTGGGGAAATCGAAGGCAAAGGCGCCGGTGCCGGTCAGCGAGGCGCCGGCGGCGGTGACTTCCAGGTTGTTCAGCGTCAGGCTTTCGACCTCGCCCGGCATGACTTCGCCGCGCTCGAGCGCCTTCTGCTGTTCGGGGTCCATGACGTCGAAGCCCAGCTTGCCCTTGCCGGACAGGTCGATGGCGACGGTGGCCGGATCGTGCGGCAGCTTGGCGGTCGGGTCGATCAGGCCCCAGATCATGTCCGATGTCTCGAACCCGCCCAGGGTGATGCCCAGCGCGAAATCCTGCGTGGTGTCGGATTTCGACACCGGCATGACCAGCTTGAGCAGCGATTCCGCCATCTTGATGTCGATCGGGAAGGGGATGTCGCCGCCCATCATGTTGACCGTCTGGCCCTTGGCCGAAACCAGATATTTCAGCATGTCGGCGGACATCGTCACCTCGAAGGCGCCCGAGTCGGAGCTGGAATTCACCTGCACGGTGTCGCCGCGTTCGACGAACTGGAAGTCCATCTTGCCGCCGGTATAGCCGTATTTGCCATCGACCGCGAAACCGGCCTTCAGCATGGCGGCCATGTTCGAGGGGTCGAAGGCGCCGGCGGGAATGCTGACGGTGCCGTTGAAGGTGGGCTGGCCCAGGGTGGCGCCGATCTTGACGAATTCCTCGGCATTGTCGGGATTGGCGAAGTCGATGTTCAGACCCAGATCGCCGGCCTGCATGGTCTGGGCGATGGTGCGCAGGTTGCCGGTCTTCACCGTCGAATTGCCGTTGATGTTGTGGATCGCCAGTTCGGCCATCTTGACCGGCACGGTCTTGCCTTCGGCGGTGACCGATTTCAGCGCCAGCTGGACCGCGGCGGCGGAATAGGCATAGGCCATGTCATTGGCGCTGCCCGACACGATCATGGTCAGGCCCTGGTTGGAATAGTCGAACACCAGATCGACCGGGTCGTCGCGGGTGGGCACGATGTTGACGTCGACCTGCTGCGAGGCCGGGAAGCCGACCGTCACGGTGCCATCGCCGTTATTGGTGAAATTCATCTCGGCCAGGGTCATCTTCAGCATCCCGGCGTCTTCCGGCAGCGCCATCGACATCGCGATATCGCTGACCGTCAGGGTGTTGCCCGAGGTCGCCTCGGTCCCCGTCACGCCATAGCCGAAGCCCTGCATATAGGTCTTCCAGTCGCCCCAGACATCCTGGGCCGTAACATCGGCGAATGCGGCCGATCCCGTCATCAAAGCGGCAATGGCGGTGGTTCCGCCCAATTTCATCCATGTCGACATGCGTTTGTCCTTCCCAAAAAATTCATGGCGTCAATCTCTTCGCTTGAGGGCCGAGAATCAAGAGACCTCGGCGCTGGACCGCGCCTTATCGGCGGTTTACCACGGGTGGGCAGAACAGGAGAGGCGAGAATGACGGACTTGACAGGAAAATGCGTGCTGATCACCGGGGCGAGCCGCGGCATCGGCGAGGCGGCCGCGCGCGAGTTCGCCGCCCTTGGCGCGCATGTGGTGCTGGCCGCACGCGGCAAGGCCGAGATTTCGCGGATCGCGGGCGAGATCGGCGAGGCGGCACGGGCGGTCGCCTGCGATGTCAGCCGCTATGCCGATGTGCAGGCGGCGGTGGAGCTGTGCCTTGCGGAATTCGGCCGGCTGGACGTGCTGATCGGCAACGCGGGCGTGATCGAGCCGATCTCGCTTCTGTCCGAGTCGGACCCCGAGGGCTGGGGCGGCGCCGTGGATATCAACCTCAAGGGCGTCTATCACGGGATGCGCGCGGCGATGCCGGTGATGCAGGCGGCGGGCGGCGGCACCATCCTGACGATTTCGTCCGGCGCGGCGCATCATGCGCTGGAGGGCTGGAGCCATTACTGCGCCTCGAAGGCCGGTGCGGCGATGCTGACGATGTGCGCCCATATGGAGGGCGCGGGCTGGGGTCTGCGCGCAATGGGCCTGTCGCCGGGCACGGTGGCGACGCAGATGCAGCGCGAGATCAAGGCCAGCGGGGTGAACCCGGTCAGCACCCTGGAGTGGGAGGACCATATCCCGCCGGAATGGCCGGCGAAATGCCTGGTCTGGATGTGCTCGGCCGATGCCGACGGCTTCCTGGGCGAGGAGATTTCGCTGCGTGACGAGGCCATTCGCGCAAGGATCGGTGTGGCATGATCGAGCTTGAAAGGGACGGCGGCCTCTGACCGTCACGCTGAACCGGCCGGACAAGGCCAATTCGCTGACCGGCGCCATGCTGGAGGAGCTGTGCGAGATCGCCGAGGGCGCGGGCGCGGCGCGGGCGCTGATCCTGACCGGGCGCGGCAAGGTGTTTTCCGCCGGCGCCGACCTGGACGAGGCGCGCGCCGGGCTGGCGACCTCGCCCCTGTGGGAGCGGCTGTCGGGCGCCATCGCGGGCCTGCCGGGGCTGACCATCGCGGCCCTGAACGGCACGCTGGCCGGGGGCGCGATGGGCATGGCGCTGGCCTGCGACCTGCGGCTGGCGGTGCCGGGGGCGAAGGTGTTCTATCCGGTGATGAAGCTGGGCTTCCTGCCGCAGCCTTCCGATCCGGGGCGGATGGCGGCGCTGATCGGGCCGGCGCGGACCAAGCTGATCCTGATGGGCGGGCAGAGGATCGCCGCCGACGAGGCGCTGGCGATGGGGCTGATCGACCGGATCGTCGAGGGCGAGGCGCTGCTGGCGACCGCGCGCGAGATCGCCGCCGACACGCTGGCCGCCCGGCCCGAGATCGCGATGCAGATCAAGCGCCTGTGCCAGGGCGGGTAAGGCCGTTCGAACGGCCTTGAGGCAAGCGCCTTCGAAGGCGCTTCCCACAGCCCCGGGGGTCCGTGCTAGGCTTGCACGAAGGAGGAACGCCCATGCATGTCGTCGCAGATACCGCGACCCTTGTCGCCGACGGGGTCATCACCGAGGCCCAGGCGCAGGAGATCCGCACCCGAGGCCGGCAGGCGATGGTGGCGCTGGCGATCAACACGATCCTCGGCTTCGGCATCCTGACCGCCACCGGCGGGCTGATCTTCTGGCTGGCCAATGCCCTGGCGGTGGCCGTGTTCGGGCTGATCCTGCTGGGCGCCGGCGTGGCGATCCTGTTCCGGGGCGGCGATCTTTACCGCATGTTCGGCAATGCCGCGGCGCTGATCGGCGCGGGGATGCTGATCGGCGGCGCGGCGATCGAGCTGCTGGACAAGCACGATACCGTGGCCGGGCCGGTGATGACGCTGGGCGGGCTGGTGCTGGTCGGGCTCTTCACCGCCCGGGTTTCTCAAGGCGCGGCGCGGCACCGGCTTCGTCACCGGCGCGATCCTCCTGATGGCGGTGGCCTTCCACCTGTTCGGGCTGGGATACTGGATGGAACATGCCGATCTGTCGGGGGCGGTGAAGGCGCTGTTCTATCTCTATGCCGCGGCCGGCGTGGCCGGGCTGGGCTGGCTGATCGACGTGCGGCTGGTGACGGCGCTGGCGATCGCGCCCTTCGCCCAGGTGCTGGACACCGGCACGGGATATTTCCACGCCGCCTATGCGTTCTATTCGCCCGAGCCGACGCTTTCGATCCTGCAGATGGCCGTGCTGATGATCGTCACCCTGCTGATCGTGCGCCACCGGCCCGAGAGGCTGGCCCGGCACGCGCGCATCCTGGCCATCATGGGGTTCATCGTCGCCAATCTCTGCGCCCTGGTCGGTTCGCTCTGGGGCGACTGGGTGGGCGAGACGATCTGGGGGCCGCAATATTCCGATTTCACCGGCGACGACCGCTGGACCCGCTGGAGCGACGCGCAGGATGTCTGGCGCACCGGCACGCTGCATGTCACGGCCGGCGCCTTCACCGCCTTCTGGGCCGTGGCGCTGGCGGGGATGATCGCCTATTCCGCCTGGCGGATGCATCGCGGGTTGTTCAACACCGCCCTGACCTTCGCGGCGATCCACGGCTATACCCAGCTGTTCGAGAGCTTCGGGGACGAACCGCTGGCCTGGGTGGTCGGCGGGCTGGCGGCGATCCCGCTGGCCTGGGGCATCTGGCGGCTGGACCACTGGCTGACCGGGCAGAGCGCCGACCCGGCCTGAAGGGACGCGCGACATTCGCGGCGGGACACGCGGGCGCGCGCCCGCGTGATGCGGGGCCGCGCGGCCCCGCCTGCGCCCGACCGTCAGCCCCCCCCCCCCCGCCAGCCCCGCACCATCGAGCGAAAGCCGGGCGGGCGCCGGGCCACCCAGGCGATGAACTTCGCCAGCCGGGGATGGGCGCGCAGGGCTTCGATGGTGTTGTAATCGCGGGCCAGCTCAGTCTCGCTCAGCGTGGCGTGGATCTCGGCATGGCAGATCGCGTGCAGCAGAACCGTCTCGCCACCCTTGCCGCCGCGCAGGCGCGGGATCAGGTGGTGACGGCTTTGCGGCACGCCTTCGGGGATCGGCCGACCGCACAGCGGGCAGACCGGATCGCCGGGGTCGCGCGCCTGCTGCGATATCCGGCCCATCCCTGTGCTCCCCCTTGTGTCCCGACCGGCAATCGGCAATGCATGGGTGCAGTTTACGAGTGAGGTGCGCAGATGGAAGGCCAACCCGAGATCGTCACCAAGGCACTGGATTATGCGCAACAGGGCTGGGAGCTTGCCCTGTCCTGGCTGCTGTCGCCGGCGGCCTGGTCGCAATTCGGCCTGCTGATCGTGTCCTATGTCGCGGCGCTGGCGATCACGCGCAAGATCCGGCCGCTGGCCGAGAAACTGCTGACCCCGCCGGCGGAGCAGACCCATGTCCTGGCCACCGCGCGGCGCTTCGTGGCGCTGTTCCTGCCGCTGCTTCTGCCGCTGCTCGCGTATTTCCTGACCGCGGTGGGCGAAGGCGTGACCCGGTCGCTGTTCGGCTCGGGCGCGGTCATCGCCTTCGGCAAGCGGGTGTTCCTGTTGCTTGCCGCCCGCATCCTGGTGCGCGAGATCGTCTCGGACCCGTTCCTGAAGCTTCTGGGCCGCTATGTGCTGATCCCGGTGATGGCGGCCTATGCCCTGGGGCTGCTTGGCCCGCTGACGGCCTGGCTGGAAGGGTCGATCGTCGAGCTGGGCAATATCTCGTTCTCGGTCATGGCGCTGGTGCGCGGCGTGATCGCGGGCGCCGTCCTGTTCTGGCTGGGACGCTGGTCGAACGATCAGTCCACCGCCTTCATCCAGTCGCAGGAAGAAATGCGCCCGGCGACGCGGACGCTGGCGCAGAAGGCGGCCGAAATCGCGATCTTCGGTGTCGCCTTCCTGCTGCTGATGAACATCATGGGCATCTCGCTGACCTCGCTGGCCGTGCTGGGCGGTGCCATCGGCGTCGGCATCGGCTTCGGCCTGCAGCAGATCGCGTCGAACTTCGTCTCGGGCGTGATCCTGCTGCTGGAGGGTCAGGCGACGGTGGGCGATTATGTCGAGCTGGACGGGGGCGAGGCCGGCACCATCGTCAAGATGATGGCGCGGGCGACGATCCTGGAAACCTACGATGGCCGCTGGATCGTGGTGCCGAACGAGCATTTCATCACCACGCGGGTGGTGAACTATTCCGATGCCGGCAGCGCCAACCGCTACGAGGCGGCGTTCTCGGTCAGCTATGACACCGATATCAACCGGGTTCCGGAAATCATCGAAGAGGCCGTGGGTAAGCTCGATTTCGTGCTGTCCGGCGGCGAGGGTGGCGAGATGGACCCCGATTGCGAGCTGCGCGGTTTTGGCGACTCGGGCATCGACTTCGCGGTCGAGTTCTGGGTGAACGGCATCGACGACGGCCGCAACAAGTTCACGCCCAAGGTGCTGTTCGCGGTATGGAACGCGCTGAAGGACAACGGCATCGAAATCCCCTATCCGCATCGCGTGATCGAGCTGAAGGGCGCCCTGCCCCAGGCCGAGACCGCCCCCAAGGCGAGACCCGCACGCAAGGGCGGGGCGAGCGCGCCGGCGAAACCCGGGGCGTGAGCGACGCCCGCGATACCGCCCTGGTCATCGGCGCCGGCCCGGCGGGGCTGATGGCGGCCGAGGAACTGGCCCGCGCCGGCCTGTCGGTGACGGTAGCCGAGGTCAAGCCCAGCCCGGCGCGCAAGCTGCTGATGGCGGGGAAATCAGGCCTGAACCTGACCAAGGACGAAGGTTTTGCCGACTTCCTGGCCGCCTATGGCGAGGCCGCCGAACACCTGCGCCCGATGCTGGCCGCCTTCGGCCCCGACGCCGTGAAGGCCTGGGCCGAGGCGCTGGGACAGGAGATGTTCACCGGCTCGTCGGGGCGGGTGTTTCCCAGGGCGATGAAGGCCTCGCCGCTGTTGCGCGCCTGGCTGGCGCGGCTGGGCGGGCTGGGCGTCGCGCTGAAAACCCGCTGGCGCTGGACGGGCGGGCAGAACTTCGAGACGCCGCAGGGCCCGCAGATGGTTATCGCCGATGTCACCGTTCTGGCCCTGGGCGGCGCAAGCTGGGCGCGGCTCGGATCGGACGGGGCATGGGCAGAACGGTTCCCGCCCGGCGTTCTGGCGCCGTTCCGACCGGCGAATATGGGGTTCACGGTTCACTGGTCGGACCATATGGCGCGTCACTTCGGAACGCCGGTGAAGAATGTCGTCCTGCGGGCGGGCGAGGCGCGGGCGGAGGCGGAATTCGTGATCTCGGCGCGCGGACTGGAAGGCGGCGGCATCTATGCGGTGTCGCGCGCGATGCGCGACGGGGCGCCGCTGATGCTCGACCTGCTGCCGGGGTTGAGCGCCGACGAGATCCGCGCCCGGCTGGCCAAGAGGCGCCCGAAGGAGAGCGTCGCCAATTCCCTGCGCAAATATCTCCGGCTTGACCCGGTGAAACAGGCGCTTCTGATGGAATTCGCGCGGCCCCTGCCCGACGATCCTGCCCCGCTCCTCAAGGCGCTGCCGGTGCGCCATGCCGGGCCGCGCCCGATCGACGAGGCGATCTCCACCGCCGGCGGGCTGAAATTCACGGCGCTCGATTCAGGGCTGATGATCCGGTTGGCGCCCGGCGTGTTTGCCGCCGGCGAGATGCTGGATTGGGAGGCGCCGACGGGCGGATACCTTCTGACCGGGTGCCTGGCCACCGGGCGCTGGGCCGGGCGACACGCGGCGGAGTGGGCGCAGAAGCGGGAGGGCTAGCTGCTGTCGGCTCGGCTCGGGCGCAGGGCAGGTCTTTCGCCAATTCTCGCCCGAACAGCGCGCAGCGCCGGGCGAGCCGCACGGCCGTCCCGCGGCCGGGTGCTTTCGATGGGATGCGCATCGTTCACCGGCAGGGAAGACGCGGTGAGATAAAGCGCGCGCCGCCACCGTCGGAAGCACCCGTCCCCGGCCGTGCGCCCGCCCGGCGCGCATCAGGTCTGGAGATCGGGCCAAAGCAGATGTCTTCGCGCGACGCCGCCGGCCCGACCCGACGCCCAGACCGGCCACGGTTCCTGAAGCCGCCCGAAATGTGCGGAAACCTAAGGCGACGCTAGCCGCGCCAGCCCAGCCGCTGCATGAGGCCCGGCTTCGCGGGCTCTGGCGCCGCCACCGGCAGGGCGCTGTCGGGGCGCATCCGGCTCAGCACCCAGCGCGGCAGGATACGCTCGCCCGAGCTGCCACAGCTGGCGCCCATCTTCCAGGGGTCGAATATCTTGACGAAACTCGGCCTCTCCACGTCGTCGGCGAAGACGATGCCGGCGAAGGAGCGGTCGCGCGCCGGGGCGAACATCGCCTCGGCCTCGGCCAGAAGCGCGTCAAGGCCGGCGGCATCGAGCGGTGCGTCGGGCAGGCTGCCGCCCTCGGGCTCGAACGCGAACCAGTCGCCGGTGCTGGCGGTCAGCACCGGCCAGAACCGGTCATGCATGGCCCAGGTGGGAAAGCCGGCGAAGCGGCCGTGATAGGCGCGCCAGAACGGGGTGTCGGGAAGGGGCGGAAGCGTCTCACTCATGGCGGCGCAGTCTTGGGCAAAGCGGGCGCCGCGTCAATCGGCGAGGCGCGCCCGTCGCGGCGGGGCCTGGGCCACGATCACGCCCAGCGCCACGATGGCGGCGCCCAGCGCCTGGCGCCAGCTCCAGCCGCCGCCCATGGCCAGCATCAGGACCATCACATAGAAGGGCGCGACATTGACATGGAAGGCCGCCAGCGCGACGCCCAGCCGGCCGACGGCGGCGATCCACAGCAGCTGGCTGATCGCCATCGAGGCCAGGGCATAGACCGCAAGCTGGCCCGCCTCGCCCGGCTGCCAGCCACCTTCGGGCAGGGCCGAAAGGCCCAGCGCCCAGGCCGCGAGGAAGATCGCACCGGTCGCCACCAGCCCGCCCGCGAGCGTGATCGTGGTGCGGCCCGTGTTGCTGAGTTCGGGGAAGCCCTTCACCGAGGCGCGGCTGCCCCAGACGAAGAGAAAGCAGGCCAGCACCGCCGTCGCGGCCCCGAGCGCCAGCGCGCCGCCGCCCGCAGGGCCCGACACCGCGATCGCCCCGCCCACGACCGAGGCCACGAGGCCCAGCACGAAACCCGCGCCCAGGCGGCGGCCGTCCTGGAGCATTTCCAGCACCGTGCCCGCAACCGGCGTGGCCGAGGCGATGATCGCCACCGTGACCGGATCGGTCAGGCTTTGGGCCACGAGCAGAAGCCAGGCGCCGAGGCCGAAGCCCAGCCCGCCGACCGCCACGCCACGCGGCCAGTTCGCCCGCAGCACCGCGCGCGGCCCGTCGAGCACCACCCAGAGCGGCAGCAGCATGAGGATCGACAGCAGGAAGCGCGCGGTGATCAGCGGCAGCGGCTCCCACCGGGTCAGCAGGGTCTCGGCCGCGGGGAAGCCGGCCGCCCAGGCCAGCATCGAGGCCATGCACATGAGATTGCCCGACAGCGCAAGGCGCGCGGGCGACGGCGGTGGCCGAAGCGGATCCTGGGCCAGCGACATGGGCGGACTTTCCGGCTGAACGGGTCAAGGGAACGGCGGGGGCCCGCCGCCCTTCCGTGCTGGCACGGGCGGGGCGGGCGATCTTGCCCGGGGGCGACACGAGGTCGGAAACGGGCCGCCCGAAACCGACGCGGGCGTCGCAAACGAACCGGCTCAGTCCGCGCCGATCCCGACCCGCCGGGCGGCCAGCGCCAGCATTGCCAGCGCCACCAGACCGGCCAGGGCATAGGCGCCCAGAACCGATTGCAGCGCCGGGAAATCCATATCCTCGGGTCCCTGACCGGCCGAGGATGCGGCCCAGAGCGTCGCGGCGAAGACCAGCCGCCCGGCCAGGCTTTGCAGCGACAGATAGGTGGCGCGGCCGTCATTGCCCAGCATCGGCTGGATGCTGGCCAGAACGAAGGGTTTCGACAGCGAATCCGGCACCATCCGCAGGAACAGGACCGCAATCGCCAGCGTCGAATGGGTGAGCGCCAGCAGGCCGGTGACGGCGATCTGCAGGGAGAAGGCCAGCAGCAGGATCGCCGCCAGGCCCAGCGCCTGCCGCAGCCGCGGCGCCAGCAGCGAGGCGGCGACCGAGACCAGCATCATCGCCGCGCTGACGCCGCCGCTGACCAGAGGCGCCTCGCCCGCCCATCCGGCGCGGTCGAGCGCGGCCAGGATGAAGGGCTGGCCGAAGACATAGGGCACATGGCTGAAGACATACATCGTGACGCTGAGCGCAAAGAGCCAGCGCAGCACCGGCGAGGCAAAGGCGCGGCGCAGGGTGCCGACCTGCAGGACCTCGTCGCCCTGCGGCACGGGCGTGTCGCGGTGGACGGGTTCGGAGAAGCGCAGGCTGAGCAGCAGGGTCGCGGCCCAGGCCAGCGCGCCCGCGGCAAAGGCCAGGCGGAACGAGACCAGCGCCATCGCCCCGCCCAGCACAGCGCCCAGAGACAGGGCCAGAAACGTGGCCCGCCAGGCGCGCAATTCCTGCCGTCCGACCTCGTCTTCGCGGCCGGTGGCGACCAGCGATTCGTAGAGCAGCGCGCTGTCGGTGCCCGAGGCGAAGGCGATGGCCGCCCCCATCGCCACCTGGGCCAGGGCGAAGGCGGCGAAGCTGTCGCCGGTGGCCAGCAGCACGGCGCCGAGTAGCCCCGCAAGGCTCGACGCGATCAAGGTTCGCCGCCGGCCCCAGCGGTCGGACATCAGGCCCGAGGGCACTTCGAGTGCGGTGGTGGCGATGTCATAGACGACATAGAGCAGGATCGCGTCGGCCGGGGTCAGGTTGCGCTGGAAATAGAGAAACCAGATGCCGTGCCAGAACATCAGGTCGCGGCAGAAGCGATACCAGGGGTAAAGGGCGATATTGCGATCCAAGGGGAGGCCTGCAGCAGGGGGCGTGACCAGAGATTAGAACAAAAACAGAACTTCCGAAAGCCCCCTTCGAGCGGAGAACACGCGCGCGCATGACGCGGGGAGCCGGGTGAACGAAAAACCCCCGCCGGGGCGCGCGGGCCCGGGCGGGGGTCGATCTCGGGTCGGGACGGCCGGTCTCAGTCCGGCTGTTCCTCGCCATCGCCCGAGGGCAGGTTGAAGAAGCTGTCGGCATCGAGGATGTCGCGCTTGTCGTCCTCGTCCTCATCGTCGTCATTGCCCGAAAGCGAGAAGGTCTCGAGCCCTTCGATGGCGGTGGGGATGCGCGGTTCGGCGGCCATGCCCAGGCTCTGCTCGGTCGAGACCAGCTTGCGGCGCTCGTCGTCGCTCATCACCGCGCCGTCGGCGGCGCGCTTCTTGGCGGCCTTCTGCACGGCGGCGTCCAGTTCGGACTGGCGGCACAGGCCCAGGGCGACCGGGTCGATCGGCTGGATGTTCGAGATGTTCCAGTGGGTCCGCTCGCGGATCGACTGGATGGTCGGCTTGGTGGTGCCGACCAGTTTCGAGACCTGGCCGTCGGTCAGCTCGGGGTGGAACTTGACCAGCCAGAGGATCGCGGCGGGCCGGTCCTGACGCTTGGAGAGCGGCGTATAGCGCGGGCCACGGCGCTTTTCCTCGCCCACGGCGGCGGGGTTGAACTTGAGCTTCAGCTTGTGCAGCGGATCGGCCTCGGCCTTGTCGATCTGCGCCTGGTCCAGCTGGTTGTTGGCGATCGGATCGAAGCCTTTCACCCCGGCGGCCACGTCGCCATCGGCGATGCCCTGGACCTCGAGTTCATGCAGGCCGCAGAAATCGGCGATCTGCTTGAAGCTGATGGTGGTGTTGTCGACCAGCCAGACGGCGGTGGCCTTGGCCATGAGCGGTTTGTCCGACATGTTGTGACTCCTGCGAATAGAACTTTCCCGTGCCCTGAAGTGGGCTGACCCTTTGGCGGGGCCGGGTTTCCGTTGTCGGGGAACTTGGGGGCTCTATACTGCGCAAGGCTGCGAAAGGGAAGAGTGAATGAAACAGGTGTTGGCGGCGCTTCTGATCGGGCTGGCGGGGCTGGCGCGGGCCGATGGCGAAAGGGCGGGCGAATTCGATTACTGGGTGATGTCGCTGTCGTGGTCGCCCAGCTGGTGCGCGCTGGAGGGCGATGCGCGGCGCTCGCCGCAATGCGACCCGCGCGAGGATTTCGGCTGGACCCTGCACGGGCTCTGGCCGCAATACCATCGCGGCTGGCCGGCCTTCTGCCCGACGGCCGAGCGGCCGCCGTCGCGCGGGACGACCGAAGCGATGGCCGACATCATGGGGACAAGCGGGCTGGCCTGGTATCAGTGGAAGAAACACGGGGTCTGCAGCGGGCTTTCGGCGCCCGATTACTATGCCCTGTCGCGCCGCGCCTATGGCGGCATCGTGCGGCCGCCGGTGTTTCGCAAGCTGACGAAGCCGGTGAAGCTTCCGGCCAGGGTCGTGGAAGAGGCGTTCCTGAAGGCCAATCCGGGGCTGGAGCCCGACATGATCACCGTCACCTGCCAGGCCGGGCGCATTCAGGAAGTGCGCATCTGCCTTTCGAAGGCTCTCAGCCCCGTGCCCTGCGGCCGCGATACGGTGACGGATTGCAGGATGACCGACGCGCTGCTCGATCCGGTGCGCTAGGGCCCGTTCGCGGCTTTGCGGAACGAAAACGGGCGCGCCCCCATCCCCATGTCGGCGCGCCCGTTTTTTCAAGTTCCGTCGCAGGTCAGATCGTCATGTCGTCCAGCGTCTTGCCGGCGGCCAGCGCCTCGCCCACCCAGGCCGGGCGGCGGCCACGGCCGGTCCAGGTCTGGGTCTTGTCCTCGGGGTTGGCATATTTCGGCGGCACTTTCTTGCCCGGCTTCTTCGGCGCGGCGGCGGCGGGTGCCGCAGATTTCGTGCCGGTCAGTTCGTCAAGCGAAAAGCCCAATTCCTTCGCCTTGGCCTTCAGCTCGGCCAGGGCTTTCTTCTTTTCCCGCTCTTCGAATTTCAGGATGGCCTTCGCCAGCTTCTTTTCGAGAGACTTCAGTTCCGCGAGTGTCATGGCGTTCAGTTGCGCCATTCCGATCGTGCCATTCTTGGCCATTTTCAACTCCGTTTTTCAGCAATAATGGGAGTGATGGCGATTGAAAGGTAGGGTTTCAATTCCCTATTTTCGGTCAGTCGCGGAAATTCTTCTTTTTTGTGCGCATACTTAACCCTGCGGCGAATTTCTGCCGGAAGGTTCATCTCCAATTGGCAAAATGACGCGAAGCCGCGTCGGAAAATGGCCTGATCAAATCTCGAGAATCGTCGAGCCGGTGGTCTTGCGCGCCTCAAGGCTTTCATGCGCGGCGCGAATTTCGCTCAGGGCAAAGCGCTGGCCGATATTGATCTTCACCGCGCCGCTGGCCACCTTTTCGAACAGCCGGTCGGCCATGCTCTGGCAATCCTCGCGCCGGGCGATGAAATGAAACAGCGTCGGCCGGGTCAGTTTCAGCGATCCCTTGGCGCCCAGTTCGGCAATCGAAAACGGCGGCACCGGACCCGAGGCCGAGCCGAAGGAAATCATCCAGCCGAGCGGCCGGATCGAATTCAGCGAGCCTTCCCAGGTATCGGCCCCGACCCCGTCCATCACCACATCGACGCCGCGGCCATCGGTCAATTCGCGGACGCGGGCGGCGAAATCCTCGGTCCGGTAATTGATGCAATGGCTGGCACCGTGCTCCAGCGCCAGGGCGCATTTCTCGTCCGAGCCGGCGGTGCCGATCAGGGTGATGCCTTCCGAGCGCGCCCATTGGCAGGCGATCAGGCCGACGCCCCCGGCGGCGGCGTGGAACAGCACGGTATCGCCCTTGCGGACGTGGCAGATGCGATCGAACAGATATTCCACCGTCAGCCCCTGCAGCATCATCGCCGCGGCGGTGTCGAAGCCGATGGCATCGGGCAGCTTCACCACCTGGGCGGCGGGCATCACCCGCGCTTCGGCATAGGCGCCCGGCGGGGCGCTGGCATAGGCGGCGCGGTCGCCCGGCTGCAGATGGCTGACGCCGTCGCCCACCGCCTCGACGATGCCCGAGGCCTCCATCCCCAGCGCCGCCGGCAGGGCATTGGGATAGAGGCCGGTGCGCTGATAGATGTCGATGAAATTGAGGCCGGCGAATTTCTGCGCGATGCGGATTTCGCCCGGACCAGGATCGCCGACGGCGCGGTCGACCAGTTTCAGCTTCTCGGCGCCGCCGAACTCTTCGATGATGACTGTCCTGGCCATGCTGTGCCTCCTCGTGGGGCGGGTGCCAACCGGGCGCCCGTGTTATCCGACTTTCAGAACGATCTTGCCGACATGGCCCGGGCTTTCGATCCGGGCATGGGCCTGGGCCGCGTCGTCGAGCGCGAATTCGCTGTCCATCACCGGCCCCACCGTGCCCGCCGCCAGAAGCGGCCAGACATGGGCGCGCAGGTCGGCGGCGATGCGGGCCTTGGCCAGGTCGCTTTGCGGGCGCAAGGTGCTGCCGGTGATGGTCAGCCGCCGCGCCATCACCTGGGCGAAGTTCAGCTCGGCCACCGGGCCCGACAGGAAGGCGATCTGTACCAGCCGGCCGTCATCGGCCAGCGCCTTGACGTTGCGCGGGATGTAATCGCCGCCCACCATGTCGAGGATCAGGTTGGCGCCGCCCTCGGCGCGCATCACCTCGACGAAATCCTCGGATTTGTAATTGATCGCCCGCTCAGCCCCCAGATCGGTGCAGATGGCGCATTTGTCGTCCGAACCGGCGGTGGCGAAGACCCGGGCGCCGAAATGGCGGGCCAGCTGGATCGCGGTGGTGCCGATACCGGAACTGCCGCCATGGACCAGGAACCGCTCGCCCGCCTTCAACCCGCCGCGCAGGAAGACGTTGGTCCATACGGTAAAGTATGTTTCCGGCAGGCAGGCGGCGTGCTTCAGGTCCATACCGTCGGGTACGGGAAGGCAATGCGCCGCGGGGGTGGCGACGTATTCGGCATAGCCGCCGCCGGGCAAGAGGGCGCAGACCTTGTCGCCGACGCTCCAGTCGCTCACACCGGGGCCGACCTCGGCCACCTCGCCCGAAGCTTCCAGCCCGGGCAGGTCGCTGGCGGTGGGCGGCGGGGCATAGGCACCGGCGCGTTGCAGCGCATCGGGGCGGTTCACCCCGGCATAGGCCACGCGGATCACCACCTCGCCTTGGCCCGCCATCGGGCGGGGGCGGGTGCAGGGCAGCAGCACCTCGGGCCCGCCGGGCTTGGAAATCTCGACCGCTCGCATCGTCTGGCTCATATCGTCCTCTTTCATAGTTCTCGGTGGCCCGGCCCCCAACGGCCCGGCATGTCGCCGCGCGGCTGCGGGGCACGGATGCGGCCCAGCACATCGAGCGGCCCCTTCAGCAGCCGCATCAGCCCCGGGTTGGCCCGCATGTTGGCCTTGAAGCCTTCGAAGCGCATCACATCCTCGATCCGGCGGTCGAGAAAGGCCCAGGTGGCGTCGTGGTCTTCGCTGTCGTCGCCCAGCCAATAGAGCACGGTGGCGGAATAGACCCCCGACAGCGTGGCGCGCTTCGTATACCAGTTGATGTCGTCCGAGCTGTCGCCCAGGCTGCGCCAGATCAGATCGGCGGTGTCCCAGATCAGCCGCGCGCCGTCGGGGGCGTATTGCGGCAGCGCGAAAAGCGCCATGCCGCGGCGCACCAGTTCGCGATCCTCGACCGCCTCGAGGCGAAAGCGCACCGCCGCCGCGATCCGGTCGCGGAAGCGCATCGCGCCCAGGTCGGCCTGCTCCAGCCGCTCGACCATGCGCCGGTCGCCGCGCCTGTGATAGGCCACCGCCAGATCGAGCGCGCCGCGCGGACAGAGGCCGCGCGCCAGGCCCGGGGCCATGCCGGTATCGGCAAGCGCCGCCTGGAAGGTCTCGTCGCTCCAGCCGTCGAAGGGGACATGGGCCAGCGCGGCGTCGAGCAGTTTTTCGCGGGGATCGGACATGAATCGGCTCCTTTGACCGCAGACTAGACAAACCGGAGGCAAGTTGCTATACGGCGGCTTCCTGCAAATCCTTGCAACCCAAACTTAGAAAGGTGGTGAAAACCACATGCAGGTAAGCGTTCGCGATAACAACGTCGATCAGGCCCTTCGGGCCCTGAAGAAGAAGTTGCAGCGTGAAGGTGTCTTCCGCGAAATGAAGCTGAAGCAGCATTTCGAGAAGCCCTCCGAGAAGAAAGCGCGCGAGAAGGCCGAGGCCATCCGCCGTGCCCGCAAGCTGGCCCGTAAAAAGGCACAGCGCGAAGGGATGCTCTGACCGGCACCCCTCTCGGATAGCGAGAAAAGACGACCCCCGCGGCCCTTGCCCGGGGGTTTGTCGTTTTCGGGGGCTCGCGCATATGTGACGCGGGCGGCGGGCGTTCGGGGGCCGCGCGGCCTTTCCTTGCGCTGCGGGGCGTGTCTTAGTGGCCCCCTGACCCCGACGCGCAAACAGGAGAGCCCCCGGTGACCGATTCCTACACGCCCCCCAAGGTCTGGACCCATGACGCCGAATCGGGCGGGCGGTTCGCCAGCATCAACCGCCCCGTTTCGGGCGCCACGCACGACAAGGAGCTGCCGGTCGGCAAGCATCCGCACCAGCTCTATTCGCTGGCCACGCCCAACGGGGTGAAGGTGACGGTGCTGTTCGAGGAGCTGCTGGAGGCCGGCATCGAAGAGGCGGAATACGACGCCTGGATCATCAACATCATGGAGGGCGATCAGTTCTCGTCCGGGTTCGTCGCGGTGAACCCCAATTCCAAGATCCCGGCGCTGATGGACCGCTCCACGCCCACCTCCACGCGGGTGTTCGAATCGGGCGCGATCCTGCTTTACCTGGCCGAGAAGTTCGGCCGCTTCCTGGGCGGCAACCGGCCCGAGATGCTGTCCTGGCTGATGTGGCAGATGGGCAGCGCGCCTTATCTGGGCGGCGGCTTCGGGCATTTCTATGCCTATGCGCCGGAAAAGTGGGAATATCCGATCAACCGCTTCACCATGGAGGTGAAGCGCCAGCTTGACGTGCTGGATCGGCGGCTGGCCAAGGTGGAATGGCTGGACGGCGCCGAGTATTCCATCGCCGATATCGCCAATTACGCCTGGTACGGGCAGCTGGCGCTGGGCCGGCTTTACGAGGCGGGCGAGTTCCTGGACGTGGAAAGCTATGCCCATGTCCGCCGCTGGGCGCAGGCGATCGACGCGCGGCCGGCGGTCGGGCGCGGCCGGATGGTGAACCGCGCCACCGGCAAGCCCGAATTCCAGCTGCGCGAACGCCACGATGCCGGCGATTTCGCGACCCGGACCTGGGACAAGATCGGCGACGGAAGCTGACCGAAGCCCGCTGCGACGCGGCGGGCTTGACCGGTCCGGTTGCCGGAAAACCCGCCGCCGGACCGCCCGTGCCCGGATTTGGCCGGTTTTCGGTGCCAACACGCTAGGCGGGAAGCGGTTCGCCGTGCTAGGTTTGGGCCGACACCGGGTATCGGAGGTCATTCATGACTGTTTATTCGACGGCCTTGCGTGAGGCCGACCAAGTTCTTTTCGAACCGCTGAGCGACACGTTCGTATTTGCAACCGTGTCCCTGCCGGCCGATGAGCCGCACCCGCTGCGCTGCCCCGATACCGATGCGGGCCAGCCCGTCGGCGCCAAGGCGGGGCTGGCGCTGACAAGCGATGCCGGGCTGTCCTGGGCCGGGCTGTCCGGAACCGCGATCACCAACGATGCCGATCTGACCGTGCCGGACGACCGCGATGGCGACAGCGCCGCCGATCCCTCGACCGCGGCCGATCCGACCGTCACCGATACGGGCGACGATCGCGACGGCGACAGCAGCCCGGACCCCACCCAGGTCGATGGCGATCCGGGGCTGGACGGCAATATCGACGACCGCGACGGCGATGGCGCCAGCGGCCTGCTGACCGAATATACCAGCGGCGGCGATGCGGCGACCTCCTATAACATCACCGTGGTCTTCGAAGGCACCTGGATCGAAGAGCTGCAACAGGCCTTCATCGCGGCGGCGGATTACCTGAGCCAGATCATCCTGGCCGACCTGCCCGATGTAAGCAGCGGCGGCGTGATCTATGACGACATGACCATCACCGCCACCCTGGTGGAGATCGACGGCGTCAACGGCACCTTGGGTCAGGCCGGCCCGACCTGGGTGCGCATTCCCAGCTATCTGCCCTATCAGGGCATCATGGAATTCGACATCGCCGATGCCGAGACCTTCAACGGCTATGGCCTGTGGGACGACATCATCCTGCACGAGATGATGCACACGCTGGGTTTCGGCACGCTGTGGAGCTATCTGGGCCTGACCGACGGGTCGATCGGCGGCGGCGATCTGACCTTCAACGGCACGCTGGCGAACCTCTATTTCGTCAGCGAGTTCGGCGGCACGGGGCAGATTCCGGTCGAGATGGACGGCGGGGCCGGCACCGCTGGCGGGCATTGGGACGATGCCTATTTCGTGAACGAGCTGATGACCGGCTATATCAGCAATCCGAACTATATCTCGGCGATGACCATCGCCTCGCTCGAGGATCTGGGTTACGATACGGTGATCGACGATCCGAACGATCCCAGCGACCTGTTCGGCACGATCCCGGCCGACCCGATCAACATCGCCATCGCCTGACGCGCGCGCGGCTCAGCCGGCCCAACGCCGCACCGTGGCGTGAAGCCGTGCGGCAAAGCGTTTCGCCGTCAGCTCGTCGCCCGGGCGGATCATCCTTGTCTTGTCGCGGACCGAGGTCGCGGCCAGGCCCAGCGAGAAGCCGTCTTCGTCGATGCCGTCATTGCCGGGCGCGGCCGGCGCGCCGATCTCGCTCTGGCCGAGCCAGATCATGCCGTGCTGCGCGGCGAAGACCACCATCTGAATGAGCGTGCTCAGCTTGTCGCCGCTGGGAAAGGTGGCCACCGTCATGCCGGCGGCGATCTTGTCGGCCCAGAGCCCGTCCGACCAGATCTCGCTGCTTTCGTCCATGAAGGCTTTGAACGGGGCCGAGACGCTGCCCATATAGGTCGGCGCGGCAAAGACGATGGCCTCTGCCGCCGCCAGCGCCTGCCAGTCGGGCTCGGCCATCTGCTCGACATCGACGCAATCGACGGCGGCGCCCAGCGCCGTCAGCTCGGCGGCCACGATCTCGGTCAGCCGGCGGGTATGCCCCGAGCCGGAATGGAAGGCGATGGCGATCCGCATCAGGCGCGCTCTTCCAGCATCATCTGGGCGGCCTTTTCGGCGATCATGATGGTGGGGGAATTGGTGTTGCCGCTGGTGATCCGGGGCATGACGCTGGCATCGACGACGCGCAGCCCGGGCAAGCCGCGAAAGCGCAGGCGTTCGTCCAGCGGCGCGCCCTCTTCCATACCCATGCGCACGGTGCAGGTGGGGTGGAAGATGGTGGTGCCGACATCGCCCGCCGCTTTCGCCAGCTCTCCGTCGCTCTGGTAATCGGGGCCGGGCTTGATCTCTTCCGGGGCGTATTTCGCCATTGCCGCCTGGGCCATGATGGCGCGGCTCTGGCGGATGGCGGCGATGGCGGTGGCGCGGTCGCCCTCGGTGGACAGGTAGTTCGGCGCGATCTTCGGCATGGCGCGGGGATCGCGCGAGGCGATCTCGACCGTGCCGCGGCTTTCGGGGCGCAGGTTGCAGACGCTGGCGGTGAGGCCGGGGAAATCGTGCAGCGGCTGGCCGAAGGCCTCGAGCGTCAGGGCTGGACGTGATATTCCAGATCGGCCGTCTCGACCAGGTCAGAGCTGCGCGAGAAGGCCCCCATCTGGCTGGGCGCCATCGACATCGGCCCGGTGCGGCGCAGGGCGTATTCAGCCCGATCCTGGCCTTGCCCCAGAGCGTGGCCGAGAGGGTGTTGAGCGTGCCGCGCCCCGGTCAGCCGCCAGGCGCATCTGAGTTACAGATGGTCTTGCAGGTTGGCCCCGACCGGGATTGCTCCAGCGCCACCTCGATGCCGTGTTCCTGCAGCAGGGCGCCGGGGCCGACGCCGGAAAGCTGCAATATCTGCGGGCTGCCGATGGCGCCGGCGGACAGCACCACCTCGCCACCGCAGCGGGCCTTCAGGACCTGGCCGTTCTGTTCGTATTCCACGCCGGTGACGCGGCCCTCCTCGATCAGCAGGCGGCGGGTATGGGCGTGGGTTTCCACCCTTCAGGCCCTTGCCGGTGGCGCTGCGCAGGAAGGCCTTGGCGGTGTTCATCCGCCAGCCGCCGCGCTGGTTGACGCGGAAATATCCGACGCCTTCGTTGTCGCCGGTGTTGAAATCGCTGGTCTCGTTCAGGCCCCACTGTGTCGCCGCCGTCCTCCAGTCGTCCAGCACGTCCCAGTGCAGGCGCTGATTGTCGACCCGCCATTCGCCGCCCGCCCCGTGCATTTCGCTGGCGCCGTCGACGTAATCCTCGGACTTCCGGAACAGCGGCAGGACATCGTCCCAGCCCCAGCCGGTCAGGCCCATCTGGCGCCAGCCGTCGTAATCGGCGGCCTGGCCGCGCAGATAGAGCATCCCATTGATCGAACTGCAGCCGCCCAGGATCTTGCCGCGTGGATAGATCAGCGCGCGGCCGTTCAGGCCCGGTTCTTCCGCCGTCTTGAACATCCAGTCGGTGCGCGGATTGCCGATGCAGTAAAGGTAGCCCACCGGGATATGCACCCAGTGGTAATTGTCCTTGCCGCCGGCTTCCAGCAGCAGGACCTTGCGGCCGGCATCGGCCAGACGCTTGGCCATGACGCAGCCGGCGCTGCCGGCCCCGACGACGATGTGATCCCACTGCATGGCGGTCTCCGACAGTTCCTTGCGGATCGAGCATAGCCCGAAGGCAAGAGGAGCCGAAAGGCGAAACGCGGGGTCAGAGCATGGCGGCGGCACGCGCCGGGCGCATGGGGGCCGCAGCCGGTTCCGGGCGCGGGGGCAGGCGGGGGTCGGGGCCGGTGCCCAGAAGCGCCAGGGCTTCGGCGAAGCTGAGCACCGGGCGCGCCGCGGGATAGGGCAGCCGGGCCAGGGCGGGCGGCAGATCGACCGCCTCCTGCGCCTGCGATCCCGGCAGCAGGCTTTCGCACAGCGCGCCTTCCGCAAAGAGCAGCCCATGCGCCGGCAACAGCAGGTGGACATAGTCGATCCGGGCGCAGGGGGCGATGCGGATATCCGCGCCATCGACCAGCGCCTTGGCGGGCACCAGCACCTCGGGCGAACCGAACATCAGCTCGGCCAGCGGCGACCGGACCAGCACCCGGTGCTGTTGGCTGAGCCGCAGGGGCGAATGATTGCCGATGGCGCCGGGGGTGAACAGCACCGGCGCGTTCGGCCCCTGCCCCGGCACCGTGCGCCGCCCCATCCATCGCACCGGCTGCGGCCCGGCATCCAGCGTGTCGACCAGATCGCCCGGCCACAGATCGGCGGCGCGGATGCCGCCCAGCGCGGTGGCGATCCGGGTGTCGCCGGCAAAGCAGACGAAGCTGTGGCTATAGGCGGCATTCTGATCCGAAGTGTAGAATTCCGGCGGCTGACCGCCGACGAAATTGTCGAAATACCAGGTTTCCAGGATCGAAATCCGGGGTCCAGACCACCTGGGTCAGGTTGCCGTCTTCATCCAGCCCCTCGAACACGATCACCCCGCCGCCGCCCGGTGCGGCATCGGAGCGGATCACCACCGCATCGGTCAGGGTATGCGCCCCGCCAGGGCCGCCATAGCTGACATCGTAGGTATCGCCGACCTCGAACAGGCGCGGGTCGTCATCGTCGTCATGGGTGGTGATGATCAGATCGCGGGACGAGGTCGGAGGATAATCGAAATCCGAATGCCCCGGCGACGAATTGACATTCGAGCCGGTCGAAACAGCGAACTCATTGTCCAGCGCATAGAAGCTGAAGGCCATGACACATCCCCCACGGGCACGTCATCCTGACCATCAAGGGGCTAAATCGCGATTAAGGGCCGAAGGGGGCTTGCCGGAATTTCCCGGGAGTCTATTCGGGATTTTACGAGAATGCTCAGGGCCCGACCGGCAGCGCGGTGGTCTTGAACACGGTGCGCAGGGCAAAGCTCGACTGCATCTGCGCCACGCCGGGCAGGCGCGCCAGGTGCTGGCGGTGGATGCGGGCGAAATCCTCGGTATTCTCGGCCACGACCTTGAGGATGTAATCCGCCGTGCCGGCCATCAGATGGCATTCCAGCACGTCCGGAATGCGGCTGACCGCCTTCTCGAAGGCATCCAGCACCTCGTCGGCCTGGCCCTGCAGGGTGATCTCGACGAAGACGGTCGTCGCCACGCCCAGTTTGCGTGCGTCCAGCAGGGCGACGTAATCGCGGATGAAGCCTTCGCGCTCCAGCCGCTGCACCCGGCGGTGGCAGGCGCTGGGCGACAGGTTGATCGCCTCGCTCAGGTCCGCGTTGGAGATGCGTCCGTTGCGCTGAACCACGCTGAGGATACGGCGATCAATCGAGTCGAGTTCCATTGACGCAAGATCCTCCTGTATTTGGGCCAGGATATCGAAGATCGTTCGAAACTGTCCAGCCCATGCCGCGCAGAATTCAACCCGTTTGCGGTCAAGGTGCGACATTCTGTCCAGCAACGGAAGCATCAAGCAAGGAGTCAGGCCGGTGAAGATCGGATGCCCGAAGGAAATCAAACCGCAGGAATTTCGCGTCGGCATGACGCCGGTCGCCGCGCGCGAGGCGGTGGCCCATGGCCATGAGGTGGTGATCGAGACCGGGGCCGGGGCCGGCTCGGGCTTCCCGGATGCCGATTACATCGCCGCAGGCGCCAGCATCCTGGGCACCGCGGCCGAGGTCTTTGCCCAGGCCGACATGATCGTGAAGGTGAAGGAACCGCAGGCCGGCGAGCGCAAGATGCTGCGCGAGGGGCAGGTTCTGTTCACCTATCTCCACCTGGCGCCCGACCCCGAACAGACCCGCGACCTGCTGGCCTCGGGGGCGACCTGCATCGCCTATGAAACCGTGACCGACCCGCGCGGCGGGCTGCCCCTGCTGGCGCCGATGTCCGAGGTCGCGGGCAAGCTGGCGCCGCAGGTCGGCGCCTGGACGCTGCAGAAGGCCAATGGCGGGCGCGGCACGCTTCTGGGCGGGGTGCCCGGGGTGGGCCCGGCCAAGGTGGTGGTGATCGGCGGCGGGGTGGTCGGCACCCACGCGGCCCGGATCGCCGCCGGGATGGGCGCGGATGTCACCGTGCTGGACATGTCGCTGCCGCGGCTGCGTTACCTCGACGACACGATGCGGGGTGAGTTCCGCACCGGCTATGCCTCGAAGGGCTATACCGCCGAGCTGCTGACCAGCGCCGACATGGTGATCGGCGCCGTCCTGGTGCCCGGCGCCGCCGCGCCCAAGCTGGTGTCGCGCGAGCAGCTCTCGACCATGAAGCCCGGCGCGGCGCTGGTCGACGTGGCGATCGACCAGGGCGGTTGCTTCGAGACCTCGAAGGCGACCACCCATGCCGACCCGATCTATGAGGTCGACGGCATCATGCATTACTGCGTCGCCAACATGCCGGGCGCCGTGGCGCGGACCTCGACCATCGCGCTGGGCAATGCCACGATGCCGTTCCTGCTGGCGCTGGCCGACAAGGGCTGGAAACAGGCCTGCGCCGACGATCCGCACCTGCTGGACGGGCTCAACGTCCATGCCGGGCAACTGACCTATTACGCGGTCGGCAAGGCGCTGGGCATCGACGTGGTCTCGCCCCAGCTGGTGATCAAGTAAGTCCCGAAGGGACGCATGACGCGGCGCACCCGTAAAAGGAGGCGCCGCGTTTCCGTGACGCGGGCAAGGCGCTGAAGCGCCTTCCGGAAGCGGTTTCGAAACCGCTGGAAACGCCTTTCGAAAGGCGTTCCCGAACCCGTTCAAACGGGGTTTCAAGGGCTTTCGAAAGCCCTTGCCGCGTCAGCCCACCGACACCGCCACGCGCCCGTCGAGCCGCGCGCCGGTGGCCTCGCCGATCGGGCCCATCTCGCGGATCGCGGCGATCACCTCGTTGCGATAGACAAGGCCGGTGTGATCCCAGGGCAAGCCGCGCACGTCGAAACTGGCGATCTCGCCGGGCACGCCGCCGCCGATGGGGTTGCCGTTCCAGGTCTCGCCGAAGGCGCCGAGCGAGATGTAGGAGTTGAAGGCCATGCGGAACGGCTTGTCCAGCACCTGTTCCACCGGCTGGCCGGCCAGGGTGATATCGACCGCCCGGGCCTCGGCCGCCGAGTCGCCGGGCGCGATGCGATAGCGGATCCCGCCCGAGAAATGCAGGAACCCGCGCGACACGAAGCCTTGCAGGTCGGTCCCGGCCACTTCCTCGGGGCGCAGCAGCCGCTTGGCGTTGGAATTCAGCATCTCGCGCAGCTGGGCACCGGTCAGGGTGGCCACGTCGATCACATCGGCATAGGGCATCACATCGAACCATTCGCGGAACGACAGCGGCCCCTTGTCGATGCCGGTGGCCAGGCCGGTCGCGTTGAACAGCGCGAAATCCACCTTGCCACCCGGGAAGGTGGCCGAGCGCGCCACCAGCGTGTCGTTCATGAAGTTGCCCAGGGCCGCCTCGCCCACGTAACGGTCGGCGATGGTGCGGGCGCGGTTGATCAGGCTGTCATCGGCGACCTCGCCGATCACCTCGGCCAGCTTGTCGTCCAGCGCGGCGATCATCGGGGCCATCACCTCGGCCTCGAAGGCGGCATCGTAATCGCCCTCGTGTTCGAGCCCGGCAAATTTCTCGTCGCCCTCCTTCACCCGGTCGTCGCGGGCCTTGATCGGATGCAGCGAGACGTTCGAGAACCACGCCTCGCGCCCCAGACCGGCACCGATGGACATGGCGATATCGCCCAGGAACTTGCCATTGGCCGAGGCTTGGGTCAGCACCAGCCCGGCGACGGTGTTATCGGCCTCGAGCCCGTCGCGGTTCAGCGTGGTGTGCGAATGGCCGCCGACCAGGACGCAGGGCTTTTCGCCCAGCGGGCCGATCGCCTCGGCGATGGCGAAATCGCCCTCGCCGATCTTGCGCGCCGTCGCGGCCTTGCCCGAGGCGTGCATGTCGCGGCCATAGCCGCAATGCGACAGCACCACCACGACATCCGACACCGCCTCGACCGCCTTATAGAGGTTGGCCGCCGCCAGAACCGGGCTGGCCACGGCAAGGCCCGGATCGCTGGCCATGCCGACGCGGGTGTCGACGGCGGTGGTCAGGCCGATGAAGCCGATCCGCAGCCCCTTCACCTCGGCCACGGCGGCGGGCAGGTAATCCTCGTTCGGGGTGATGTGGGCCGAGCCGTGGATATTCGCCGACAACACCGGAAACCCGGCATCGCGCGCGATCCCCAGCTTCAGCATCGCGGCGCCCCGGTCGAATTCGTGATTGCCCAGCGCGGCGATATCGACCCCGGCGGCCGTGGCGGCGCGATAGCCGGCATCGGCGACGTAATCCTCGGGCGACCAGCCCAGAAGCTCGTCGAAGACCGAGCCGGTGTGATCGTCGCCGGCCGAGAGGAACAGCACGATCTCGTCCGCGCCCGCCGCTGCCTTGGCCTCGGCCACGCGCTTGACCATCTGGGACAGGCGATGGGTATCGCCCTTCTTGCCGTGCAGGTCGGTCATGTGGTTGTGCATGTCGTTGAAATGCATCAGGCGCAGCACCCGGCGGGTGCCCTCGGGCAGGCTGCGGGCCGGCACCGGCGCGCCTGCCTCGCTCACCACGGTATGGATCGGCCCGGCCAGCGCATCGCCCTTCAGCAGGAAGACCCGTTCGAACCCGCCCTTCGGGTTGGGCGTGCCCGGCACCATCAGCAATTCGCCCGCCTTCGGGCTGGCGCCGACACGGGTCACGAAGACCGGGGTGACGGCGGCCGCGGCGGCCAGCGCGGCCGAGGACGAAGCGAGGAAGGACCGGCGGGAAAGGCGTGTCATGGCAGTGCTCCTGCGAACGGAAGGTTCCGCCAAGGCCTTCCACAACTCTGCGACAAGGCAGCGAAGGATATGTGACAATGGGGCGAAAGGCCCCCGCCCGCCGGCTCAGTTCCCCTGCCGCGCCATCATCATCTCGTGCACCGCCTGCATCCCGCGCGCGGCCATGGCGCTGACCTCGCCGGCATGGATGTGCAGCGCCTCGACCATTTCGGGGTCGTCCGAGGTCTGGGTCACCACGATGGCATCGCCCTGGATGTCGATATCGGTGGTGATGCTGTCACGGCGTTCGAAGAAGATATCGAGCGTCGGCGACTGGATGAAGACCTGCGGGTCGCGGCCCATCTCGACCCGGTCGATCATGCCGACGATGTGGCTGGTCAGCGCCTCCATCACCGCCGGGTCGGTCGAGAAGGTGCGGGTGCGGATGCCGTCGGGCAGGTTCTCGACCTCGCGCCGGAGGGTGTGGAAATTGCGGAACATCACCGCCATTTCGGCGCTTTCCTGCGCCGTGGCATCCAGCCCGCGCAGGCCGGGCATCGTGGCCTCGTCATGGGCCATCATGCCGCCGGCGCCGTGCTCGTGCATATGCTGCATCTGCTGGGCCTCGACCCCGCCCGCCATCAGGGCCATCGCCAGCCCCATCACCCCCGACTTCATCGCACGCCTCCCCGGTTCGACCGGTTCAGCCTATCACCCGCGCGCGGCGGCGTAGGTCACGAATGCGTCAAAGCTGTCGGGGTTGGCCATGGAATCGCGGTTCACCACCGTCGCCGGATCGCCGCCCAGAAGCAGCTTCTTCACCGGCACTTCCAGCTTCTTGCCCGACAACGTGCGCGGCACCGATGCGATCTCGACGATCTCGTCGGGCAGGAAGCGGGCCGAAACCTGCGCCCGGATCGCGGCGTTGATCCTGGCCTTCAGCGCATCGTCCAGCGCCACGCCGTCGCGCAGCACCACGAAGAGCGGCATGAAGCTTTCGCGGCCGAGGAATTCGAGGTCGATCACCAGGCTGTCCAGCACCGCGTCCAGCCCTTCGACCGCACGATAGATTTCCGAGGACCCCAGCCGCAGCCCGCGCCGGTTGATGGTGGCATCCGAACGGCCATAGATGATCGAGCCGCCGGTTTCGGTGAACATGATCCAGTCGCCATGGCGCCAGATGCCGGGATAGGTGTCGAAATAGCTTTCATGCAGGCGCGAGCCGTCGTCGTCGCCCCAGAATTTCAGCGGCATCGAGGGCAGCGGTTCGGTGCAGACCAGTTCGCCCACCTCGCCGGTGATCTCGTTCCCGGCATCGTCGAAGGCGCGCACCGCGTTGCCCAGCGCGCGGCATTGCATTTCGCCGGCGCGCACCGGCATCATCGGGTTGCCCACCACGAAGGCGCCGGCCAGATCGGTGCCGCCGGAAATCGGCGCCAGCCAGAGATCGCTCTTCACCTCGCGGTAGATCCAGTCGTATCCCTCTTGGCTGAGCGGCGAGCCGGTCGAGCCCAGAGATCTGAGCGCCGAGAGGTCCAGTTCTGCCCCCGGCCGCACACCGGCCTTTTCGCAGCCCATAGAAGGCCGCGCCGGCGCCGAAATAGGTCAGATGCTCGCGCGCGACCATGCGCCAGACTTCCAGCAGGTCGGGGTGGTTCGGCGCGCCGTCGAAGAGCGCCACGGTGGCCCCCTGACACAGCGCCGTCCATTGCGAATTCCACATGATCCAGCCCGACGAGGTCATCCAGCAATAGCGATCCTCGGGGCCGAGGTCCTGATGCAGGCTCTGCTTGGCGCCCTCGAGCAGCGCGCGCGCCGTGGCCGTGCACGATGGGCTTGGGGTTGCCGGTCGTGCCCGAGGAATAGACGATCCAGATCGGGTGAGAGAAGGCGACGCTTTCGATCTGCGGCGCGGCCGGTTCCGCCGTCGCCGCGGCCCAGCCCTGCCAGCCCGCGGGCGCGGGGGCCAGCGCCTCGACCATCACCTTGGCCTGAAGGCTGGTCAGCTCGCCGGCCAGTTCCTGGATCAGCGGGCGCTTGTCGATCTGCTTGCCGGCATGGACATAGCCGTCCTGCGCGATCAGCACCTTGGGCTCGATCTGGCGGAAGCGGTCGAGGATCGCGCTGTGGCCCATATCCGGCGCGCAAAGCGACCAGACCGCGCCCATGCCGACGGTGGCGAGGAAGGCGACAAGCGCCTCGGGGGCGTTGGGCAGGATGGCGACGACACGGTCGCCCCTGGTGACGCCCATCCGCCGCAGCGCCGCCTGCATGGCACCGACCCGGGCGGCCAGTTCGGCCCAGGTCAGCTCCTGCCGGCCGAAGGTTTCGGATTGCAGCACCACGGCCACGGCATCGGGCTTGGTTTCGGCATGGCGCAGCACCTGGGCCGCGAAATTGGTGGTGGCGCCGGGGAACCAGTCGGCGCCGGGCATCTTCCGCTCCGGCAGGACCTCGCTCCAGCCGCTGACCGGCAGGTCGAAGAAGGCGATGATCGCGGTCCAGAACCCGTCGAGATCGCTGACCGACCAGTCCCACAGCGCGTGGTAATCGGCGAAGTCGAGCCCGCGCTCGGCTTTCAGCCAGCGGATGAAGCGGGCCATCGACGAGGCCTCGGCGCGTTCCGCGCTGGGTGTCCACAGAATCGGGTTGTCTTCGGCCATGTGCTCTCCCTCCCTCGGCTGGCGACAGTCTTCGGCGCAGACCGGCGCCAAGACAAGCCCGCCGGCGCGGAACGTTTCGTCATTTTCAGGAAGGCCCATTCAAGGGAAGCCCGTGTGGTAGCGTGGGGCGGACTTGAACCGCCGACCCCAGCATTATGAGTGCTGTGCTCTAACCAGCTGAGCTACCACGCCATCTCACACGCCGGCCCATCTAGCCCCGTGGCCCGGTGCTGTCAAACAGAAATCGCCCTTGCTGCACAGGCCGTCAGTTGCGCAGGAATTTCTCGGAACACCAGCCCTCGGCGCCCGATTGGTGATAGACCCGCACCCAGCTTCCCTTGCGCTCGATGATCTCGACCGCGTCGCCGTTATACATCCGGCGAACGATGGCGAAACCGCTGCCCGGGCCGGTGCGCAGGTTCAGGAAACCGTCGCCGGGGGAATGGACGAACTTGGTCGGCACGCCGCCTTCGAACGGGGCCAGGTATTTGCCGAAGGCCCAGCCGGCGGCGCCGCTTTCCTGGTGCTGGACACGACGCCAGCCGCCCTTGGTTTCCAGCACCTCGACCGTGCTGCCGTGGGTCATCGGCAGGACGATGGCAAAGCCGCTGCCCGGCCCGGTGCGCAGGTTCAGGAACCCGTCGCCGGGGCTGTTGACGACGCGCATCTCGCTTGCCGCGACGACGGTGGCGAAGAGGGTGGCTATCAGCGTGGTTATCAACTGGCGCATCGCGGCCTCCTTCTGTCTTATCTCTGGTCGGCGACAGTCTAGCAGAGCGCGGCGGATTATGGGCTGTTTCAGGTCAAACGCGAAACGAAAACGGCCCGCCGGTCGGGGCGGGCCGTGTTTCAGCTTGCCGCAGGGGCCGGCTTATTGCTTGGCCAGCGCGTCGCGGATCTCGGTCAGGAGGTCAATCTCGCTCGGGCCGGCGGGGGCGGCGGGGGCGGCTTCCTCTGCCTTGATGGCGGCGTCCTTGGCGCGGTTCACCGCCTTGACCAGCATGAACACCACCCAGGCGATGATCAGGAAGTTGATCACGGCCATCAGGAACGAGCCATAGGCGAAGATCGACGCCCCGGTTTCCCGCGCGGCTTCGAGGCTGGCGCCGGCGGGCACCTCGCCCGACAGGACGGCATAGTTGTTGGTGAAGTCGATGCCGCCGGTGAACAGCCCGATGATCGGGTTGATCAGGTCGGCCACAAGCGAACTGACGATCGCGGTGAAGGCCGCGCCGATGATGATGCCGACGGCCATGTCCATGACATTGCCCTTGGCGATGAAGTCTTTGAATTCCTTGATCATTTCTTCGTGTCCCCTACTCTGAACTCGCAGGCGTGTGTCCGGCCAGTACAGCACGGTTCGGCACCCTGTGGGAAAGATAGCACGTCCATAAGCGCTTTTGTGCCTGTTCATATGGGAATGACGCGTTATTTTTCCCCGAATCCGCAAAGACAGGCAGGAGCCGCATATGTCCTTCGTCACAGACCATCCGATCAATGCCCGCTGGCCGGCGAAAAACCCCGATATCCTTCAGCTTTATTCCTTCCCGACGCCGAACGGGATCAAGGTTTCGGCGATGCTGGAGGAATGCGGGCTGGACTATGAATGGCACCGGGTGACGCTGAAGGACGAGGACGTGAAGAGCCCCGCGTTCCTGTCGCTCAACCCCAATGGCAAGATCCCCGCGATCATCGACCCGCAGGGCCCGGGCGGCCAGCCGCTGACCCTGTTCGAGTCGGGCGCGATCCTGATCTATCTGGCCGAGAAGACCGGCAAGTTCCTGTCCGCCGATCCGATCCAGCGCTATCAGACCCTGCAATGGGTGATGTTCCAGATGGGCGGCGTCGGCCCGATGTTCGGCCAGCTAGGGTTCTTCTTCGCGTTCGGCGGCGCCGATATCGAGGACGAACGCCCGGTGATGCGCTATCAGACCGAGACGATGCGCCTGCTCGACGTGCTGGAAAAACGGCTCGAGGGGCGCGACTGGCTGATGGGCGACTATTCCATCGCCGATATCTGCACCGCGCCGTGGATGCGGGCGCTGAAGCATTACGGCGCGCAGTCCGAGGTCGGCTGGAACGACCGGCCCAACGTGGTGGCCTGGTTCGAACGCTGGGCCGAACGCCCGGCCAGCCAGCGCGCGGTGAACATCCCCACGCGCGAGTGATCGCCGGGCAACGCGTTTCGAAACGCGTTGGGAAAGCGCCTTCGAAGGCGCTTTCGAACGCAAATTCGAATTTGCGTCAGCAAGGCTTTTCGAAAAGCCTTTTTCCCGCGCCGTCTCAGCCGAGCAGGGTCTCGACCAGGTCGCTGTCGGCGATCTCGAGCGGCTCGATCACGTCGAAATGGTGCCGCCCCTCGGCCACGATGCGGGGCACGCCCCAGGCCTTGGCCAGCCAGCCCGCCTGGTCGAGGAAAGCCGGCCGTTCGTCGCCACCCACCCAGACGGTCACCGGCACATCCAGCCTCTCGGCCATCAGAACCGGGCTTTCGGCCTCGGCCTCGGCCGCATCCAGCCGCAGACCGGCGTTCATCGAGGTTCTGAGCAGCGGCCGCAGATCGGCCAACGGCGAGATCGGCACCACCCGCGCCAGCCGCGCGGCGACCTGCGCCCCCAGCAGCCCGGGCGCCAGCATCCGCGCCACCAGATGGCCGCCGGCGGAATGGCCGGTCAGCCGGATCGGCCCGGCGACCAGCCCCGCCGCCACGTCGATGGCGCGCGCGATCTGGCCGGTGATGTCGCGGATATGCACATCGGGGCAGAGGTCATAGGACGGCATCGCCACCGCCCAGCCCCGCGCCACCGGCCCGGCGGCCAGATGCGACCAGGATGAGCGGTCGAACTGCAGCCAGTATCCGCCATGCACGAACACCACCAGCCCGGCCGGCCTGCCCGGCGGCAGGAACAGATCGAACCTCTCGCGTTCGCCCGGGCCGTATTCCAGGTTCAGCCGCGCGTGATCGTCATGCGCCTCGCGGCCGCGCCACATCCGCGCCGCCTCGGCCCAGCGCGGCGGAAAGGCCTCGGCCCCCGGAATATGGGCGGCGTTGGCATAGGCGTCGTCCAGTTCCATTGCGTCTCTCCCCGATCTGGCCCTAGACAATCCTACCCGGCAATGCTTTGCCTTGGCGAGACCATTTCCACGCAATGAACCCGGGGGGCCATGCCATGCTCGACACCGTCACCAATCTGAAATCGCTGCTGAACGATCCCAGCCTGCTGTGCGAAAAGGCCTTTGTCGCCGGCGAGTGGGTCGATGGCGACAACGGCACGTTCGAGGTCACCAACCCCGCCCGTGGCGATGTCATCGCCCATGTCGCCGACCTCAGCCGCGCGCAGGTGGCCGAGGCCATCGCCAAGGCCCAGGCCGCGCAGAAGGAATGGGCCAAGTGGACCGGCAAGGAACGCGCCATCGTGCTGCGCCGCTGGTTCGACCTGATGATGGCCAACCAGGAGGACCTGGCCCGCATCCTGACCGCCGAGATGGGCAAGCCGCTGGGCGAAAGCCGCGGCGAGATCGCCTATGGCGCCAGCTTCATCGAATTTTTCGCCGAAGAGGCCAAGCGCATCTATGGCGACATGATCCCGGGCCACCAGCGCGACAAGCGGATCATGGTGCTGAAACAGCCCATTGGCGTCACCGCCTCGATCACGCCGTGGAACTTCCCCAACGCGATGATCACCCGCAAGGCCGGCCCGGCGCTGGCCGCCGGTTGCGCCATGGTGGCGCGGCCCGCCAAGGAAACCCCGCTGTCGGCGCTGGTGCTGGGCGAGCTTGCCAAGCGCGCCGGCATCCCGGATGGGGTGCTCTCCATCGTCACCTCGTCGCGCGCCTCGGAGATCGGCAAGGAGTTCTGCGAGAACCCCGCGATCCGCAAGCTGACCTTCACCGGCTCGACCGACGTGGGCCGCATCCTGCTGAAGCAGGCCGCCGACCAGGTGCTGAAATGCTCGATGGAGCTGGGCGGCAACGCGCCCTTCATCGTGTTCGACGATGCCGATCTGGATGCCGCCGTCGAGGGCGCCATCATGTGCAAGTTCCGCAACAACGGCCAGACCTGCGTCTGCGCCAACCGGATCTATGTCCAGGCCGCCGTCTATGACGAATTTGCCGAGAAGCTGGGCGCGCGGCTGGCCACCATGAAGGTGGGCGACGGGCTGGAGGACGACACCGCCTTCGGCCCGCTGATCAACGCCGACGCGGTGGAAAAGGTGCGCGAACATATCGACGACGCCATTTCCAAGGGCGGCGAAGTGGTGTTCGGCGGCAGCCAGCACAATCTGGGCGGCACCTTCTTCCAGCCGACCATCGTCAAGAACGTGACGCAGCAAATGGCGGTGGCGCAGGAAGAGACCTTCGGCCCGATGGCGCCGCTCTTCAAGTTCGAGACGGTGGACGAGGTGATCGAGATGGCCAATGACACCATCTTCGGCCTGGCGTCCTATTTCTATGCCAAGGACCTGAGCCGCGTCTACAAGGTGGCCGAGGCGCTGGAATACGGCATCGTCGGGGTGAACACCGGCATCATCTCGACCGAGGTTGCGCCCTTCGGTGGCGTCAAGCAATCGGGCCTCGGCCGCGAGGGCAGCCATTACGGCATCGAGGAACTCTGCGAGCTGAAATACGTCTGCCTGTCGGTCTGAGCCGCCGGGAGACCGCAATCGGGCGCCCGCTTTCGGGCGCCCGTTCTCATTTCAGGTGATGCCCGAGAAGCCGCCCCAGCCGCGCGATGCCCGCGTCGATCGCGCCCTCGTCGGGGCTCGAGAAGTTCAGCCGCAGCGTATTGCGCCCAGTGCCATCGGCGAAGAAGGCCGAGCCGGGCACGAAGGCCACACGCTCTTCGGCGATCGCGCGTTCCAGCAGCGCCGCGCCGTCCATCCCTTCGGGCAGGGTGACCCAGACGAACATGCCGCCCTCGGGCCGGGTCCATTCGACGCCCTCGGGCATCTCGCGCGCCAATGCGGCCAGCATCGCATCGCGCCGGGCGCCGTAGTGCGTGCGCAGGGCGGCGACGTGGCTGTCGAACAGCGTCTCGGCCACCTCGGCGACGGCGATCTGGTTCAGCGTCGCGCTGTGCAGGTCGCCGGCCTGCTTTTCCAGCACCAGCTGGCGGATCGCGTCCGCCGCGCCGCAGACCCAGCCGACCCGCAGCCCGGGCGACAGGGTCTTGGAGAACGATCCGCAGTAAAGCGTGCGGCAGGCGTCGATATGGCCGCGCCGTTCGATCTCCAGCGCCAGGATCGGCGGCTGCGCCGTGCCGTCATAGCGCAGCGCCTGATAGGCGCCATCCTCGATCACCGCGCAGTCCAGCTCGTCCGACAGGTCGAGAACGCGCTGCCTTTCGGCCGCGGTCAGGGTGACGCCGGTGGGGTTGGCGAAATCGACCGAGAGATAGGCAAGCTTCACCCGGCCCCCGGCCGCCGCGTCGATATCGGCGGCGCTGCGGTTGCCGCGCGGGTCCAGACGGTCGTAACGCGGCTCATAGGCGTTGAACGCCCCCAGCGCGCCCAGATAGGTGGGCCAGCCGACCAGCGCGGTATCGCCGGGCGACAGGAAGAGCTTGCCCAGGTAATCCAGCGCCTGCTGCGAGCCGGAGGTGATCAGGATATTGTCGCGGCTGCAGGGCACGCCCATCTCGCCCATGTGCTGCACGATCCAGTCGCGCAGGCGCGGGTGGCCTTCCGACACCGAATATTGCAGCGATTTCTCGAACTGGCCGTCGGCCAGGGCGTTCGCCATGGCGGTGCGGAAGGCCCCGGCCGGGAACATCGCCGGATCGGGGATGCCGCCGGCAAAGGAAATGATGTCGGGCTGGTCCAGAAGCTTCAGCAGCTCGCGGATTTCCGAGGCCTTCATCCGCGCGGCGCGGGTGGCGAATTGGCCGGTCAGGCTCATGACAGGTTCCTCCCTTCGAGTGGCGGGACTCTGTCTCAGCCGGAAAATAAGTCAATATAGCTGACATAAAAAGTGATCCGGCTCGGGCCCTGCGCGGCCTGCGACCGCATGGCCGGTTTTCCGGATCCCCTGCGCTATGGCAGATTACATTCCATGATTCGAATGCTTGCCCTTCTGCTGCTTCTGTCGCCGCTGCCCGCCCGGGCCAACGGGCCGGCTTTTCCGCTGCATGGCAACTGGTGCGGCATCGGGCATAGCGGCGGGCCTTTTGCCGCCGCGCCGATCGACCCGCTGGATGCCGCCTGTATGCGCCATGACATCTGCGCGGCGCAGCGCGGCGATCTGGATTGCGGCTGCGACATCGCCTTCATGCGCGAGCTTCGGGCCCAGCCCTGGCCCAATCCGGCGATTGCCGACAAGGCCCGCGCGATCCACGATTCGATTGCGATGATGCCCTGCTCGAACCCGATGGGCATGGCCTGGAAGGCCGCCTGCGTCAGTTCGGATCTGATGAAGGATACGGTGACGGGCCGCGAAATGCCCACCGATATCCTGCGCCGCTGGGCCAAGGTCGGGCGCAGCGGGCTGTCGCATTCCTACTGGTCGCGGGACTGAGTCAGCCTGCCTCCGATGCCTGCTCTTGCGGGGAGCTGCCACAGGGGACCTGGCCATTGATGCTGGCGGTGAGGCGGCCGATGCTGTCGGTCAGCAGCGCCTTCTCGAAATCGCCGATCTCGTCGCCCAACTCGTCGATGAAGGCCTGGCGCAGGATCACCCCGGCCCGCACGAACAGCTCGGGCGCGATGTCCATGCTCTTGTGCTGATCGCGGATCTGGCGGCCCATATCGACCGGGTCCTGCCCGGTGGCCGAACAGCGCGCCAGCATCGCGATCATCATCGAGAACATTTCCTTCTGCTTGTGGAAATCGCCCTTGAACATCGCCTTCACGTCGGGCTGGTCGTCGAACAGCAGTTCATAGAACCGGTCGGTGATCTCGTGCCGCTTGGCATAGACCTTGCCCAGGCAATTGTTCAACCGGCCACTGAAATGCAAACTCACTTGCGTATCCCTTCACAAAAGCACCGCCCCCGCTCAGCGTTACGGCAGCCGTCTTAAGATCGGGTAAAAGCCCGTCGTCGCCGCGCCGCGATCCGGTCGTTCATCAAAGAAACAAAATATTCGCATCTTTTTATCAATGTGCTACATTTTTAGGCATGAATCGGATTCCACGCCCCCGACACCGCCCTGTCCGGCCGCCTTCGCGGGCCAAGGCGCTGCGGGCGCTGATCGGGGCGTTCCTGGGGATTTCGGCGGTGGGCATGGGCGCGGAATTCGTGCTCGACGATCAGGCGTTGGTGCTTGTCATCGGCGCTTTCGGGGCCAGCGCGGTCCTGCTCTACGCCGCCCCTCTCAGCCCCTTCGCGCAGCCCTGGAACGTGCTGGTCGGCCATGTCGGCTCGGCCCTGATCGGGGTCGCGGTCTACCGCCTGTTCGGCGCCGACTGGTTCTCGGCCGCGCTGGCCGTCACCCTGGCCATCGGCTTCATGCAGCTGACGGCCAGCATCCACCCGCCCGGCGGCGCCAGCGCCCTGATCGCCGTGCTGGGCGCCCCCGGCCTGCACGCGCTGGGCTTCGGCTATGCGCTCTTCCCGGTCGGGCTGGGCGCGCTGATGCTGATCGCGGTGGCCTATGTCACCAACAACATCGCCAACGACCGCCGCTGGCCCGAGTTCTGGCACGCGCCCGATGTCATCGCCCGATTGCTGCCGGAAAAAATCGTGCAGGCCGCGCCAAGGATTGACCCCGTGCCGGCGTCCTATATTCGTGATGCGCATGGAAACCAGCAGCGAAAGCCTGGCGAAGGCGGCGGCCAGGGGTGACGGGGCGGCCTTCTCGGCGCTGCTCGAACGTCATTACGATGGCCTCTTCCGCCTCTGCTTCCGCCTGACCGGCAGCCGCGATCAGGCCGAGGACCTGACCCAGGACATCTGCGCCGCCCTGCCGGCCAAGCTGGACGGTTTCCGGGGCGAGGCGCGCTTTACAACCTGGCTGTGGCGCGTGGCCGTCAATGCCGCGCATGACCGCCGCCGCCGCGCCGCCACCCGCACGCGTCATGCCGACGGGTGGGGCGACTGGGAGAAGAACCGCCGCGCCACCGATGACGAAACGGCCGCCGCGTCGGACTGGCTGACCCAGGCGATGCGGTCGCTGCCGCAAGACCTGCGCGACACGCTGGCGCTGGTTCTGGACGACATGACGCAAGCCCAGGCCGCCGAGGTTCTGGGGATTTCCGAGGGCACCGTCGCCTGGCGCGTGTCCGAGGCAAAGAAACACCTGCGCGCCCTGCGCGCGACGGAGACCTGGCCATGAGTGACGACGACGATCTCGACGAGCTGAAAGGCATGATGGCGCGCGCCACGCCCGCACCCGATGCGGACAGGAAGGCGGCCAATCTGGCGCTGGCGCGAAAAAATTTCGATACCCGCCAAGAAAGCCGGGCGGGCGCCCGTCAAACCTCTGAACGCCCCGGAGCGGGGCCCTTCAGAGGAGTGAAAGCCATGTTTGCCCGTCTCACCACCCGCGGTGTCCTGACCGCCACCACCGCCATCGTCGCCGTCGGCGTCGTCATCGCCCTGCCGCAGCTGATGCAACAGCCGCTGACCGGCGACACCGCACAGGTCGAAGGCCGCGGCGCGGCGCTGCAGGACGCGGCCATCGCACCGGCGACCGAGCAGGCCACCGACGCCGCACCGCTGCAAGAGGCGGCGCCGGCCCCCCTCCCTGCCCCCGTCCCTGTTCCCGCCCCGTCCGCCGAGGCCGCCGGCGCGGCGGCGCAGATCCAGCAACCGATGGTGGTGGCGCCGGCCCCCGCCGGCACCGCCCTGCCGCAATCGCGGGCGCTGTCGAAACAGGCGGTGCCGATGGTCAACCGTCCCGGGCCGGGCGTCATCGGACAGCTGATGCCCGCCGACGACCGGTTCCAGCCGCCGCTCGAACAGAATACCGAAGCCTTCCCCGAGGTCGATCAGAACCCGCTGAAGATCGCCGCCGAAGAGCCGGTCTCGACCTTCTCGATCGACGTCGACACCGCCTCCTATTCCATCGTCCGTTCGTCCATCGGCGCCGGGCAGCTGCCGCCTGAAAGACGCGGTGCGGATCGAGGAGATGGTGAATTACTTCCTCTACGACTATCCCGCCCTGGCGGCGGCGAGGCGCCAGTTCAAGCCCACCGTCACGGTGATGCCGACGCCCTCGAACGAAGCACCGAACTGGTCCATATCGCCATCCAGGGCCGCGAACTGGCCATGGACGACCGCCCGCCGCTGAACCTGTCTTCCCGATCGACACCTCGGGGTCGATGAACCAGGCGAACAAGCTGCTGCTGCTGCGCCAAAGCCTGATGTTGATGTTGCCCCCGTCTGAGCGAGCGATAGGTCGCCACGTCGCCTATGCCGGCTCGGCCGGGCAGGTCCTGCGGCCCACTCCGGCCATGACCGTGCCGCCATCCTCGCCGCGCTCGACAACCTGCGCGCGGGCGGCTCGACCGCCGGTCAGGCCGGGCTGCACAGGCCTATGTCGTGGCCGCCGGCATGGCCGCGGAGGGCGAGGTGACCGCGTGATCCTCGCCACCGACGGCGATTTCAACGTCGGCCTGTCGGACCCCGACGCGCTGGAAGGACTTCATCGCCACGAAGCGCGACAGCGGCACCTATCTCTCGGTGCTGGGCTTCGGGCGCGGCACTGGACGACGCCATGATGCAGGCGCTGGCCCAGAACGGCAATGGCCAAGCGCCCATCGACACGCTGTCGGAGGCGCAGAAGGTGCTGGTCGACCACACCCTCGGCGCGCTTTTCCCCATCGCCGACGACGCCAAGATCCAGGTCGAGCTCAACCCGCCCAGGTCGCCGAATACCGGCTGCTGATGATGAGACCCGGGCGCTGCGGCGCGAGGATTTCAACAACGACAAGGTCGAGCCGGCGATATCGGCGCCGGCACCTCGGTGACCGCGATCTATGAAATCACCCCGGTCGGCTCGCCCGCCCGGCTGAGCGATCCGCTGCGCTAAGGCGGCGCGCCGCAGGCGGTCAGCGACGATGCGCCGGAGCTGGGCTGGCCCTCGTTGCGCTACAAGGCGCCGGGCGACGACACCAGCCAGCTGATCGAGGTCCCGATCCTGCCCGAGCTGGGCGACGAGACCGAGGATGTGCGCTCGGCGTCGCCATCGCCGGCTTCGGCGAGCTGCTGCGGCAGTCGAAGTTCGTCGGCGACTGGCACTAAGGACGATGCCATCGCCCTCGCCGAGGCCGGCGCGCTGGACGATCCGTTCGGATACTTCGCGCCGAGGCGATCCGCCTGATGCGCCTGGCCGACAGCCTGTCGCGCTGAGGCAGGGGCGGGCAATCTGCCCGCCGCCCGCCCGCTGTAGGGTGGGGTTCACCCTTACCACCCCCTGGCAGACAAGAACGGCCCCGGAGAACCCCCGGGCCGTTCGCATGACTGGTGCCGGCGGATCAGGTTCACCGCTTCGGCGTCGACCACGTCCTTCGCGACGGCTTCGCCCTTGGCGATGGCGATCCGGCGCGGTTTCAGCGCCTCGGGGATCTCGCGCGCCAGGTCGATATGCAGCATCCCGTCGGTATGGGTGGCGCCGATCACGCGCACGTGGTCGGCCGCTGGAAGCGGCGCTCGAAGGCGCGGGTGGCGATGCCGCGATGCAGGAACACGCGGGTTCCGTCCCGTCGGTGCCTTGCGGGCCGACACGATCAGCGCCGTCCTTCACCTCGACCGACAGGCCGGCATCCGAGAAGCCGCCACGGCGATCGAGATGCGATAGGCATCGTCGGCGGTCTTCTCGATGTTATAGGGGGTAGGTGGCGTCACCTCGCCCGAGAACCCGGTCGAACATGTCGGCGATCTGGTCGAAACCGACGGTGGCGCGGTAAAGCGGTGTGCAAGGTCGAAATTGCGCATGGATCATCCTCCGTAAAAGGATCATCTTGGTTGCGCTTCCCATGGGGACAGGCAGGGGTTGCGTCCGGGCCCATCGAGGCACCCTGACGGTGATCTGGGAGGCGCTGCGGCCGATTTCAAGGGCTCAGGCTTGACGAAGCGCGCTCCGGTCTGGGTGCGCTGGCCGACACCCGGCCGGACCTGCACACGCCGCATCGTCGTTGTCCCGCGCGGCACGCCGGCGACCTGAAGCTGCCGCTTCAGCCGGGCCACCGCCTGGGCAGTTCCAGCCCGAAGGCGACGCTACGATCGCCGCTCTGGCCGCCGCTCGACACCAGCGACAGGATGCGCGGGCGAGACCCGCCGCGCACGAAGACCGGGGCGCTGCTCGATCCGAAGGTGACATCGCAATCGAAGGCGATCAGGCCGTCCTCGCGACCCAGAAGGCCGCAGTCGCGCTGCCACGACAGGGCCTCGGACCGTCCTCGCCCGTATGAGACGATGCTGACCTGGTCGATGCCTTGGGCGTCGCCGTAGAGCACGAAGGGCGCGGCCGTCGCCGCCGGGATGGGTTGATCCAGCCGCAAGAGCGCCGCATCCGAGCGCACCCGGTCGAGATCCGGCGGCTTGCGCGGATCGTATTCCCGGCAAGGCGACCACGGCCGCGACACCACGCTCGGCAATCGCCGTGCCATCGCGCAGCCCGGCCCGAACCGGAACTCGACAGGTCATAGAGCGCGCCGGTCTGACGGTCATAGACACAATGCGCCGCGGTCAACACGAGATCGGTGGCGATCAGCACCCCGGTGCAATACCCCCGCTCTCCGATCTCGACCTTGCCGACGGCCTCCCAACCCAGCAGCTTGTTGCGGTCGCCCAGGCGTTGCAGGCCGCTGTTGGCAAGGGCCATCGTCGTGAAGGCGAAACCGAAGGAGACGACAAGCGCCCCGATCAGCAGCCTCCGAACCGCGCCCCGCTTCAATTCTTGATGAATTTCGCGCCGCTGGCAGTGTTGCGCGTGCCCACCGTGATGCGGTTCACCCGTGGCGCGCTGCCGGCGGCGCTGAAGACGCCCCGGCCCTCGGCCAGCTCGGCGCGCAGCACCGCGAGCGGCTCTTCCAGCTGAGTCCCGAGCGAGACCTTGTGCCCGGCCACATCGGCCTTGGCCGATACCACCGAAACGATCCTCGGCACCTCGCCGTCGAAGCTGAAGACCGGTGCGCCGCTCGATCCGAAATCGACATCGCAGCTCATCACCAGCATCCCAGACTGCCGCGCCATCACCTGGCAGACATCCTGCAGCGAAGGCGCCTCTTCCCGGCCGCGCGCGTAAGACACCACGCCGATCCGCGCGCCCTTCACCGGGCGTTCGTCGGTTTCGAACGGGATCACGGTGGTGTTGCGGATCGGGTGCTGCAATTCCAGCAGGGCCACATCGTTGCGCACCCTCTCGGCCACCACCTTGCCGTCATAGACGTAATCCGGGTGCACCACCGCCCGCCGCACCCAGCGATAGGCCGAGGCGCGGCCGTTGCGCCAGCCCGCCAGGAACTGGATTTCCTCGTGATTGATGCGCTGCGACGTGCGTTTGTCGTAAAGGCAATGCGCCGCCGTCAGCACCAGGTCGGGCGCGATCAGCGCGCCGGTGCAAAAGCCGGTGCCGCCGATATCCAGCCGCCCCACGGCCTCCCATCCGCGGCTGTCGTCGCCGGTATCCATCCGCTTCAGCCCGGTATCCTCGGCCTGGGCCGACACCGCGCAAAGCGCAAGCAGGATACCGATCATCGCTCGAAACATACCGCTTCCCCAAGCCGTCCGGCCTGGCGACCGGGTCTTTTCGCTTTCCCCCCGGCTAGCCTAGAGTTACGGCGAAAATAGGGCAACGGCTCAGATATCGCCCGCCATCTTGCGCGGTTTCGGCCCGCCGGTGGCCCAGTCGAGAAGCTCGACGGTGTGCACCACCGGCACTTCGGTGCCCGACCCGATCTGGATCATGCAGCCGATATTTCCCGCCGCGATGACCTGCGGGCCTTTCGCCTCGAGCGTCCGCACCTTGCGGTCCTTCAGCTGGGCCGAGATCTCGGGCTGCATCAGGTTGTAGGTGCCGGCCGAGCCACAGCAGAGATGGCTGTCGGCGGGCTCGACCACCTCGAACCCGGCGCGTTTCAGCAGGGTCTTGGGATGGGTCTTGATCTGCTGGCCATGCTGCAGCGAACAGGCGGCGTGATAGGCCACACGCATCCCCCGCGCCGGCGCCTCGGGCAGGTCGAGCTGCATCAGAACCTCGCTGACATCCTTGGCCAGGGCGCTCACCTTCGCCGCCTTCTCGGCCAGCGGGGAGTTGCGGAACATATGGCCGTAATCCTTCACCGTTGTGCCGCAACCGCTGGTGTTGATGACGATGGCGTCGAGGCCCCCGGCCGCGATCTCGACACTCCAGGCCTCGATGTTCTTCGCGGCGGTGGCATGGCTTTCGCCCTCCTTGCCCATGTGATGGGTCAGCGCGCCGCAACAGCCCTGCCCCTTCGCCACCACCACCTCGCAGCCCAGCCGGCGCAACAGGCGGATGGTGGCATCGTTGATATCCGTGTCCAGCGCCCGCTGGGCGCAGCCCGTCATCAGTGCCACGCGCATCTTGCGTTCGCCCATCGGCGCGAATGTCTGCGGGTCGTCGTTTCGGCTGACCGGCGGAATGCTCTTCGGGGCCATCCGCAGCATCGCCTTCAGCCGCTTGTCGGGCATCAGGAAGGCGAACGGCCGGCCGATCTTGGCCGCCAGCAGCGCCAGCCGGAACCGCCCCGGATAGGGCAGGATGCGCGCCAGAACCCAGCGCAGGGTCCGGTCCATGACGGGCCGCCTATAACGCTTCTCGATATAGGCGCGGGCGTGATCGACCAGATGCATGTAATGCACGCCGCTCGGGCAGGTCGTCATGCAGGCCAGGCAACTGAGGCAGCGGTCGACATGCTTCACCGTCTTGGGGTCGGGCACGCGTTCGTTTTCCAGCATGTCCTTGATCTGATAGATCCGGCCGCGCGGGCTATCCAATTCGTCGCCCAGCACCTGATAGGTCGGGCAGGTCGCGGTGCAGAACCCGCAATGCACGCAGGCGCGCAGGATCTGGTTCACCCGCTGGATGCCGGGGTCTTTCAGTTGCTCTTCGGTGAAATTCGTCTGCATCGGAAGCTGCTTCGCATTTGTTGAAAATTGTCTCGATCGTGGGCGGCGCGGCCCCTGGCCCTGTGCATCGCCCTATCCCGCCGCCACCGCCAGCGACAGGCCGAACCATGGCAGCGTCACCGCCACGGCCCCCATCGCCGCGCTCCATTTCCGCTGCCGGCCCATGCCGCGCACCAGGGTCCAGGCCTGCACCGCGGTGGCGATGGTCACGATCCAGCCCAGCCACAGGCAGGCGGTCCAGCCCAGCGTATCGGGGCCTGTCCCCGTCCCCAGACCGCGCAGCACGAAGGCCGCGCCCATCAGCCCCAGGGCCGATGCCGCGCCCATGACGAAGCGTTGCCGCGTCGGCGGCGCCTGGATCAGCGCGACGAAGATCGCCGGTCCGACCAGGATGAAAAGGATATAGGCGCCTGCCAGCTGCATCTGCCGCTCCCCGCTCAGCTCATCAAGCCGGGGTTCAGAATCCCCCGCGGATCGAACCTAGCCTTCAAACCTTGCGATATCCTTTGGATCGCCGGCGGCTCGGGGTGGAAGGCCGGCAGACGCGCCAGCGTCGCGTCCGAGGCCCGCACCAGCGTGGCATGGCCGCCGATGCCCGCAAGATCGGCGCGCAGGTCATGGCCCGCGTCGCAGGCCACCCAGATCCGCCCGCCGCCCCAGTCGAGACAGCTTCGCGCGCCTTCGGGCAGCCGCGCCAGAACCGTCGCGCCGTCCGAGGGCTTGACCGACAGGCGCCAGACATCGCCCACCGCATCGTGCAAGTGGCTCACATCGCGCACCCCGGCCCAGGCGTTCGCCGAAACCTCACCCTCGACCGTGTTCATCCCGGCCCGGCCGGCGAACAGCGCCTTCAGCCGCTCGATCCGATAGGCGACCGAGGCGGCGAAACCCTCGACCCGGATCATCGTGTCGGCCCCGTCCCCCGCCGTCAGCGGGAAATGCGCCGCGCCGGTCACATCATAGGGCGAACCCAGCGCCTCGGCCATCAGACCCACCGCCGCCGCGCCTTCGGGGCCGTGCAGGATCAGCGTCGCCTCGGCATCGGGCCGGGGCAGCACCTTGAAGCTGACCTCGCTCAGTACGCCCAGCGTGCCGCGGCTGCCGGCCATCAGTTTCACCAGGTCATAGCCGGTCACGTTCTTCATCACCCGGCCGCCATTCTTCAGCACCCGGCCCATGCCGTCGACAAAGCGCACCCCCAGCAGGAAATCCCGGGCCGCCCCCACCGCAATCCGGCGCGGACCGCTGACATTCGCGGCCACCACGCCGCCGATGGTGGGCTCGCCCGTCGTGCCCAGCAGCCCGCGATGGTCCATCGGCTCGAAGGCCAGGCGCTGGCCCTCGGCCGCCAGAACCGCCTCGATCTCGGCCACCGGCGTGCCGGCCTTCGCCACCAGGGTCAGCGCGCCGGGCTCGTAATCGACCACGCCCGAGAGGCCCGCCACCGAAAGGGTTTCCCCCGCAACCGCGCGCCCCACCGGCCGGGTGCCGCCACCGATGATCCCGAGCGGCCCCTCGGCCCCGGCAATCGCCTCGCTCAGCTCGATTTCAGAAACAGGGTCCATCTTCATCTGACCTCAAATATCCCCGGGGTTTGGGGGCAGAGCCCCTAGACATCACGCAGCGCGCCGGCTTCCCGAAGCCTTGAGCGGAAACACCTTGGCCGGGTTCAACAGCCAATCGGGATCGAACACGTCCTTCACCGCCATCTGGATCTCCAGATCCTCGGGCGCGAACTGATCGACCATCAGGTCGCGCTTCTCGATCCCCACGCCATGCTCTCCGGTCAAACAACCGCCGACCTCGACGCAAAGCCGCAGGATGTCGGCGCCGAAGGCCTCGCACAGCTCCAGGTCGCCGGGCTTGTTGGCGTCGAACAGGATCAGCGGATGCATGTTGCCGTCGCCGGCGTGGAACACGTTGCCGACGTCGAGACCATATTGCTTCGACATCTCGCCGATGCGGCGCAGCACGTAGGGCAGCTTAGAGACCGGGATCGTCCCGTCCAGGCACATGTAATCGTTGATCTGCCCCATCGCGCCGAAGGCGCTCTTTCGGCCCAGCCAGATCTTGGCGCTTTCCTCGGCCGAACCGCTTTCGCGCAGTTCCACGGGATCGTGCTTGCGCGCGATCTGCAGGATCACGCCCAGCTGCTCGTCGATCTCGGCCTCGGACCCCTCGACCTCGACGATCAGCAGCGCCTCGCAATCGGGGTATCCGGCATGGGCGAAAGCCTCGGTCGCGCGGATGCAGGGCCGGTCCATGAACTCGATCGCCACCGGCAGCACGCCCGCCTTGATGATGTCGCTCACCACCTCTCCGGCAACCTCGTTCGAATCGTATCCCATCAGCACCGGCCGCGCGCCCTCGGGCTTCCTGAGGATGCGCAGGGTCGCCTCGGTCACCACACCCAGCTGGCCCTCGCTGCCGCAAATGAGCCCCAGCAGGTCATAGCCCGCCGCATCCAGATGCGCGCCGCCCAGTTCGATCACCTCGCCCGCCATCGTCACCATCGTGACGCCCATCAGGTTGTTGGTGGTGACGCCGTATTTCAGGCAATGCGCCCCGCCCGAATTCATCGCGATATTGCCGGCGATGGCGCAGGCCAGCTGGCTCGACGGGTCGGGGGCATAGAAGAACCCGTCCTCCTCGACCGCGCCCGACACGCTCAGATTGGTGCGCCCGGTCTGCACCCGGATGAAGCGGTTGGCGTAATCGACTTCCAGAACCTCGTTCATCCGCGCCACGCCCAGAATCACGCTGTCGGCGGTGGGCAACGCCCCCCCGGCCAGCGAGGTTCCGGCCCCGCGCGGCACCACCGGCACGCCCATCTCGTGACAGATCCTCAGAACCGCTGCCACCTCCTCGGTGTTGGCCGGCAACACCGCCACCAGCGGCGGACAACGATAGGCGGTCAGCGCGTCGCATTCATAGGCCCGCGTCTCGGCCTCATCCACGATCACCGCGTCCTGCGGCAGCACCTCGCGCAACCGTTCCACCAGTTGCGGCTTCTTCGCCAACACGCGCGCGTCGGGTTCGGGCATCTGCATCGGGGGCCTCCTGACCGGGTCTCCAGAATTGGTAAGAAAATATAACCAATTTTCCTCAACAGCAAGCGGCGATTGCCGCACCTGATGCTCTTTTACCGCACTCACGCCGCAGCACGAAGAGTTGAGTCCCCAGCGCCGGCCTTGTCTTGCTATAGCGGGGGCATGATCCGCCACACCGCCCTCACTGCCCTTCTGATCGCGTTTTCCGCCCCCGTCCTGCGGGCCGAAAGCCCCGAGATCGTCGCGGCCACCGCCGAACGGGTCGGCATGGGCTGGCGCATCGACGTCACGCTGAAACACCCCGATACCGGCTGGGACCATTACGCCGACGGCTGGGAGGTGCTGGACGCCGACGGCCACCGACTGGGATACCGCGAGTTGATGCACCCGCATGTCGACGAACAGCCCTTCACCCGCGCTGATCAACGTCATGCTGCCCGATGGCATCCGCGAGGTCTTCATCCGTGCCCATTGTTCCGAAGACGGCTGGTCCGATACGACCTTTGCGCTGAAGCTGAAGAACTAGCGGTCCGAAGCGCGCCGCCGTTTCTTTTCCTGACCAGCCCGACGCCACCTTCCTCCCTACCCTTTCATCTTTCCGGAAATACTCCGGGGGTCCGGGGGCTGGCCCCCGGCGGGTCGGCGCGCCGCAGGCGCGGCGAAACCGGGCATCGCATGACCCGGCGCCCTGCCCCTTCCCCAGCCTGCCGATTTGCGCAATACAGACCGGCATGAGCAGCCCCGAGCCCAAACCCCGCGGCCTGAAGGACCGTGTGCAATTCGCCCTGATCCGGGGCGTGTTGTGGCTGATGGAGCGGTTGCCCTACAAACGCCGCGTGGCGTTCTCGGGCTGGGTGCTGTCGCGCGTGGTGGCGCCGCTGGTGGGCTGGCGCAAGCGCATCGCCGCCAACCTGCGGCTGGTCCAGCCCGGCATTTCCGAGGCCGAAATCGCCCGCATCCAGCACGCCGCGCCGGAAAACTTCGGCCGCACCCTGGCCGAGCTGTTCTCTGCGGCCGATTTCCTGCCCATCGCGCGGGCCACCACGCTCGAAGGCCCCGGCCTTGCCGCGCTGGAACAGGCCCGGGCCGAGGGCCGGCCCTCGATCCTCGTTTCCGGCCATTTCGGCAATTACGACGTGGTCCGCGCCGGCATCATCGCCCGCGGTTTCCAGGTCGGCGGCATCTATCGCCCGCTGAACATCGCACCGCTCAATGACATCTATATCGACCGCATCTCGCAGATCGGTCAGCCGCTGTTTTCCCGTGGCCGCCGCGGCATGGCCGAGATGATGCGCTTTCTGAAATCGGGCAACACGCTGGCCGTGCTGATCGACCAGCGGCTCAACAACGGCGTGGCGCTCAACTTCTTCGGCCACAAGGCCTATACCGCGCTCTCCTTCGCCGAGCTGGCGCTGAAATACAACGCCACCGTGGTGCCCTGCTATGCCATCCGCCAGCCCGACGGCCTGTCCTTCCGCGCCGTGCTGGAGGCGCCCGTCGCCCACACCACACCGGCAGAGATGACCCAGGCGCTGAACGACAGTCTCGAAGCCCAGGTGCGCCAGAACATGGGCCAATGGCTGTGGTTCCATAACCGCTGGAAAGAGATCAACCCGCCCGAGGAGGCCCAGACATGAAGATCGCCCACCGCGAAATCGGCCCCGGCCAGCCGCCGCTCGTCATCGCCGAGATCGGCATCAACCACGGCGGCTCGCTCGAGGTTGCGAAAGAGATGGTCCGCCTCGCCGCCGGCGCGGGCTGCGAGATGATCAAGCACCAGACCCATATCGTCGAAGACGAGATGACCGACGAGGCCAAGGAGATCTTCCCGCCCAATGCCGATGTCTCGATCTGGCACGTCATGGAGCAATGCGCCCTGGGCCGCGAGGACGAGGCCGAGCTGAAACGGTATACCGAAAGCCTCGGGATGATCTGGATTTCGACGCCCTTCTCGCGCGCCGCCTGCGATTTCCTCGAAACGCTCGATGTGCCCGCCTACAAGATCGGCAGCGGAGAGGCCGACAACCTGCCGCTCATTCGCCATATCGCCGGGAAGGGCAAGCCGGTGATCCTGTCGACCGGCATGCAGACCATCGAGACGATGCGCGCCAGCGTGGCCATTCTGGAAGAGGCCGGGGTCGACTATGCCCTGCTGGAATGCACCAACCTCTACCCGTCGCCGGCCGAGATCGTGTCTCTAAGGCGTAACCGAGCTGAAAGCGGCCTTCCCCAACGCGGTCGTCGGCTTCTCGGACCATTCCATCGGCCCGGAAATGGCGCTGGCCTCGGTGGCGCTGGGGGCGTCATCCTCGAACGCCACTATACCGACACGCGCTACCGCAAGGGGCCGGATATTTCCTGTTCGATGGACCCGGCCGAACTGCGCCTGCTGATCGACCGCTCGCGCGAAATCTGGATCGCCGCCAATAACGACAAGAAACGCACCGGCCCGGAGGAAGACGTCTATCGCTTCGCCCGCGCCTCGGTGGTGGCCGATGCCGACCTGCCCGCCGGCCATACGATCCGCGAGGAAGACATCTGGGCCCGCCGTCCCGGCTCGGGCGAGATCGCGGGCTATGACTTCGACAAGGTGGTGGGCCGGGTGCTGACCCAGGCCGTCAAGCGCAACCAGCAACTGAAGTGGAGCGACCTTGGCTGATGCTGATCTCGCACAGCCATAGGTTCGTCTTCGTCCACATCCCCAAGACGGCGGGGACATCGCTGGCGCAGGTGCTGACGCCCTATTGCCAGGAGGCGCCGGGCACCCGGGCGCGGCGCATCGCCCGCAAGCTGGGGCTGAGGCAGGACCCGGCGCGCGCCTTCTTCCGCTCGCACGACACCGCGGCGCATGTGCTGCGCGCCTTCGGGCCCGAGCGTTTTGCCGGTTACCGGGTGTTCTCCGTCATCCGGAACCCGTTCGACCACGCGGTGTCGCATTACACCTATCTGCGCGAGTTCCCGAAACCCCGGGTCGCGCGGGCGTTTTCGGCCATGTCCTTCGGCGATTACCTCGACTTCAGCCTGCGTCCCCGGCGCTGTCTCGCGATGCCGCCCTTTGCCACCATCGGCGATCAGACCGGGTTTCTCGACGATGGAGTCGGGCCGCCTCATCGTGCCCGACCGCTTGCATTTCGAGACCCTGTCGCAGGACGTGGCGGCGCTGGTTCAGCGCCTCGGCCTGCCGGCGCTCGACCTGCCCCATGCACGGCCGACCAAGGGGCGCTCGGGCGCGCTGAGGGCAGTTCTATGACGCCACGGTCGAGGAGAAGCTGCGCCGCCTCTATGCCCGCGATTTCGCCAATTTCGGCTATCCGTCCGACTGGCGCGACGGGCTTGCGGCGCAGGGTTAGGCTCTAATCGAACGGCGGCATCCGGCCGCCATTCCCGACCCAGTAATCGCGCACCCAGCCCACCTGGCCATGGCCCATATGCGGGAAGCGGTCCCGAAGCCGGCCCTTTCGGGCACCAGGGCGATGGGCCGCGGATCGCCGTGGAAAGCGACGATCCTGGCCGTTTCGGGCGGCTCCTTCGGCGGCAGGAGCAGGTCGAGCCCGATGGGCCGGCGCAGCCAGCGCTTGAAGCTGGGCACCCAGCCCTCGGGCCAGAACTCCAGACCCTGCGCATGGGCGGCGACGAAATCCTGCTCGTTGCGGAACCGCTTCAGCGCGCCCGGCTTGTCGGCCTGGAAGGCGCGCAGGATCTGCGCCTGCCCGCCAATGTCGAAGGCAAAGACGCCGGTGCCCAGCTCGGGCGGGCGGCTGCCCTCGCGGCCCGGGCGCCAGGCCGCGCCCACGTCGATGCCGATGAACTCGGCCTTGTGCGCGAACATCTCGTCCAGCCCGCGCAGCACCACCATGTCGAGGTCGATGAAGAGGCACCGCCCTTTCAACCCGTGCAAATCGGCCACGTAAAGCGCCAGCTTGGGCCAGACGCCCGAGGTATACCATTCGTCCGGGGCGAGGCCGATTTCCGGGATCGGCAGCGCCTCGATCCCCTCCGCGAAGCCTGTCGCGTCGTCGGTCAGGCAGACGAAGCGGAACGGCCCGGTGATCGCCCCCCGGCAGGCGTTATAGAGCACGTTCACGTAATCGGGCGGAAACAGCGTTCCCCATTTCATGCAGAGCACGATCCGGTCATCTGCCATCGCGGGGTGCCTTTCGCGGTTGAACCGGCCTCTGCCTAGACATTGACGCCCGATCTGTCCATATCATCCCCCAGTGGCAATACCGGGACCGCAATGAAAAAACGCCTTCTCTTCGTTACCGGCACCCGCGCCGATTTCGGCAAGATCGAACCGCTGGCGCTGGCCGCCCGCGACGCCGGGCACGAGGTTTCGTTCTTCGTCACCGGGATGCACATGCTCGACCGCTATGGGCTGACCAAGATCGAGGTGCACCGCACCCCGGGCGTGACGGTGCACGAATTCCTCAACCAGCGGATCGGCGACCCGCAGGACATGGTGCTGGCCAAGACCGTGCTGGGGTTTTCCGATTTCGTCGCCGAACACCGCCCCGATCTGGTGGTGGTGCATGGCGACCGGGTCGAGGCGCTGGCCTGCGCGCTGGTCTGCGCCACCAATTACGTGCGCTGCGCCCATATCGAGGGCGGCGAGGTCTCGGGCACCATCGACGAGCTGTTTCGGCACTGCAACACCAAGCTGGCCTATTGCCATTTCGTCTCGTCCGAGGCCGCCGCCCGCCGGGTCATGACCCTGGGCGAACCGCGCGAGGCGATCCACGCCATCGGCTCGCCCGAGCTGGATTTCCATTCCCGCGACAGCGGTGTCTCGATCGAAAAGGTGCGGGCGCATTACGACATCCCGTTCGAGGATTTCGGCATCTGCACGTTTCACCCCGTGACCTCCGAGGCGGAGACCATGGGCAGCCAGGCAGCGGCGTTTTTCGCCGTGTTAGAGACGTCGGGGCACAATTTCGTGGTGATCCTGCCGAATAACGATCCGGGGTCCGAAGACATCATGTCGGCGATCGAGAGGCTGCCGAAATCGCGCTTCCGCGCCATCCCGTCGATGCGCTTCGCGCATTTCTCCGAGGCGATGAAGCACGCGGCCTGCATCGTCGGCAATTCCAGCGCCGGGGTGCGCGAGGCGCCGTTCCTGGGCATCCCCTCGCTCGATATCGGGACGCGGCAGAACAACCGCTCGGACGGGGCCTCGATCACCGCCTGCGAGGCAACGGATGCGGATGTGATCGCGGCCTTCCTGCGCGATCAATGGGGCAAGCGCCACCCGCGCGATGCCGCCTTCGGCGAAGGCAATGCGGCGGCGCGGTTCGTCGAGGTGCTGGCCGATCCCGGTTTCTGGGCCCGGTCGCTGCAGAAGCAGTTTCACGACCATGCCTGAGCGCGGCCAGGTCCAGTCGAGCGCTGACGCGCGCAGGTTCGATTGCGTTCGGGCCACGCAGGCCCTGGGGGGCGCTGCCCCCCAGACCCCCCGGGATATTTATGGTCAGATGAAGAACGGACCAGGGGCCGATGCCGGGTAAGGCACGGGGCCCGGGGTTTGCGCTGCGTCTCTGGATGGGGCTGACCTGGCTGTTGCAGCCGGTGTTGCCTTTGGTGCTGAAGCGACGTTTGCAGCGCGGCAAGGAAGACCCGGCGCGCTGGCGCGAGAAGCTGGGGCGGGCCTGGCGCCACGGCCCGAGGGGCGGCTGGTCTGGCTCCATGCCGTAGGGCTGGGCGAGGTGTTGGCGTTGCGCGGGCTGATTGCGCGTTTGGCCTTGTCAGAGCCTGATCTATGGTTCCTCGTGACCTCGAACACCCGTGCCTCGGCCGAGGTATTCGGGCGCAATCTGCCGCCCCGCACGATCCATCAGTTCGCGCCGCTCGACGCGCCCGGGCCGGCGCGGCGGTTCCTGGCGCATTGGCGGCCCGACCTGTCGATCTGGGCCGAGCAGGAGCTGTGGCCGGGGCTGGTCTTGCGGACCGACCGGGCGGGGGTGCCGCTGGCGCTGGTCAATGCCCGGATGAATGATGCGGCCTTTAGGCGGCGGCAGCGGGGCGCGGCGCTCTATCGCGATATCCTGCCGCGCTTCGCGCTGATCTCGGCCCAGGACGAGGGCACGGCGGCCAACCTGGCCGCGCTGGGGGCGCCCCTGGTGGCGAAGGACGGATCGCTGAAGCCCGCCGCCCCGCCGCTGGCCGACGCGCCCGAGGACCGGGCTGCGCTTGCGACGCAGATCGGCGACCGGCCGCTCTGGCTGGCCGCCTCGACCCACCCCGAGGACGAGGCGCTGGCGCTGGCCGCCCATGCGCTGCTGCTGAAGAGCCGGCCCGACGCGCTCCTCGTCCTCGCGCCGCGCTATCCGGACCGGGCGGGCGATGTCCTGACCGCCATCGGCGCCGCCGGGCTGAGCGTGGCGCGGCGCGGCGCGGCCGAGCCCGTGACGGCCCGGACCCAGGTCTATCTGGCCGACACGTTCGGCGAGCTGGGCCTCTTTTATCGCCTCGCCCCCGCCGCCTTCATCGGCGGCACCCTGGGCGCGGTCGAAGGCCATAACCCGTGGGAGGCGGCGCAGCTGGGCTGTGCCATCCTGCACGGACCGCGCACCGCGAATTTCGCCGCCGATTACGCCGCATTGGATAGCGCGGATGCCGCGAGACCGGTCGCAAGACCGGACGAGCTGGCCCGCCTGCTGACCGATGCGGACCTGGCCGCGCTGGCCGGACGGGCCACGGCCCTGACCCGCGCCAATATGGACCGGCTGGATCATTTGTGCCAAAAGCTCCTCGAGCTTCTCTAGGCAGGCACCCCTTGGCCGATATTCCCTCCTGGCATCCCCCGTTCAGACTGCGCCTGTTCCTGATCGCCTGGCGGCTGGCCTGGCTGCTGGGGATGCCTGCAATCCTGGCCTATCTGTGGTCGCGCGGCCGACGCGATCCGCTTTATCGCCAGCGTCTGGGGCAGCGCTTCGGCTTTCACCGACGCCACGAGGACGGCCATGTCTGGGTTCACGCCGTGTCGATCGGCGAGCTGCGCTCGGCCGTGCCGCTGATCCGGGCCTTCCTGGGCCGGGGCGAGCATGTGGTCACCACCCATTTCACCCCCGCCGGCCTGCGCGAGGCGGAACGCACCTTCGGCACGGACATCGCCGCGGGCCGGCTGTCGGCGGTCTATGTGCCGTTCGACTATGGCCTGGCCTTCCGCCGTTTCTTCCGTGCCTTCCGGCCGCGGCTGGGCCTGGTGATGGAGGTCGAATTCTGGCCCGGCATGATAACGGCCGCGCGCCGCGCCGGCGTGCCGCTCTATCTCTGCAATGGCCAATACCCGGTGAAGAGCTTCGAGCGCGACAAGACCCGCGCCCTGTCGCCCGCCCTGCTGGTGCCGGGCTTCGCCGGGGCGATGGTGAAATCCGGCCTGCAGGCCGAGAGATTCCGCGCCCTGGGCCAGAACCGCATCGCCGTCACCGGCGAGATGCGGTTCGAACAGCCGATCCCGCAAGCGCAGCTGGACGCGGCCGCCCGCGCCCGGGTCCTGCTGGCGGGCGAACGGCCGGTGATCACCCTCGCCTCGGTGGTGGAATGGGAGGAGGACCTGTTCATCGCAGCCACCTCCCAGTGCGCTGGAATCCGTCTCTAACAAGCCGGTTTTCGTCTTCGTTCCCCGGGCGCCGGAACGGTTCGACATCGTCGCGGGCAAGCTTGCGGCCGCCGGCCTATCCGTCGCGCGCCGGTCGGAGATTTTCGACGAAACCCTGCAGCCCATCCGGACGGCAGCGCCCGATATCCTGTTGGGCGACAGTCTGGGCGAGATGTATTTCTATCTGTCCCTGGGCGATTTCGCGGTCGCCGGCGGCGGCTTCAACCCGCGCGGGTCGCATAACATCATCGAGCCGCTGGCGCTGGGCAAGCCGGTCATCGTCGGACCCGAGATCTGGACCATCGAATACCCCGCGGTCGAGGCCATCGCCGCCGGCGTCGCCCGCCAGATCGGCGCAGAAGAGCTGCCTTCGGCCTTGTCAGAGCCGCATCTGCCCGACCATGGGCAGATCGACGCCTTCCTTGCCAGCCATGCCGGCGCGGTGGAGAAAACGCTGGCGGCGCTGGAAAGCTGGCGGCATGGGGGGATGCCGGGGTGAACCCCGCCGGCCTACGGGTCTTGTAGGGCGGGGTTCACCCCGCCGCGCCCTTTACCAGGCGGAAAACCCGCCATCCACATTCACCAGCTGACCGGTCATATACCCGGCCTGCGGGCTGGCCAGGAACAGCATCACATCGGCGATCTCGTCGGGCTGGCACATCCGGCCGGCCATGATCAGCTCGCCCACGCGGCGCTGGAACTCGTCGGAATGGCCGTTGAAGACCGCGCCGGGGGCGATGGTGTTCACCGTCGCCTGACGCCCGGCCCAATAGCCGGCCAGCCACACGGTCAGCCCGTGAATGCCCGCCTTGGTCACGCCATAGGCGCTGAAATTCTTGAACGGCATCCCCTCGTAAATCGGGTGATGCGCGCCGTTCAGGGCATACATCGAGGCCACGTTGATCAGCGTGCTGGGATATTTGCCCACGATGTCGCGGTCCATCTGCCGCGCCACCATGAAGGCGCCGGTCAGGTTGGTGCGCAGCGTCTTTTCGAAATCCTCGACCGTGGTGTCGCAGAAATCGGGAAAGCCCTTGCCCTTGCCCATCAAGAGCTCGCCGGTGATGGCGGCGTTGTTCAGCACCACGTTCGGCTCCCAGCCGTCGCCCATGACGCGCTGGAAGATCGCCTCGACCGCCGGTTCGTCGCTTACGTCGAGATCGTAGAAGCGGAATCGCTCATGCGGCCCGAAGGCCTCGACCAGGGCATCGGCGCGGTGGCCCGGCAGGTCGGTCGCCACCACGCGGGCGCCCTCGGCCAGCATCCGCCGCACGTAAGTCGAGCCCAGAACGCCCCCCGATCCGGTGATGAACACCGTCCGGCCCTTCAGTTGATCAACCATCCATCCGCTCCTTCATCAGGCATTCGACGATCCGGAAATCCAGCTCGCTGTCGATATCGAGGCACCGCTCGGGCGGCATCAGATAGGGCAGAACCCGGCCTTCGAACAGCCCTTTCGAGCGTTTCAGATAGGCCGGATCGACGACATAGGTGCTGGCCGCGTGCTCCCACACCGTCGGCGCCTGCTGCCGCGCCACCACGCCGCCGGGCAGCGGTTTCGAGATCCGCAAGGCGCCCGCCTCATCCGGTTCGACCAGGTTGAAATAGGGGTTCTTGCGCGCCTCGGTGCAGGACATGATCATGTCCGGCGTCTCGGCAAAGAAGGCATCCAGCGCGCCGTCGATATCGCCCATGTCGCGCAAGGGCGAGGTGCAGTCGAGGTCGAGAAACGCCGTCACCTCGCCCACCAGTTCCTCGGCCTTGCCCAGCGCATGTTGCCAGACGCCCCATTTGCCGGCCGAATCCGTGGCCAGATGGTCGGGCCGCAGTCCCATCTCGAGGCAGCCCTTGGCGATGGCGTGTTCATAGATGCGTTCGTCATCGGTCGAGACGATGACGGCGTCGACCCTTGGATGCGCCAGAAGCTGCTCCAGCGACCAGTCGATCAGCGGCTTGCCCAGAAGCGGGCGGAAATTCTTGCCGGGCCCGCCTTTCGAGCCCTTCCTCACCCCGATATGGCCGACGATCATGCGAATCCTCCCGTGATATGGCCGTGAAACGCCCGCGCCTCCCAGGCTTCGGCGATCAATCTGCAACTGTCCTGGACGCGGTCGAAGCGCGGCATCAAGGGGTTGCCCGACGGCGCGCGCCCCTCGACCAGCGCCATGAAATCGCCCATGATCCCAAGGAACATGTCGTTGCGCTCGAAGGCCCAGTCGCGCGTGCCTTCGTCGCGCCCGTCCGACCGGCTCCAGCGCGGCGCCAGCCAGTCGAGGTCCAGCACCTCGCCCCGGCCGCGCAGCTGGGTTCGCCGCAGGCTCTTGGGCGACAGGTAGTCCATCCGCACCGTCCCCACCGGGCCGCCCTCCTGCGCCAGCGTCACGGTGGTGGCGAAATCGACATCGGGGAAATCGGCGTGGCCGATGCAATCGACCGCTTGCAGCCGCGCGCCCGGAAACAGCACCTGCGCCATGTCCAGCTCGTGGCAGAGGTCGAGCAGCACGCCGCCACCCTCGGCCCGCGCGGCATAGCTGTCGCCGAAACGCCAGTTCTGCCGCCATTGCCGCACGTCATGGCCGATCTCCATGCGGAAATCATAGGCTGCGACCGGGTCGTCGTGCAGCGCCCGCAGGGCGGGGTGATAGCGCATCATGAAGCCGACCATCGAGCGGCGCGCCACCGGCGCGGCGGCGGCCTCGATGCGGCTCAGCTCGTCCCGCCGGAAGGCCAGCGGCTTTTCGACATAGAAGGGCACCCCCAGCCGGCCGCAAAGCTCGATCAGCTCGGCCCGGATCTGCGTGGCGGTGGCGATCACCATCGCCGCCTGCCCGGCGCCGGCCAGCAGCGCCTCGAGCGTGGCCCTATCCAGCCCGCGCCAGCCCAGCAGATGCGCCTCGGCGCCCAGCGCGGTCAGATTGTCGTGATGCCGCCGTCCGATCGACCCCGATCCCACGACGAAATACTGCGTGCCCATGGCGCCCCCTTCGTTGCCATCCGGGCTATCACCCCGCGGGGGGCGATGGCAATGACGGCAAGAAGACGGTGTCGCGCATCGCAGGCGCCTCTGCGCGGCGCTCCGCCCAGTCCAGGACCCGTGGCGCAAGGGCCCGCCAACCGCCGCCCATGCCGCGATCGCGGGCGATCCCGACCGCGCAGGCCAGCGCCAGGGCGGTGAAGCCGGCGGCATCCTCGGCGCTGAAATGCGTCTCTAAAAAGGCCAATATCCGCTCGGCGCGATGCTCTTCATAGCGCATCACCGGGTCGGACCGCTGGCCCGGGGGCCGGGCATTCTCGCGCAGCCAGACGGCCACGCCGTCCAGGAACCCGGCCGCGACATGGCGCAGATAACGGGCCTGCGGGTCTTCCCTGGGCAGCCACCGCGCCGTGCCCGTCAGCTCGTCGAAATAGCCGCAGATGTCGCGCGTATCGGCCAGCGTGACCGCGCCGTCGACCAGAACCGGCACCCGCGCCAGCGGCGTGACCTGGAAATGCGGCGTGCCGGCTTCGCGCGTTCTGGCCTCGATTTCCTCGATCCGCGCGATCAGCCCGCTTTCGCGCGCCGCCACCCGGGCGATGCGGGCATAGGGCGAGTTCGGGGTGTAATAGAGCCGCATTCCGCACCTTTCCCCGCGAGGCCGCCCGCAAGGGTGGACAAGCGCACCGCTCGTCGCGCCCTTGCGTGCGCGCCTCGCTATTTCCCCAGGGCGCGCCTGAACGCCTCGCGGCCGCGCATCGCCTTTGCATAGGCCAAGAGGTTTTCCTGCTCATAGGTGAACTTGGCGGCATAGGCCCAGTTCAGGCAATGGGTCAGGATGATATCGGGCACGGTCATCGTCTCGCCCATCAGGAACGGCCCTTCCAGCCGGTCGGCGATGCGCGCGACATGGGCGTCGAATTCCCAGCGCAGGCTGTCCTTGACCTGCGGCACGCGCTTGTCCTCGGGCAGCACGAAGGTATGCCGCGCGGCGACCCAGAGGACCGAGTCGATCTCGTCGAGGATCTGATGCGTCAGCCCGTCCTGGCGGGCGCGGGCGATGGTGCCGCAGGCATGGGTGAATTGCCCATGCTTGTCGGCCAGATAGGTGATGATCGCCGTCGAATCGGTCAGCACCGCGTCGCCGTCCTTGAAGACCGGAATCTTGCCCGATGGGTTCAGCGAGGAGACCAGCTCCGAGCGCGGCTTTTCCGGCGCGTGCGAGTACTCCTGCCCCAGCTCTTCCAGCATCCACATCACCCGGAACGCCCGGCTCTGCACATTCCCGATCACTTCATACATGGCGGTTTCCTCCTGTCCCGTTGCGCGCTCAGCATCGCGCAACCTTGGCCGCCTTGCCAGTGGGAACCGAACGTCACGCTGCCGCGCGCGGGCCGTAGGGTGGGTTTTCAACCCACCGCCCGTCCGCCGTCACCGCGCCTGGCTCAGCATCGCCAGACGGATCAGGCTGCGTTCGACCAGCGCCATCGCCGGCGCCCGCTGCCCGGCGCTGCGCAGGGCGAGGTCGGTATCGGTCAGGATGCCCAGCGCGGTTTCCAGCTTGCGGGCGCCCCAGGCCTGGGCCTGGCGCAGGATCCGGTCGCGGCGCGGTCCGAAGACCGGCGGGCGCAGTTTGCCGATGCCCTGCCCCGCGCCGCCCGGATCGCTGGCCACGGTATAGAGCACGCGGAAATGCCGCATCGCCCCGATGCACAGCCCAACCGCCTGCACGCCCTGCGATTCCAGCCGGCCCATCACCGGCCCGATCTCGCCGGCGCGGCCCTCGGCCACGATATTCAGCACATCGTCCAGCGCCGCCTCGGTCGAGCTTGGGGCCACGGCCGCCACATCCTCGGCGCTGGCGGGGCTGGCATCGTCCAGCTTGTAGAGCCCCAGCTTGACGATCACCTGGCGCAGATCGCCCGGCCCCACCTCGCGGCTCAGCGCCGTCAGGGCGGCCATGGCATCGCCCGAAACCGTCTCTAACCCGGCCTCTTTCAGCATATCCTCGATCTCGGCCCGGCCCGGCGGATCGTCATAGAGCCCGACGGCATAGGCCCCCTTATGGCCCTCGAACAGCTTGCGCAGCTTCGATGAGGCCTTCAGCGATCCGGCGGTCACGATCACCTGCGCGTCGCCCGGGGCCCAGTCGGCCAGCGCGTTTGTGATCACATCGGCCTGGCCATCGCCCGCATCCTCGACAAAGGCCACGCGGGGGCCGGGAAAGAAGCTCTGCGCCTTGATCGCGTCGAGCAGCAGCGCCGGGTCCTTGCGCAGATCGCCCGCCGGGATGCGGGCCAGGCGCATCTCTTCGTCGCCCTTGGGGCCGATCAGGGCGGCGATCACCTCGTGCCGCTTCAGCGCCACCCGCATCGCATCGCCGCCATAGATCAACAGCCCCGCCTTGTCGGGGTCGGGCCGCTTGAAATACCCGGCCGCGTCGCGGGGGCTCAGCTTCATGTCGGCAGGTCGGCCGCGCCGGCCATCAGCCGGGCGGTGATCTGATCGGCCAGGATCGACATCAGCCTTGCATGGGCATCGCGTTCCGCCGTCTGGGTCGCCGCCGTCGATCCGGTGGCGGAATAGCCCGAGAAGCTGTCGGCCGTGCCGCTCAGCACCACCTTGCCGTCGCCCAGATCGCGCAGCGCCCAGGTCGCCTTGCCGATGACGTTGAAGCGGGTGGTGATGTTGTTGGCGGCGATGGCCATGCGTTCCTGCTTCACGTCGAGCGCCAGCGAGAGGCCATAGGCCGCGGCATCGGCCCGGCCCAGCCGTTCCTCGAGCGCGCGCACCAGAAGATAGCTGTCGCCATCGACCGGTTCGTCCACCGCGATGCGGTTCATCAGACGGTTGCCGCCGCCCCCCGGGCCATAGACCGGGGTAAAGCCGCAGCCTGTCAGGGCCAATGCGCCCAGCAGGAAGTTTCGTCTGTCAGACAACCACATTCACGATCCGCCCGGGCACCACGATCAGCTTCTTCGGCGCCCCGCCATTCAGCGCCTTCTGCACAGCATCGTGCGCCAGGACCAGCTTTTCAATCTCGTCCTTCGACATCTCCTTCGGCACGCTGATTTCCGCCCGGCGCTTGCCGTTGACCTGGATCGGCAGGGTGACGGTGTCGTCGATCAGCATCGCCGGGTCCGGTTTGGGCCAGGGCGCGGTGGCAACCAGGCCCTCGCCGCCCAGCATCTGCCACAGGTCTTCCGACAGGTGCGGCGTCATCGGGCTCATCAGCTGGGCCAGCACCTTGGCCGCCTGGCGCCTGGCTTGCGAGCCCGCTTCGGCCTTCTGCAGCGTGTTGGTGAAGGCATAGAGCTTGGCGATGGCGGCGTTGAAGCCGAAGCTTTCGACGCCCATGGTCACGTCATGGATGCATTTGTGCATCTCGCGCAAGAGCGCCTCGTCGCCCGCTTGCGCCGGCGCCTCGGAGGCGGCGGCCTCGGCCGCGATGCGATAGACCCGGCCCAGGTGGCGATGCGCGGCCTCGGCGCCGGAGGCGGTCCATTCCACGTCGCGTTCCGGGGGCGAGTCGCTCAGCACGAACCAGCGCGCGGTATCGGCCCCGAAGGACGAGATGATGTTCAGCGGGTCGACCACGTTCATCTTCGATTTCGACATCTTGGCCGAGGGGATGATCTCGACCTCGGTGCCGTCCTCGAGGAACCCTTTGCCGTCGCGCAGATCGACATCCTCGGGGAAATGATAGACCGGCCGGCCGTCCTTGCCCCGGGTCTGGAAGATCGCGTGCGTCACCATGCCTTGGGTGAAGAGCGCATCGAACGGCTCCTTCGACTTGGCCGGCAGGTGGCCGCAGATATGCATCGCGCGCGCAAAGAAGCGGGAATAGAGCAGGTGCAGGATCGCGTGTTCGATGCCGCCGATATACTGGTCGACATTCATCCAGTATTCGGCGTCCTCCATCACCGTCGGCGTCGTCGCGCGGGGCGCGGTGAAGCGGGCGAAATACCAGCTCGAATCGACGAAAGTGTCCATCGTGTCGGTCTCGCGCTTCGCCGGCTTGCCACATTTCGGGCAGGCGCAATCGCGCCAGGTCGGGTGCCGGTCCAGCGGGTTGCCGGGCACGTCGAAGCTGACATCGTCGGGCAGGCGGACGGGCAGGTTTTCCTTCTTCTCGGGCACCACGCCGCAGCTTTCGCAATGCACCACCGGAATCGGGCAACCCCAATAGCGTTGCCGGCTCAGCCCCCAGTCGCGCAGGCGGAACTTGGTCACGCCGGTACCCCAGCCCTTGGCTTCGGCGAAATCGATCGTGGCGTCGATGGCGTCCTGCCCGGTGGCCACGTCGAGCCCGGCGAAATGGTCGACCCATTTCACCTTCTCGGTCTTCGGCGGCACGAAGGCCTCGTTTTCCACCGGCTTGCCACCCTCGAGCGCAAAGAAGGTGTCGATGACGGGCAGGTCGTATTTGCGGCAGAAATCCAGGTCGCGCTGGTCATGCGCCGGGCAGCCGAAGATCGCGCCGGTGCCGTAATCCATCAAGATGAAATTGGCGATCCAGACCGGCAGTTCCCAATCCGGGTTCAGCGGGTGCTTGACCCGGATGCCGGTATCCAGCCCCAGCTTGGGCGCCGTCTCGATCGCCTCTTCGGTGGTGCCGCCCTTGCGCGCCTCGATCAGGAACTCCGCGACCTTGGGGTCGCCCTCCATCGCCTTGGCAATCGGGTGATCGGGCGAAATGCCCACGAAGGAGGCCCCCATCAGCGTATCGGGCCGGGTGGTATAGACGGTGATCGGCTCGCCCCCGTCCACCCGGTCGAAGCTGAATTGCAGTCCCCGCGACCGGCCGATCCAGTTTTCCTGCATCAGTCGCACCTTGGCGGGCCAGTTCTCCAGCCCCTCCAGCGCGTCCAGCAGCTCTTCGGAGAAATCCGAAATCTTGAAGAACCATTGCGTCAGCTCGCGCCGCTCGACCTCGGCGCCCGAGCGCCAGCCCTTGCCGTCGATCACCTGTTCGTTGGCCAGAACGGTCATGTCGACCGGGTCCCAGTTGACCACCGCGTTCTTGCGATAGACCAGACCCTTGTCGAGAAAGTCGAGGAACAGCGCCTGCTGCTGGCCGTATTATTCCGGGTCGCAGGTGGCAAATTCGCGGCTCCAATCGATGCTCAGGCCCAGCGGCTTCATCTGCCCGCGCATGTCGGCGATGTTGTTATAGGTCCAGTCCTTCGGATGCCCGCCCGACGCCATCGCGGCGTTTTCGGCCGGCATCCCGAAGGCGTCCCAGCCCATCGGATGCAGCACGTTGAAGCCGTTGCTGAGCTTGTAGCGCGCGATCACGTCGCCCATGGTATAGTTGCGCACATGGCCCATATGGATGCGCCCCGACGGATAGGGAAACATCTCCAGCACATAGTATTTCGGCTTGTCGGCCGAACGCACGGCACGGAAGATCCCGGCCTTGTCCCAGGCCTCCTGCCATTTGCTTTCGATCTCGGCGGCGGAATAGCGGCTCATCTTGTCTTACCCGTCTGGCATGTCGAACTGTTGCCAGCGGTGATAGGGCGCACGAGGCCGATGGTCCAGAGCGCAATCGGGCCGCAGCCCTCTGGGCAAGGCGAATTCTGGCGCTATAAAAGGGCCGGGGCGCGGTCGGGTCGAGGTAAGACATGAAAATCCTGTTCATCCATCAGAACTTCCCCGGGCAATACAAGCACCTGGCGCCGACGCTGGCGGCGCAGGGGCATCAATGCGTGGCGCTGACGCTGAGGGTGGACAAGCCGGTGAAGTGGAACGGCGTTCAGGTCCTGCCCTACAAGGTCGGGCGCTCGTCGGGGCAGGCGGTGCATCCCTGGCTGGTGGATCTCGATACCAAGATCACCCGCGCCGAATCGTGCTTTCACGCCGCCCGGGCCCTGCGCGACCAGGGTTTCAGCCCGGACGTGATCCTGGCCCATCCCGGCTGGGGGGAATCGCTCTTCCTCAAGGATGTCTGGCCCGAGGCGCGCGTCGGGCTCTATTGCGAGCTCTATCACCAGTCCGACTATCCCCATACCGGCTTCGACCCCGAGTTCCAGCCCAAGACCGAAGTGACCGAGCCGCTGCGGCTTCGGATGAAGAACGTCAACAACCACCTCAGCTTTGCCATGGGCGATGCCGGCATTTCGCCCACGAGGTTCCAGGCCGATACCTTCCCGCCCAGCTTCCGCGACAGGATCACCGTCTGCTTCGACGGGATTCGCACCGATCAGCTGGTGGCGAAACCGGATGTGAGCTTTGCGCTCGACGGCGGCCCGACGCTCAGCCGCGAGGATGAGATCATCACTTTCGTCAACCGCAACCTCGAACCCTATCGCGGCTATCACATCTTCATGCGCGCCCTGCCGCGGCTGTTGAAGGAACGCCCGAACGCGCGGGTGCTGATCGTCGGCGGGGACGAGACCTCCTATGGCGCGCGGCCGCCCAAGGGCCGGACCTGGAAACAGATCTTCATCGACGAGGTGCGCGGCCAGATCCCGACGCCGAACTGGGAAAGGGTGCATTTCCTCGGCCGCATCCCCTATGACCGGTTCGTGTCGCTGCTGCAGGTCAGCCGGGTGCATGTCTATCTGACCTATCCCTTCGTCCTCAGCTGGTCGCTGTTCGAGACGATGAGCTGCGAGGGCGCCATCGTCGCCTCGGACACCGCGCCGGTGCGGGAACTCATCACCCATGACGAAACCGGCCGGCTGGTCGATTTCTTCGATGGCGATGCGCTGGTGGCCGAGGTCTCGGCGCTGCTCGACGATCCGCAGGCGCGGGCGCGGCTGGGCCAGGCGGCGCGCAGCCATGTGGTCAGCCATTACGACCTGCAGAAGATGTGCCTGCCGCGACAGTTGAAATGGGTCAGCGATCTGGCCGCGATGCCGCCTTCGCCGATGGGTTCGCCCTGCATCTGAGAATTTGCGCCCCGGGCGGGGGCCGGGGTGAACCCCGGCCTACGGGTCGTGGCGCGACGCCATGTTCCGGCCAGGGTAGGCCGGGGTTCACCCCGGCACTGCCAAGGCTGGCGCAAACCGGAAGGGCGGGCAATCTGCCCGGCTCCCGGCCTCAGTACTTCTTGTCGGCGATGCGCAGCTGCCGGGCGCGGTTCAGGATGGCGTCCTCGACGGCCCGCTGGGTGCCTTCCGCCACCGGCCCACCGCGAGTGGCCAGCGCCACGTTCAGCGACCGCGCGTCCAGCGCCGGGTCCTTGATATAGACGGTGGCGCGATAGGCCTTGCCGCCGCCCGGCGGGGTACCGTATCCCATCACGATCACGCCGGTGAACGGATCGACCGACTGGATCGGCAGGAAGTTCAGCACATCGAGCGAGGCATTCCACAGATAGCGGTTCACCTTCACCGTGGTGCCGGTATCCTTGCGCTTGAACAGGTCCCAGATCGAGGTCTGGCCCTCGGTGCTCATCCCCTCGCGCCCCTCGATGACGGGCTTGGCCTCCTGATCCTCGGTGTCCACCGCGTCCTGCGCCCCACGGAACCCGACATTCCCAAGCGATCCCGTCGCGCTCCCGCCGCACGACGCCAGGGAAAACGCGACCAATCCGGCTGCGATGAATTTGAATCCGCTCATGGCACGCATGTGACCCACCCGATCCTGCTCTTTCTCTCCTCTCCTAAACAAGCCCCGCGCGCGGGGCAAGGTTTTCTCTTTCAGGCGATTCCCTGAATCTCCGGTATCGTGTCGTCCGGAAGGGGGGCGGCGGGCGCGGATGCGGCCGCAAGGGCCGAAATCGCGCCCTTTGCGCAGCGCAATACCGGGCCTGCGGGCCCTTATCCCCAAGGGGGCCGCGCAATGTGTGGCATTGCTGCACCAATCTCGCCATCAAAAAACCGGCTCCCGCTCACGCGCTTGCAATGCCCCCCCGTTTGGAGCGAGAGAGTGCCATATACCCAAGGCGGATAAGCCGCTTTGGGCGCATGACTGGAAAACCGAGGGAAAACTCATGAAAAAGATCCTCTTCGCAACGACCGCTCTCGTCGCCACCGCTGGCGTCGCAGCAGCTGACGTGTCGTTCAGCGGCTATGGCCGCTTCGGTATGGCGTCGACGGACGGTGTCGGCTTCTCGAACACCGGCGTTTATTCGCGTATCCGCCTGCAGATCGATATGTCGACCGAAGCCGACAACGGCATCACCTTCGGCGCACGCCTGCGCTATCAGGCCTCTTCGTTCAACGGCAGCGCCGGCACCGACCCGGTGTTTGACGGCCTGAACGGCACCGGCGGCACCATCAACACCTTCAACGCAGCCCGTTTCTACGCCAAAGCTGGCGGCTTCGAGCTGGGCGTTGGTAACATCAACGGCGCCATCGAATTCATGCCCGGCCTGTACATGAACACCCAGTCGTCGGGCATCGGCCTCTCGGGTATGGGCTTCTCGAACCTGGTTACCAACACCGCCGGTGCTGGCTACTGGGGCTGGGATGCCTTCTCGTCGGGTGGCGCTGGCGCCTCGACCCGTAACGGCGTCGAACTGATCTACTCGGCCGGTGACTTCGGTGCTCACCTGTCGTACTCGCAGACCCCGCTGACCAACGTCGAGCGTCTCGCTGCTCACGTGTCGTACAGCTTCAACGACTGGACCGTTGCCCTGGCAATGCAAGACGCAACCGGTTCGGCTCTGGACAAGACCATCGTGACCGTTGGCGGCAAGATCGGCCCGGCAAACATCGGCCTCGCCTATGCTGACAACAACGGCATCGGCAAGTTCGGCATCTATGGCCAGGTCGAAGTCGGCGCAGCAACCCGCGTTGACGCATTCGTCACCTCGGAAGACGGCGCTCTCGGCGGCGAAACCTACGGTCTGGGCGTGTCGCACAGCCTGGGCGGCGGCGCATCGCTGGAAGCTGGTGTGACCCGCGACGACACCAACTGGACCGGCGGCTACACCGCTTACGATCTGGGTGTTCGCTTCAACTTCTGATCCCAGAAGTCGAAACACACGAAAAGGGAAGGGCAGGTCTTCGGACCTGCCCTTTTCTTTTGCCCCGCGATGGTGTTTTCCTCGGGCCAGACAGCTCGGCCAGACAGAAGGAACACATCATGCCTCTTGCCGATATCAAGGCCCGCATCGCCAAAGCCGAAGCCGCCGCAAACCGGCCCGCCGGCTCGGTCCAGCTGATCGCCGTTTCCAAGGTCCAGCCCGACGAACGCGTCCGCGCCGTGCTGGACGAAGGTCAGCGCCTCTTCGGCGAGAATCGCGTGCAGGAGGCCGCCGGCAAATGGCCCGGGTTCCGCGAAGCCTATGACGGCGTCCAGGTCCATCTGATCGGCCCGTTGCAGACCAACAAGACCCGTCAGGCCTTCGGCCTGTTCGAGGCGATCCATTCGGTGGATCGCCCCAAGCTCGCGCAGGCCATCGCCCGCATCGCGCAAGAGGACGGCCGCTGTCCCGATCTCTTCATTCAGGTCAATACCGGGGAAGAGCCGCAGAAGGCCGGCATCCTCCCCGCCGAGGCCGATGGCTTCATCGCCGAGTGCAAGGCGATGGACCTGCCCGTCAGGGGCCTGATGTGCATCCCGCCGGTGGGCGAGGAACCGGCCCTGCATTTCGCCCTTCTGGGCAAGATCGCCGCGCGCAACGGGCTTGCCGGCCTGTCGATGGGGATGAGCGACGATTTCGAGACCGCCATCGCGCTGGGCGCCACCCATATCCGCGTCGGCTCGGCCATCTTCGGCGAGCGCGTGCCGGCATAGGCGCCGCGACAGCCCGGGCTTGATCCCGGGCCCCTCTCGCGGTCATGATCGGTGCAATTTCTTTCAGAACAGGATATCGCCGATGAAACCCTTTGCCTCTGCCACCCTTGCCGCCAGCCTTCTTGCCGCCAGCCCGGTCGCGGCCGACATGACGCTCGGCTTTTCCTGGGGGGCTATCCCGCGCTGCACCAGCGGCCGCCCGAACACCGTGCCCAACCCCGAATTCGTTCTGAGGGGCGTGCCGAAGGGCACCGACAAGATCACCTTCAAGCTGAAGGATCTCGACGTGCCGTCCTATAACCACGGCGGCGGGACGGTGAAGGTGCAGATGGCCGGAAACGGCAAGATCCCCTCGGGCGTCTTCAAATACAAAAGCCCCTGCCCGCCCTCGGGCGTTCATACCTATGAATGGACGGTCACGGCCAAGCACGGCAACACCACGCTCGCCACCGCCAAGGCCCGCCGCAAATACCCCGAGTAACGCCGTAGGGTGGGTGCTAACCCACCATCCCCGGCGGCACGATCAGCCGCGTGCCGGGCACGATCCGCTCGGCGATCCAGCGCAGATGCGCCGGCGCGAAGGCGACGCAGCCCTCGGTCGCAAAGCCGGGCCGCCGCCAGCGATGCAGGAAGATGGCCGAGCCCCTGCCGGGCGCCGCCTCGGGCCAGTTCCAGTCGGTAACCAGCACCAGATCGTAAAGCCGGTCGCCCCGCCGCATCGTCTCGGCGCTGTGCGGGTAGGGCACCCGGACCAGGCTGTTATAGCCCGCCGCGCCACTGGCATCCGACCACAGATCGCCGGGCCGGATCGGCCGGGCCCAGCCGTTCGGCGGCGCCAACCGGTCGGGACGATAGAGCACCGCCACGATGCGATGCACCCCCGCCGGGGTCGCCCCGTCGCCCTCGCGCTTGGCCGCGCCGACCCCGCCCCGCCCGATGGTGCAGGGAAACACCCGGCCCATGAACCGGACCCCGGCACGGCTCAGCACCAGGTCCGTAGGGTGCGCCTTCAGCGCAACGCCCGTCATAGCAAATGCCCCGACTTCGCCGCCTTGGTCGCCAGATAGGCGCGGTTATGCTCGCTCTCGCCCACCTTCAGCGGCACCCGCTCGGCCACCTCGACCCCGTGCTCTTCCATCATCGCGATCTTGCGCGGATTGTTGGTCAACAGCCGGACCGAGGAAAAGCCCAGCCGCTTCAGGATCTCGGCGCCGATGCGGAAGTCGCGCTCGTCATCCTCGAAGCCCAGCCGGTGATTGGCCTCGACCGTGTCGAAGCCCTGATCCTGAAGGCTGTAGGCCCGCATCTTGTTGGCGAGGCCAATCCCGCGTCCTTCCTGATTGAGATAGAGCAGCACGCCCGCCCCCGCCTCGCCCATCTGGCGCAGGGCGGCATGAAGCTGCGGCCCGCAATCGCATTTCAGCGATCCCAGGACGTCGCCGGTGAAACAGGCCGAATGCAGCCGCGCCAGCACCGGCTCGTCGCGCGACGGGCGGCCGACCTCGATGGCGTAATGCTCCTCGCCGCCATCCTCGGGGCGGAAGACATGCAGCCGCCCGGCGCCGGCCAGCTCCATCGGCAGGCGCGCGGCCACCACCGGGTGCAGATCGCTCGTCGCCTCCAGCACCGGCGCGGCCAGCGCCGCGGGCACCACGGTCAGGCTGTGGGCGGCGGCGAAGCCGGCGGCGTCCTGCAGCGGCAGCACCAGCGCGGCGGGCAACAGCCGCGCCGTCTTGGCCAGCCGGATCGCCAGCCGGTGCAGCGTGGCGTCGCCGCCGCGCTCGGCCGCCAGCGGGCCCTTCATCGGCGCCCTCAGATCGTCGGCCGGATCGGCCAGGCCGCGCAGCCAGGCCAGATCGGCCTCGGCCGGCAGCCGGACCCGCGCCAGATCGCCATCGTAAGCCCGCGCCTTCAGCGTCTCGGCCCGCCGCGCCGTGATCGCCAGCACCGGCTGCGCGCCGGTCTGACCCGCCAGCGCCCGCAGGTCCGCCAGCCGCCCGGCATCCAGCGCCTCGACCGCCAGCATCGCCGCCGCGCCCCCGGCCCCGACCAGCACCACGGGCACGCCCATGCGCAGGTCGGCGCGGGCGCGGGCCAGGATTTCGGTGATATCGGGGGCGAAGCTCATGCCTGTCCTTTAGGGCCACGGCCCGGGATTTGAAACATTTCCCTGCCGCTTTACACGAGGCCGTGAGAGAATTGCAGCAAATCTTGTCGTCGGCGTGAACCGACCGCATGTCATGCCCAGACAACACGAGGAGGCCACCGCATGGCACAGCTCAAGAAGATCCTTCTGGTCGACGACGACGACGACCTGCGCGAGGCGCTTTCCGAACAACTGGTCATGACCGAGGATTTCGACGTGTTCGAAGCCGATAGCGGCGCCCAGGCCATGACCCGCGCGAAAGAGGCGATCTATGACCTGATCATCCTCGATGTCGGCCTGCCCGATACCGACGGGCGCGAACTGTGCCGCCTGATGCGCAAGCAGGGCGTCAAATCGCCGATCCTGATGCTGACGGGGCATGACAGCGACGCCGATACCATCCTCGGCCTCGATGCCGGCGCCAACGACTATGTCACCAAGCCGTTCAAGTTCCCGGTGCTTCTGGCCCGCATCCGCGCCCAGCTGCGCCAGCACGAACAATCCGAAGACGCCGTCTTCGCGCTTGGGCCCTACACGTTCAAACCGGCGATGAAGATGCTGATCGACGAGGCCGACAAGAAGATCCGCCTGACCGAGAAGGAAACCAACATCCTCAAGTTCCTCTACCGCTCGTCCGAAGGCGTGGTGCCGCGCGACGTGCTCCTGCACGAGGTCTGGGGCTATAACGCCGGCGTCACCACCCACACGCTGGAAACCCATATCTATCGCCTGCGCCAGAAGATCGAGCCCGATCCCGCCAATGTCCGCCTGCTGGTGACCGAGTCGGGCGGATACCGCCTCATGGCTTAAATGTCACAGTTGAGAGGTGAGTAAGGAATACCCGCCTTATTTGCGCCCGATCAAAGTTGTATCTTGGGGTTGCAAATACGGTTCAACCATCCCGTTGCATGTGCGGGTCATCACATGCACCTCCCTGTTGGACTGGCCCGGGCCCCTGCCCGGGTCTTTTTTTATGGTCGTTTTTCGTGCCCAGATGCTGGTTCAGCCAATCGCCCACCGCGCTGCGCCGGCTGCGCGCCACCGGAACCTCGGCCCCGTTGCTCAGCACCAGGAACTGACCGCCCTCGGCCCGGTTCATCCCCACGATGGCATCGCGATGCACCCAATAGGACCGGTGCGGCACCACGCCCTGACAGGGCGGACACAGGGCCGCCAGCTCGCCCAGGCTGGCGCGGATCAGCTCGGTCCCCTCATGGGTGATCAACTCGACATAATGCTCGGCCGATTTCATATAAAGCAGCCGGGTCAGGTCGATCGTCCGCCCGCCAAGGCTGATATGGGACAGATCGCGCGTGACGACCGCCGCCTCGCGCGCCATGGCAAGCGCAACCGCTCTCTCCCGGCGTGGCACGTTGTCGGCCGGCTCTTCGGCCTGCGGCCGCGCCCGCCGCCTTTCGCCGCGCTCCAGAATGCCCGGCACCAGGAAGGTCGCCGTCATGATTTCGAACACCAGCACGATCAGGGTATAGCGCAGGATCTCCTCGCCAATCGGCCGGTCCCACAGATCGGGGCGGTTCAGAACGGTCGCACCGACGAAATAGTTGACCGGGATCAGCACCGCCACCGTCGGCAGGATCAGCATCGCAGACGGCACCACCAGCGCATGCCGGACCAGATACTGGACCTGCCGGGCCAGCAGGAAAAACCCCAGCCACAGCCCCGCGGCCAGTGCCGCATGGAGATTCCAATAGGCCACCCGCCACACCAGAAACACCCGGGTATCGAACAGGGTCTGGTCGATCAGCGCGATCAGGGTGGCAAAGGTGACCATCGAAAGCACGAACAGCCGTGAGGAAAAAATTCGCAGAATATCCGCAACCTCAAGATGAAAAACAGCTCCATTCGTGCCAAGCACGCGCAATTCATGACATTCCAGGTTGTATTTTCGGTCGTCCATTTCGGTATATGCGGATGCCGAGCAGCGTAATCAGTTCAAGTGTATGAGTCGGGCCGACGCGAAACAACGTCTGCCCGCGTTTTCCACATCTGTGGATTGCCCACCCGTTTCGGCAGGTCTGGAGCCCTCACCGGGCACCAGGCCTTCTCTTTTCTCTCTGGCCTCTCCGACGGTCAACCGCTAGCCTGCGGCGGGCAATGTCACTCGATGCCGGGGAATGCCGCAATGCCCTTCACGATCGCCACCTGGAACATCAATTCGGTCCGCCTGCGCGAACCCCTCGTGCTCAAACTGCTGTCCGAAGAGGCGCCCGACATCCTCTGCCTGCAGGAATGCAAGAGCCCGGTCGACATGATCCCGCTCGAAGGGTTCCGCGCGCTGGGCTACGGCCACATGATCGCCCGCGGGCAGAAGGGCTATAACGGCGTGGCGAGTCTTTCGAAGCAGCCGATCGAGGACATGGGCGACAAGAATTTCGCCGATCTCGGCCATGCCCGCCATGTCGCCGGCCGGCTGGAAAACGGCGTCACCATCCACAATTTCTATGTCCCCGCCGGCGGCATCATCCCCCGACCGCGACAAGAACGAGAAATTCGGCCAGAAGCTCGACTATCTGACAGACATGCGCGACTGGTTCCGCTGGCCAGACGGCCAGGAAAAAGGCGATCCTGGTCGGCGACCTGAACATCGCCCCGCGCGAAGACGACGTCTGGAGCCACAAGCAGCTTCTCAAGATCGTGTCGCACACGCCGATCGGGTCGAGCATCTGGCACAGACGCAAGAGGCCGGCGGCTGGGTCGACGTCACCGCGCCGACATCCCCGAAAGGCCTGCTCTATTCCTGGTGGTCCTACCGCGCCAAGGATTGGGATGCCGCCGACAAGGGCGCCGGCTCGATCATGTCTGGGCCACGCCCGACATCTCGAACGCCGCATTCCAGCCGCATCCTGCGGGCGCCCGCGGCTGGGAGCAACCCTCGGATCACGCCCGGTCTTCGCGACATTCGATCTCTGATCCTCTTCATCTGACCCCAAATATCCCGGGGGTGTGGGGCGACCCCTCTGCACTTTCGACGCAAAACCCCTTTGAATCCCCGGGCCCTCGCCTCATATAAGGGCCAACGCATATCTTAGGAGCGAACCCATGCTCGAGCTTGGACAAAACGCAAATGCCGCGCCCGCCGGCGATCTGGTCAAGGACGTCTCGGAAGCCGATTTCATGGCCGAGGTGGTCGATGCCAGCCAACAGGTGCCGGTGATCGTCGATTTCTGGGCGCCCTGGTGCGGCCCCTGCCGGCAGCTTGGCCCGGCGCTGGAAGCGGCGGTGGAAGGAGCCGGCGGCAGGTCCGCATGGCCAAGGTCAATGTCGACGAGAACCAGATGATCGCCGGCCAGCTGCGGTTCAGTCGATCCCCACGGTCTATGCCTTCTGGCAGGGCCAGCCGGTCGACGGTTTCCAGGGCGCGCTGCCCCGCCTCCGGGAGTGAACCACTTCGTCGACAAGGTCGCGGCGCTTGGCGGCGATGACACCGACGGCCTGGCCGAAGCGGTCGCCGCGGCCGAGGAAATGCTGGCCGAAGGCGCCGCGTCGGACGCGGCCCAGACCTTTGCCGCCATCCTCGAGGAAGACCCCGAGAACGCCGCCTCCTATGGCGGTCTGGTGCGCGCGCATATCGCGCTCGGCGATCTCGACCAGGCCGAGGCGGTGCTGAACGGCGCCCCCGCCGCGATCGCCTCCAGGCCCGAGCTCGAGGCCGCCCATGCCCAGCTGGAGCTCGCCCGCGCCGCCGCCAATGCCGGTCCGGTGGACGAGCTGTCGGCCCAGGTCGCGGCCGATCCGGCCAATCATCAGGCCCGGTTCGATCTGGCCCAGGCGCTTCACGCCACGGGCGACGTGCAGGGCGCGGTCGATCAGCTTCTCGATCTCTTCAAGCGCGACCGCGGCCTGGAACGACGGCACCGCCAAGGCCCAGCTTCTGACCATTTTCGAGGCGCTGCCGCCAGGTCGGTCGCGCTCTCGGGCCGTCGCAAGCTGGCCTCGATGATCTTGGTCTGACGCGCGGTTTCGCGCTAGACTGGCTGCCATGACCATGCCCAAGGACCTGCCCCAGGTCATCCCGGTTTCCCGCTCGAGGGTGCGCTGCTGCTCGCGCCTGCCGCTGCATATCTTCGAGCCGCGCTATCTGACCATGCTCGAGGATGCGCTGAGAACGCCGAGCGGCTGATCGGGATGATCCAGCCCTATGTCCGCGGGCGGCGGTGACGACGGGCTGATGACCATCGGCTGCGCCGGCCGGGTGACGCAGTTCTCGAAACCGGCGACGAGCTATATGATCACCCTGACGGGCATTCCCTTCCGGGTGGTGGACGAGGTCGAGAATTTACTATCGCCGCGCCGCCGTCAGCTGGGACGGGTTCGAGCGCGACCGCGGCGGCGAAGATCGCGATCGGGCTTCGACCGGGCGCGGTTTCTCGACCTGCTGGCCCGGTTCGCGGCCGGGGGTTCAACACCGACTGGAAACGCTGAAAGAGGCCAGCGACGAATTGCTGATCGATTCGCTGTCGATGCTGCTGGAATTCGAACCCGAGGACAAGCAGGCGCTTCTGGAGGCGCCCTCGCTGACCACACGGCGCGAAACGCTGGTGACGCTGATCGAATTCGCCCTGCATGGCGGCAACGGAGAGGACCTGATCAATGACCGACACGCCCGAGGCGCCCGGCGCGGCGCCAAGACCGGCCTTCGACCGGCGTATGCTGGAAGCGCTGATCTGCCCGGTCAGCCAGGGCTCGCTCGGCTATGACGCCGAAGCGCAGGAACTGGTCAGCAAGGCGGCTGGCCTGGCCTTCCCGATCCGCGACGGCATCCCGGTGATGCTGGTCGACGAGGCGCGACGGCTGGATCGACGGGCGGGCTGAAGCGCCCTACCGCCCGGCTGCTGAAGGCCGACCAGCCCGGCTTACGCTTTGTCAACTCGGGCAGCTCTCCGGTAGACCCCGCCGCCTCGCGCATGAAGCCGCGCCTGAGCCCCGGCATCGCGTTCACCGCGCGCCCATGCCGATATCGCGCACGGCGCGCAGCAACAGGTTGTCGTTCGAAAAGCTTGTTGGTCAGATCCGTCGCCATGGCCAGGGTCTGGGTGAAGCGGCGCCATTCCTGATGGCGCGCCAGCACCAGCGCGCTGGCGAAATCCTCGCCCCGCCCGCCGGGCGGGCCAGCACGTCGACCAGCGCGCCGACATCGCGCAGCCCGGCATTCAGCCCTGGCCGTGATCAGGTGCATCCCGTGCGCCGCGTCACCGATCAGCGCCAGCCGATCCGCCACGAAGGCATTCGCCACCGTCAGGTTCAGCGGATGAGTGAAGCGTTTGCCCTTCAGCGCGATCTCGCCCGGGAAATCGCCGAAGCGCGAGCGCAGCACCGCCATGTAATCGGCGTCCGGCCAGCGCATGGATCGCGGCCGCGTTGGCGTGGAGTCTCGGACCAGACGATAGAGCTGACGTTGCCCGGCAGCGGCAGGGATCGCCAGCGGCCCGTTGGCCATGAAGAACTGATGCGCGTGCCGTGATGCGGGCGCTCATGCGCGATGGCGCAGACCAGCGCGGTCTGGCCGTAATCCCAGCCCGTGCGCCGGATCCCCGCCCGCGCCGCCGTGCCCGATTGCCGCCCGTCGCAGCCGACCAGCAGGCGCCCGCGCAGCGCCTTGCCGCTGGCCAGCGTCAGGGTCACGCCCGAGGCATCGACCGCCTGCGCCTCGACCCGGTCCTCGACCTGGGTGATCAGCGGCTCTTCGGCCATCGCGTCCAGAAAGGCGCGGCGCAGGAAGCGATCTTCGACCATGAAGCCCATCGGGCCTTCCTCGATCTCGGCCGCGTCGAAATGCAGGAAGAACGGCGCCGGGCCCTCGCCGGCGCGGCCGTCGCTGGCCTTGATTTCCAGCATCGGCTGGCTGTGTCCTGCGACCCGCGCCCAGACCCCGATCCGGTCGAGCAGCCGTTTCGACGCCAGCGCCAGCGCATAGGCGCGGCCGTCGAAGGCGGCGGTCTTGCGCAGCGTTTCTGGCAGGGCGTCGATCACCGTGCCGAAACCCCTTCTGCGCCGAGCAGGGCCAAGGCGGGACCGTTGAGGCCGCCGCCGACGATCAGGATGTCGCTGTCATGTTCCATGCGCCGGACTAAAGGCCACGCGGGCGGGATTGTCCATGCCGCGCCGCCGCTAGCGTGAGGCAAAGCGGCGGGGGCGGGAAACCTCCGGCGGGAGTATTTTTCCGAAGAAGATGAAAGGGCGGGCGTCATGAAGGACTGGCTGTGGATGAGCATGGGCGATCTGGGCCGCGGCATCGGCGCGGGAAAGATCGACCCGCTGGCATGACCCAGACCTATCTGGACGCGATCAAGGCACATCCGCTGCGCGACCGGATCTATGCCCGCCTGACCGGGGACCGCGCCCTGGCCGAGGCCGAGGCGGCGGCGCGAGCAGGCCCGGAGCCGGGCATCGGCGCGGGCCGCTCGACGGCGTGCCGGTCAGCTGGAAGGACCTCTTCGATACCGCCGGCGTGGCGACCGAGGCGGGCTCGGCCTGCTGGAGGGCCGAGGTGCCGGAGGAGGACGCGCCGGTGCTGGCGACGACGCTGGCCGGCACCGTCTGCTGGGCAGACCCATATGACCGAGCTGGCCTTTTCGGGGCTGGGTTACAACCCCAGCACCCAATCGCCGCCCTGTGTGAACGATGCCGAGGCGGTCTCGGGCGGGTCGTCCTCGGGGGCGGCGACCTCGGTCGCCTTCGGGCCAGCGCCCTGCGGCATCGGGTCCGACACCGGCGGTTCGGTGCGCCTGCCCAGTGCCTGGAACGATCTGGTCGGCCTCAAGACCACGGCGACGCGGCTGACCCTGAAGGGCGTGGTGCCGCTCTGCGCCCGGTTCGACACCATCGGCCCGCTCTGCCGCACGGTCGAGGACGCAGCGCTGATGCTGGGCGCCCTCGAGGGCAGCCCGGCCGCCGATCTGGCCGGCGCCACGACAGCGGCTGCGCATCGGCGTGTTGCAGACCATCGCGCCCGAAGGCCTGCGCCCGGAACCCGACGCCGCCTATCGGGCCGCTCTGGCGCGGCTGAAGGGCGCCGGCATGGTGCTGGAGAGCTTCGAGGCGCCCGAGGTGACGCTGGCCATGGACCAGGCCGGGCTCACCTTCGCGCCCGAGGCCTATGGAACCTGGAAAGAGGTGATCGAGGCCGCGCCCGACAAGATGTTCGCCCGAATATCGAACACTTCCGTGGCGGTGCCGGTGTCTCGGGCCCCGATTTCGTCCCGCGCCGGAGGCTGGACGAGGCGCGCGGATCTGGAACGCCCGGGTCGCCAGCTTCGACGCGGTCATCATCCCCCTCGGTCGCCAGCCTGCCGCCCAATCTGGAACGGGTGGCGAACAGGCCAGACTATTCGTCACCGAAAACCTGCTAGCGCTGCGCAACACCCGGATCGGCAATGTGCTGGGCCTGTCGGCCGTGACCCTGCCGGTGGCGGGGCACCGTCCTGCGGGGTCATGCTTCTGGGCAAACCCTTCCGGGAAGAGGCGCTGAGGGTGGCGGCCGCCGTCGAACCGGTTCTGAAAACCGCCTGAGACACGCGCGTCCAAATTGCCACAACCCCCGCTATTCGCACCTCTTTTTCTGGACGAAGCGCGGGGGCTTGGGTAATTTCGGATCAAGCGGGGCGCGAACGACCCGGTCTTGAGGCAGTAACCTATGTTTCCCGAGCGGTTTCGAACCTACCGGAATATGCGTTCCGCCTGCGCGCTTCTCGATCATCACCAGCCGGGCGGCGAGGTGGTGCACATGACCATTAGCGAGCCCAGACATGCCTTTCCGGCCTGGGTTGCCGATGTCATTGCCGAGAATGCCGCCGGTTTCGGCCGCTATCCCCGAACGAGGGCAGCGAAGGGCTGCGCGCGGCGATGGCCGATTGGGTCGGGCTGCGCTTCGGCGTCAGGATCGACCCCGACCGCCAGATCATGGCGCTGAACGGCACGCGCGGCTTTACAACGCCTGCATGGCGCTGGTGCCGGAAAAGGTGCAGGGCGAACAGCCGATCGTGCTGCTGCCGAACCCGTTCTATCAGGTCTATGGTCGGCGCGATTTCCGTCGGCGCCCGGCCGGTGCTGGTGCCGGCCACCCGCGCCACCGGATACCTGCCCGGTTATTCCGGCCTGCCGACCGATCTGCTGAACCGCACGGCCGCCGCGTCTATATCTATTCGCCCTCGAACCCGCAGGGCGCCGTCGCCAGCCGCGATTACCTGCGCGAGCTGATCGGCCTGGCCGAGCATTTCGATTTCCAGATCTTCTCGGACGAATGCTATTCCGAGATCTACCGCGATGCGCCGCCCCCGGCGCGCTCGACGTAGCAGAGATGGGCGCCGATCCGGAACGGGTGATCGTGTTCCATTCGCTGTCGAAACGCTCGAACCTGCCGGGGCTGCGCGCCGTTTCGTGGCCGGCCCCGAAAGCATCGCCCGGATGAAGCAGCTGAGGAATTACACCGGCGCGCCGGTGCCGCTGCCGTTGCAGGCCGCCGCCGAGGCGGTCTGGCGCGACGAGGATCATGTGGTCAAAGCCGCCTGCTCTATCAGGAAGTTCCGCATCGCCGACGAACTGCCGGCGTTCAGGCCTATCAGGGTCCCGAGGCGGGGTTCTTCCTGTGGCTGCCGGTGGACGATGGCGAACAGGCGGCGCTGAAGGCCTGGCAACAGACCGGGGTGCGCGTGCTGCCCGGCGCCTATCTGGCGCGCGAGGTCAGCGGGCAGAACCCGGGACAGGGATATATCAGGGCGGCCATGGTCGCCCCCAAGAAGAAGAAATGCGGCAGGGCTGATCCGGCTTCGCGACTGCATCTACAGCTGAGGACAGGAAACATGGCTTATCAGGCACGCAGCCGCGATCCGCTTTTCGACAGCAACATGGCCGAGGCGATCGAGAAGCGCGGCAAGGAGTTGATCGGGATTGCGCTGATCCTCGGCGGCCTGGCCGCGGCTGCGATGATCTGGTCCTATTCGCCCTCCGATCCGTGGTGGATGTCGGCCACCGACGCGCCGGTGCAGAACTGGCTGGGCCGGTTCGGCGCCTCGACCGCGCCGATGTTCATGATCGTCGGTTGGGGCGCCTGGGGCGTCGCCATCGTGGCACTGGCCTGGGGGCTGCGCTTTGCCTTCCATCGCGGCAACGGGCGCGCCATCGGCCGGCTGATCTTCGCGCCGATCTGGATCGCGCTTCTGTCGATCTATGCCGCCACGCTGGTGCCGGGGCCGGAATGGACCCATTCCTTCGGCCTGGGCGGGCTCTTCGGCAAGACGGCGCTGGGGTCGCTGATCAACATCCTGCCGATCCAGGCGGCGACCGGTCTGAAGATCCTGTCGATCAGCCTGGGCGTCGCCATGGTGGCTCTGGCCGCCTTCGTGCTATGGCTCACCCGGCCCGAGCTGCGCCAGATCGCCCGAAACTCGACGCTGGAAGGGCACGATCCTTCTCTATGCCAGCGCGATGCAGCTTCTGGGCCGCACCGCCAAGGGCGCCATGTCCACCGCCCAGACGCTGAAGACCAGGACCGCCGAGCGCCGCCGCCCGCGCGCAAGAGGCCGCCGAAGCCGCAGAATGGGCCGCCATGCAGGCCGAGCAGATGGCAATTGTCACCGCCACCCCCGCCCCGCAGCTGCATCCACACCGAACCGCCATCACGGCAGAGAAACCCGGCCTTCTCAGCCGCGCCACCAACCTCATCCGTCCGCCCCGAGCCCGAGAGGATGGACGACCCCGAGCCCGAGCTGGTCGAGACGCGCCGCGGTTGTCGCCGATGTGCAGGCCCCGTCCGATGACCACATCCGCGCCCGCATCAACGACGTGATCAAGAACCGCGTGCGTCAGAACCCCGCCGTGCAGATTGCCGCCGTCGCGCCGCTGACAAGGGGCGCGGCCGTGGGCCGATCCGCTGATCCTGAACACCGCCGGGCGTGACATCGCCCTGCCGCCCGAGCCGCCGCTCGCCGCCGCGCCATCACCGCCGCGCCTGTCCCGGCTGCGCGCTCCGCCCCTTCCGTGCCGCAGATGCAGCCGCTGGCTATGCGCCCGAAGCGCAGTTCGACGCGGTGATCGAGGACGAAGACGACGACAACTGGTTCGCCGAGCACCGCTCGACCCCGAGCCGGCGCAGCCTGCAGACCTTCCAGCCCGCCATCCCACCGCGCGCAGCCCAGGAAGGTGGTGCAGCAGCCCGTGCTGCAAACCGATCCAGCCCTCGGCCCGCGCCCGCGCGAGGCGCAGCCTACTCGCTGCAGTTCGAGGATGCGCATCCGGCCTATGAACTGCCGCCGCTGTCGCTTCTGGCCAACCCGGCCAAGATCGAGGCGCCACCACCTCTCGGACGAGGCGCTGGAGGAAAACTGCCCGGATGCTGGAAACCGTTCTGGACGATTACGGCGTCAAGGGCGAGATCGTCAGCGTCCGCCCCGGCCCGGTCGTCACCATGTATGAACTGGAACCCGCCCCCGGCCTCAAGGCCAGCCGCGTGATCGGCCTGGCCGACGATATCGCGCGCTCGATGTCCAGCTCTCGGCCCAGGTCTCGACCGTGCCGAGCCGCTCGGTCATCGGGATCAACTTCCCAACGAACACCGCGAGATGGTCTCGTTCCGCGAAATCCTCGGCTCGCGCGATTACGGCGACGGCAATCACAAGCTGCCGCTGGCGCTGGGCAAGGATGTATCGGCAGCGATCCCGTCGTGGCAACCTGGCCAAGATGCCCCACCTCTCCTGATCGCCGGCACCACCGGTTCCGGGCAAGTCGGTCGCGATCAACACCATGATCCTCAGCCTGCTCTGGGCTGACGCCCGAGGAATGCCGCCTGATGCTGATCGACCCCAAGATGTGGAACTCAGCGTCTATGACGGCATCCGCACCTTCTTTCGCCGGTGGTTACAGACCTAAAAGGCGGTCGTCGCCCTGAAATGGACCGTGGGCGAGATGGAGGAACGCTTATCGCAAGATGTCCAAGATGGGCGTGCGCAGCACATCGACGGCTACAATTCCCGCGTCGCCGATGCGCTGGCCAAGGGCGAGACCTTCTCCGCACCGTCCAGACCGGGTTCGATGACGAAACCGGCGAACCATTGTTCGAAGCCGAAGAGATCATCCCCGAGAAGATGCCTATATCGTCGTCATCGTCGACGAGATGGCCGACCTGATGATGGTGGCGGGGAAGAGATCCCGAGCCATCAGCGCCTGGCCCAGATGGCCCGCGCGTCGACATCCATATCATCATGGCCACCCAGCGCCCGTCCGTCGATGTCATCACCGGCACGATCAAGGCCAACTTCCCGACCGGATCAGCTTCCAGGTGACGTCGAAGATCGACAGCCGCACGATCCTGGGCGAAATGGGCGCCGAACAGCTTCTGGGCATGGGCGACATGCTCTACATGGCCGGCGGCGCCAAGATCACCCGCTGCCACGGGCCCTTCGTCAGCGATGAAGAGGTCGAAGAGATCGTCAACCACCTCAAGGCCTATGGCCCGCCCTCCTATATCGGCGGCGTGGTCGAAGGCCCGGATGACGACAAGGCCGACAATATCGACGCGGTTCTGGGCCTCAACACCGGCGGCAACACCGATGGCGAAGACGCGCTCTATGACGCCGCCGTGGCCATCGTGATCAAGGATCGCAAATGCTCGACCTCCTACATCCAGCGCAAGCTCGGCATCGGCTATAACAAGGCCGCCCGTCTGGTCGAGCAGATGGAGGAAGAGGGCCTGGTGAGTTCCGCCAACCACGTCGGCAAGCGCGAGATCCTGGTGCCCGAACAATAGGGCGGGTGCCAACCCGCCCTCCCCGGTCACCTTGCCGGAACGGGCATGTTATCGCTTAACAATTGGGTTTTGGGCAGACAGTTCCTATCTGTCGGGATAGACCGGCGCAAAACCACGAGGTTCCGAGCATGAAACTGGCCCGATTTGCCCTGACCACCGCCCTTGCCCTGGGCCTCGCCGCGCCCGCCTGGGCCGAGAAGCTGTCGCTGAACGCGATCTCGCAATACCTCAACGGGTTGCAGACGGCCAAGGGCGCCTTCACCCAGATCAACGACGATGGCACCATCTCGACCGGCACGATCTATATCTCGCGCCCGGGCAAGATCCGGTTCGAATACAACCCGCCGGAACAGACCCTGGTGCTGGCCTCGGCCGGGGCGGTGGCGATCTATGATCCCAAGACCAATCAGGGCCCGGAAACCTATCCGCTGAACAAGACCCCTCTCAGCATCATCCTGGCCAAGAACGTGAACCTGGGCCGCGCCAACATGGTGGTGGGCCATTCCTATGACGGCACCGCCACCACCGTCACGGCGCAGGACCCCGAACACCCCGAATACGGCAATATCCAGCTGAAGTTCACCGATGCCCCGGTCGAGCTGCGACAGTGGATCGTGAACGACGATTCCGGCTCGTCCACCACCGTGGTGCTGGGCGAGATGAAGAAAGGCGGCAGCTTCCCCTACAAGCTGTTCGATATCGAGGCCAACACCCAGTCCTTCGACAAATAGGCCGTCAGCCGCCCGCCCGCCTGTCCTGCCGCCATTGCCCCGGCGACATGCCTTCCTCGGCCCGGAACACCCGCGCGAAATGCGACGCGTCGCAGAACCCGGCCAGCGCCGCGATGGTCGCCACCGGCGCGTGCCGATGCGCCGGGCCGGTCAGCAGATGCCGGGCCAGATCCAGCCGCGCGCGCCGCAGCGCATCGCCGAACCGCTCGCCCTCGCGCGCGAACAGCCGGTGGACATAGCGCACCGACAGCCCCGCCTCGGCGGCGCAATCGGCCACGCCATAGCCGGGCGCGGCACAGCGGCTGCGGATGATCTCCTTTACCCGGTAAAGCTGGGCCGCCGCCCGGGTCCCTGGCTGTCCGGCCTCGCCCTGCTGCCCCACCGCCATCTGCGCCAGCGACAGCACGACCCCAAGCAGCCGCCCCGCCTCGCCCGCCGGCGACCAGCGCACGGTCTCGAACAGCGTCTGCGCCGCCTGCGCCGCCAGCCGGCCAAAGCCGGGATGCGCCGATAACAGCCGTGGCCCGGCGCCCAGCCCGGCCTCGGCACCCTCGCCCAGCAACGCCTTCGGCACCATCAGCGAGGCCACCTTCAACCCCGGCGCCCGGCTGTGATCCAGAACGAAGCCGCGGCTGGCGTCGAACACGCCCAGATCGCCCGGCCGCAGCGTCACCTCCTGCCCGCGCTGCCGGATATGGCAGGTCCCGCCGATCTGGAAATTCAGGTAAAGGCAGTCCTCGGGCGATGCGGCAATCTCGGCCCGGCCGCGATTGACCTCGTGCGACCGCGCCGAGACCAGGTTCAGCACCGCCCGACCCAGATCGTAGGACCGGACCGAGGCGCGGAAATCGCGCCGCAGCGCCGGGGCGATCTCGGGGCGCAGCGGCATGAAGGCGGCGCAGATGCCCTCGCGGTAGAAATCGAACGCCTCGCCCGGCCCGGCCGCATCGGTCTCCCAGACCTGCGGCAGGATGGGCAGGGCAGCCTGGTCCCGGGTTCGTGCACTCTGGTCCATCGCCCGGTCTCCTCCTCCCGGCTATCGGATAGGGGCATCATAACCCGCAGGGAGGTCCACATGTCCACTTTCGTTCTTGTCCACGGCGCCTGGCATACCGGCGAGCTGTTCGAACCCGTCGCCGATCTGATCCGCGCCGCCGGTCACGAAGTCCATTGCCCGACCGTCGCCGGCAACGCCCCGGGCGATTCGCGGCGCACCGGGCTCGACGCCGCCATCGGCTCGATCGTCGCCTATCTCGAACAGAACGACCTGACCGATGTCATCCTGCTCGGCCACAGCTATGGCGGCATGGTGATCACCGGGGTCGCCGACCGGGTGCCGGCACGCCTCCGCCGCCTGATCTACTGGAACGCCTTCGTCCCCAACACCGGCGAAAGCCTCAACGACATGGTGCCGCCGCATTACGTCGCCCTGTTCGATTCCGTTGCCGCCGCCTCGGGTGACAACGGCGTCATGCTGCCCCCGCCGATCTGGCGCGAGGCGTTCTTCAACGACGGTTCGGCGGATCAGGCCCAGGCCGCGTTCGACAAGCTCAGCCCGCATCCCTACGCCACCTTCACCGACAAGATCGCCCTGTCGAAGAACCCCGCCGAAATGGAGATCGCCAAGTCCTTCATCAACTGCACCGAAGACACCGCCCTGCCGCAAAGCCTGGGCTGGCACCCGCGGCTTTCGGAAAAGCTGGGCCTGTTCCGGCTGGTGCAGATGTCCGGCGGGCACGAGGTCTGCTTTACCGACCCCGCAGGCCTGGCCGCCTCGATCCTCGCCGCCGGCCGGGACTGAGCGGCGCCATCGACAAGCACCTTGCGATTGAAATCAAACGCAAGGTGCCCTAGCGGCGGCAGGTGCGAAGCTGCGCCTCATAGGTCTCGGACCGCGCCGCCACCTCGCCCGCGATCCGCAGCAGCCAGGCCTTGCCGTTATGGGTGCCGCGGGCAAACCCTGTCTGGCCTTCGTGATAGGCCAGATACTGGTTGCGGGCATCGGTCAGGGCAACGCCGTTACGCTCGCGCGTGGTGGTCATGTACCAGCCCATGAAGTCGGTGGCATCGGCGATGTCGTCACGCTTGGCGCCGCGCTTGCCGGTGGCGCGCTGATACTCGTCCCAGGTCGCGTCCAGCGCCTGGGAATAGCCATAGGCGCTGGATTGCCGGCCCATCGGGATCACTCCGAGGGACCAGCGGAACGGCGTGCGCGCGTCGGCCTTGAACTTGCTCTCCTGATAGATCGTCGCCATCTGCACATGCACCGGCACGCCCCATTTCCGCTCGGTCGCGCGGAAGGCGCGGCTGAAATGGCTGCGATTCTGCAGGATCGCACAGGCATCGTCGAACTCGCGCGGCGGCGTGCGGTCACGCGCACCGCAGGCGGCCAGCACCAGCAGGGTCATCATCACCAGGGTGCGAAGGGGTCTGCTCATTCCTGCCTCTCGCATTTTGTTTTGCCCGCATTTTAACGGGTTTTGCGCTCGGGCTAAAGCAGAATTCCAAGCACCAGCGGCAGGGCCAGCACCGCGATCAGGGTCGACACCACGACGAAGCCCGCCACCGCACCGGCATCGGCACCGCTTTCCGGCCCGTATTTCTCGGCCAGAAGATAGGTCGTCACCGGCACCGGCGTGGTCATCTGCAGGACCAGCACCGCAAAGGCGGCGCCGGTCAGGCCGAATCCCAGCCCCACGGCCCAGCCCACGGCCAGGCCCAGCCCAAGCTTCGCCAGCGCCAGCACCAGCGCACGGCCGACATGCCCCGGGCTCAGCCGCGCCAGCGCCACGCCCAGGGTGATCAGCATCATCGGAATCGCCATCTGCCCCACCAGCTTCAGGGTGTTGGTGACGAAATCGGGCGTCTCCCAGCCGTTCCACAGGAAGATCGCGCCCAGCACCGTGGCCCAGACGATGGGCTCGCGCAGCGCCTTGCCCCAGCCGCCCTGCCCGGCCACCACCGCCAACCCGACGGTAAAGACGAAGATCGCCGAGACGGCGAAAAACACGATCCCCAGGCTCAACCCCTGATCCCCGAAGGCAAACAGCGCCAGCGGCAGGCCCAGATTGCCGGTATTGCCGAAGACGAAGGGCCCCAGATAGGTGCGCAGCTCAAGCCCGGCCGCCTTCAGCACGCCCCAGGCCAGCGCCAGCATCGCCAGATGCGCGCTGACCGAGGCGAGGCTCATCGCGGTCAGCGCGGCGGGGTCGATCTCGGCCTGCATCAGCGCGGTGAAGATCAGGCAGGGCGTGGCCAGAGTCATCGCCAGCCGGGTGACGAACTGGACGCGATATTCGATGCCCGCGCGCTCCCAGGCAAAGCCGATGGCGGCCAGGGCGAAGACCGGGGTGACGATCCCCAGAACTGTCAGAACAAGGTTCACAGACTGTTTCCCGATTTCCCGGCCCGGGGAAATGGACAATCCCCCCCCAAAGGCATTAAACTGCGGTTCCAGGGGTTGTTACATGATGCTGAAGTCGCGCGCAAAATATCATCTGGGCCAGGTTGTCCGGCACCGCAAACATCCGTTTCGCGGTGTTATTTTCGATGTCGATCCAGAGTTCAACAATACCGAGGAATGGTACGACGCGATTCCCGAAGACTCGCGCCCGGTGAAGGAGCAGCCCTTCTATCACCTGCTGGCTGAGAACGATCAAAGCTATTACGTGGCTTACGTGTCGGAACAGAACCTGATCGCCGACTATTCGGGCGAGCCGGTGGACCACCCCGATATCCCCGATCTCTTCGGCCCGTTCCAGGACGGCGCCTATCCGCTGCATTTCCAGTTGAACTGAGTGCCGGGCTGAACCCCGGCCTACATCTGCCGGAAAGAGCGTGGGCGTAGGGCGGGCTTCAGCCCGCCACCCGCTTGCCCTAGATCTCGACCGGACGGTCTTGCTTCTTCCAGGCCGAAAACCCGCCCTCCATCTCGGCGATGTTCTCGACCCCCATCTCCTGCAGCGCCTTCACCGACAGGGCCGACCGCCAGGCGCTGGCACAGAACAGCACCAGCGTCTTGTCGGTCGCCAGGGGCGGCTTGTGATAGGGGCTGGTCGGGTCGATCCAGAATTCCAGCATCCCGCGCGGGGCGTGGAACGCTCCGGGGATGCGGCCGTCGCGGGCCAGTTCGCGCGGGTCGCGGATATCCACCATCAGGATCTCGCCCGCCTCGAGCTTCGCCGCCGCCTCTTCGGTCGAAAGCGAGGTGATCTCGGCCTTGGCCGCCGCGACCAGTTCTTTCACAGGTGTCATGGCCATGTCTCAATACCCCAATGCAATGCCGTCCTTGCGCGGGTCCGACCCGCCTTCCAGCACGCCGTCGGCGCGCAGCACGATGGCCTGCCCGCCGCCCAGCGGCCCGTCGGGGATGACCACGTCATGCCCCATCTCGGCCAGTTCGGCGCGCACCGCGTCGCTGTAGCCGCGCTCGACATTCATCTTACCGGCGTCGCTGAAGCTGCGCGGCGCGTCCAGCGCCGCCTGCACGTCGAGGCCGTAATCGACCATATTGGTCACCAGCCGGGTATGCCCGTTCGGCTGATAGGCCCCGCCCATCACCCCGAAGGGCATGGTCACCCGTCCGTCCTGCTTCAGCATCCCCGGAATGATCGTATGCATCGGCCGGTTGCCGCCGGTCAGCTCGTTCGGGTGGCCCTCTTCCAGCGTGAAACCGGCACCGCGGTTCTGGAACAGGATGCCGAACTTGTCGCTGGCCAGGCCCGAACCGAAGCCGTGATAGATCGAATAGATCAGGCTCACCGCCATCCGATCCTTGTCGACCACGGTGATGTAGATCGTGTCCTTGTGCACCGCCTCGCTCAGGGGCGCCGCCGCCGTCATCGCCTTTTTCGGGTCGATCAGCGCGGCCAGCTTCTTCGCGGTGTCCATGCTCAGCATATGCTCCAGCCGCGTGGTGCGGTCCGGATCGGCGATGAAGCGGTTGCGCGCGTCATAGGCCAGCTTCGCCGCCTCGGCTTCCAGGTGGGCACGCTGGGCGCCCCAGGGGTCCATGCCGGGCAGGTCGAACTGGCTGAGGATGTTCAGCATCAGGATCGCCGTCGCGCCCTGACCGTTCGGCGGATGCTCGACCAGGTCGGTGCCCTTGTAATTGCCGCTGACCGGGGTGCTGTAGAAGCTCTCGGCCGCCGCGAAATCCTCCAGAGTGTGCACGCCGCCCTCGGCCCGCAGGCTGGCGACCATGTCCTCGGCCACCTCGCCGGTATAGAAGGCATCGCGCCCGTCCCTGGCGATCCGCCGCAGCACCTCGGCCTGGCCCGGCGCGGCAAAGCTCTCGCCCACTTGCGGCACCCGGCCCCCGGGCAGGAAATGCCGCAGCCCGTGGCCCGACAGCGCCTTGGCCGCCTCGGGCCAGTCGAAGGCCACGCGCGGCGCCACCGGCACACCCTCCTCGGCATAGCGGATCGCCGGCGCCAGCACCCGGTCCAGCCCCAGCTTGCCCCAATCGGCGTTCAGCCGGCAGAAGGCGTCGATCGCGGTGGGGATGGTCACGGCATCCGGCCGGTGCAGCGGCACGGTCTTGTGCCCGGCCGCACGCAGCGCCGCCGCGCTGGCGGCCGCAGGCGCCCGGCCCGAACCGTTCAGCGCCCTGACCTCCTCGCTCCCGGCCGGCTTGAACAGCACGAAGCAATCGCCGCCGATCCCGGTCATCTGCGGTTCGCAAATCCCCAGCAGCACGGCCCCGGCAATCGCCGCGTCCACCGCGTTGCCACCGTCCTGCAGCACGCCGATCGCGGCCTGCGCGGCCAGCGGGTGCGACGTGGCGCAGACGCCATTCGCGGCCAAGACGGGCGAACGCCCCGGAAAATGAAAGTCGCGCATCTGTCCCTTGCTCCCCTGTGTCGCACCGCGGCAACTTAGGCGGCGCACAGGGAAAGGGCAATCGGGTCGTCGCAACCCGGCCGGCCATTCCGTTCCGACTGATCTGAAGGGGGGGAAAGATAGACCTCGACGCCGCGCACTGGGTGGGGGCTGTTGAAACGCGGCGCCGAGGGAAGCCATATGCAGCTACCCCTCCGTTATGCGATTGGATTCGGGCGCCTTTGCGAAACCATTGTGGCAATTCAGAGATTCATTGAAGCGCTTTCGCGACATGGTGAATCGCCGCGCTGTGTCCTCGCCTCCCGCTGGTTTCCGAAACGCTTCGGCAGGCCGGTCCGACGCGGCCGCGCGGCGCCGCCCCGGCGCGGGTGGCGCGACAGGCTCAACCCTCGGCTCGCCCGGGCGGGCGGCTCAGCGGCACCCGGAAGCGCCGCACGTTGCAGCCCAGACGCCGGGCATAGGTCAGGCCGCTGGTCAGGCTGCGCACCAGGAACCAGCCGAAGCCGCCTTCCGGCAAATCCTCGCGCGCGCAGTCCAGATCGGGCGGCAGGCCCGGCGGCGGCACGAGGCCGGGCAAGGGCCGACCGGTGTCGCAAACGCAGAATGCCAGCGCATCACCCGACGCCCGGCAGGTCAGGCGGATCCGCCCGTCCTTGCCCTCGCCATAGGCATGTTCGACCACGTTGTTCAGAACCTCGCCCAGGACCAGCTCGGCCAGGCCCAGGTCCTCGTCGCCGATGCCCATCTGGTCCAACTCCTGACGCAGGTGCCGCAAGGCCTGGCGCACCTCGCTCTCTCCGCTGACAAAGGCAAAGCGAATGCTCATCGCGTCCCTATCACTTCTTGCCCGCGACGGGCGGGATCAAATCTCGTCACGGCCGCGCCCCGGGCGCCGCCGCTCAACCGGAATAGACCGCCCGCACCTCGGCCAGGCTGTCGTGAATGGTGAAAACCGAATCCATCCGGGTCAGCCGGAACACCCGGTCGACCGTCGGCGTCAGCCCGGCCAGGTCCAGCCGCCGCGTCGCGCCCAGCTGCTTCATCGCCGCCACGATGGCGCCCAGCCCGCTCGAATCGATGAACTCGACCTCGCTCAGCTCCAGCACCACATGCGGCGCCCCGCCCGCCGTCAGCTCGCGCATCCTGTCCTTGAAGCGGATCGCCGCGGCCGCGTCGATTCGCGGCTCGTGCACGGCGATCACCTGAAAGTCGCCGTTCTCCTTGCTCTCCAGGTTCATGCCGTCTCCTTGGGTGCCGTAGAAATACGAATGTCGCCCGCGCAGGCTAGACCTCAATCCTTACCATTCGGTATGCATGGGACGATCAACGGAGGAGTCACCATGAAGGAAGTCGTCATCAGCGGGGCGTCGCGCACGCCCATGGGTGGGTTTCAGGGCGTGTTCGATGGCGTGCCCGCCGCCGATCTGGGCGGTGCCGCGATCCGCGCCGCGCTGGCCGGCGCCGGGGTCGAGACGGTGGACGAGGTGCTGATGGGCTGCGTCCTGCCCGCCGGCCAGGGCCAGGCCCCGGCACGGCAGGCCGGCTTTGCCGGCGGCTTGGGCGAAGAGGTCCCCGCCACCACGCTGAACAAGATGTGCGGCTCGGGGATGCGCACCGCGATGATGGCCTTCGACCAGATCGCGCTGGGCCACAACACCACCATGCTGGCCGGCGGCATGGAATCGATGTCGAACGCGCCCTACATCCTCGACAAGATGCGCGGCGGCGCCCGGATCGGGCACCAGACGGTCAAGGACCACATGTTCCTCGACGGCCTGGAAGACGCCTATGACAAGGGCCGCCTGATGGGCACCTTCGCCGAAGACTGCGCCGAGGCGTTCCAGTTCACCCGCGACGAACAGGATCAATACGCCATCGCCTCGCTGGAAAACGCCCTCGACGCCGAACGCTCCGGCGCCTTCGACGGTGAAATCACCCCCTTCACCATCCACGCCCGCCACGGCGAGGAAATCATCACCAAGGACGAACAGCCCGGCAAGGCCCGCCCCGAGAAGATCCCGATGCTGAAGCCCGCCTTCCGCAAGGACGGCACGGTGACGGCGGCCAATTCCTCGTCGATCTCCGATGGCGCCGCCGCCCTCGTACTCTCGGCCCGCGACCATGCCGAGGCCCAGGGCCTCACCATCCGCGCCCGCATCCTCGGCCATGCCAGCCACGCCCAGGCGCCGTCGCAATTCCCCACCGCGCCGATCCCGGCGGCGCAGAAACTGCTCGACCGGCTGGGCTGGGACAAGACCGATGTCGACCTCTGGGAGGTGAACGAGGCCTTCGCCGTCGTCCCCATGGCCTTCATGCGCGAACTGGGCCTGCCGCGCGACATCGTCAACATCAACGGCGGCGCCTGCGCCCTCGGGCACCCGATCGGCGCCAGCGGCACCCGCATCATGGTCACGCTCCTGAACGCGCTGGAAAAGCACGATCTCAAGCGCGGCATCGCCGCCATCTGCATCGGCGGCGGCGAAGGCACCGCCATCGCCATCGAACGGGTCTGACGCCAACCAGGCCCTTTCATCTTTCTACAAATACTCCACGGGGGTGTGGGGGTGTGAAACCCCCACGCCGGCCCTCGCCACAGGCGCCAGCCCCGCCCGGCGCGTCGCCCCGTGAAAAATCGCTTTCAAATTTCACGCGACTCAGGCACCGTGAAATTCGAGAGGTATTTTTCACGACCATGCGCCACGATCCCCCCAGCCCCGCCACCCTCGGCGCCGACATCCGCGCGGTGCGCCGCTCGCGCGGGCTGACCCTGGCGCAGCTGGCGGACCGCCTGAACCGCTCCGTCGGCTGGCTCTCCCAGGTCGAACGCGACCTGTCGCAACCCTCGATCACCGATCTGCGCCACATCGCCGCCGCGCTCGACACCACCGTCTCGCTGCTCTTCGGTCAGACCCCGGCCCCGGCGGGCGAGGCCGGCTATATCGTGCGCAAATCCGCCCGCCGCCCGATCGGCTCGGGCGAGGCCGGCCTGATCGAGGAACTGCTCTCGCCCGACCTCACCGACGATTTCGAGATGGTGCATTCCACCTTCCAGCCCCGCTCGCGCATCGGCGAGGTGGTCACCCGGCCGACGCAGGAAGTCGGCTATCTGATCTCGGGCAAGCTCGATCTCGTCATCTCGGGCCACCGCTTCACCGTCCATCCCGGCGACAGCTTCCGCATCCGGGGCGAGCCGTTCGAATGGATCAACCCCTATGACACCCCGGCGCAGGCGATCTGGGTGATCGCCCCGCCGGTCTACTAAGGAGAATGCCGATGCACAAAGGCCATTGCGAATGCGGCGCCGTCGCCTTCACCATCGCCCGGGACGAGCTGCGCCCACCCTCGGCCTGCCATTGCAGCCAGTGCCGCCGCTGGTCCGGGCATTTCTGGGCCGGCACCACGGTCAAGACCGAGGAGCTTGCGTTCCAGTCCGACGGAGCCCTCACCTGGTTCCGCTCCTCCGAACAGGCCGAGCGCGGCTTCTGCTCCGACTGCGGATCGTCCCTGTTCTATCGCCCGTTCGACAGCGATCACGTCTCGGTCGCCGTGGGGGCGCTCGACCTGCCCACCGGCACCCGGCTGCGTCGCCATATCTTCGTCGGCTCCAAGGGCGATTACTACGATATCGCCGACGGGTTGCCGCAGCTGGAGACCTGGTGATGCTCGCGGGCACCTGCCTCTGCGGCGCCGTCCGCTTCACCGTCACCGCGCCCCCCGAACGGCCCGCCGCCTGCCATTGCGGCCAGTGCCGCCGCTCGTCGGGGCACTATTGGGCCGCCGGCACCGTCCCCGACACCGCGCTCCGGATCGACGGCCCGCTGCGCTGGCACGCCTCCTCCGATATCGCCCGCCGCGGCTTCTGCCCGACCTGCGGCAGCTTCCTGTTCTGGAAGGAAAACGGCTCGTCCTCGGTCGATTTCTCGCTCGGCGCCCTCACCGGCCCCACCGGGCTCAAACTCGAACGCCATATCTTCACCGCCTTCAAGGGCGATTACTACGACATTGCCGACGGCCTGCCGCAGGAGGCGCGGGAATGATCGCGACGCTGCTCGCCATGGACCCCGGCCTGATCCTGGCCTTCATGGGCGCCGGCATCCTCTTGAACCTCACCCCCGGCGCCGATGTGCTCTTCGCCTCGGCCTCGGGGCTGGCGGGCGGCCCGCGTGCCGGCATCGCCGCCGCTGCCGGCATCTCGCTCGGCTCTCTCGCCCATACCGGCTTCGCCGCCATCGGCCTCGCCGCCCTCCTCCAGGCCAGCCCGCTGGCCTTCGACGCACTGCGCTGGCTCGGCGCCGCCTACCTCCTCCATCTCGCGATCAAGACCTGGCGCACGCCGCCCGACGCAGCCCGCGGCACGGGTGAAATCAGTCTCTATTCCGCCCTGAAACGCGGATTTCTCACCAACCTCCTCAACCCGAAAGTGGCGCTTTTCATCCTCGCCCTGCTGCCGCAATTCACCGATCCTGCCGCCGGCCCGATCTGGCAGCAGATCCTGATCCTCGGCCTCATCTTCGCCACCACCGGTTTTGTGATCACATCCGCCTATGGCGCCACCGCCGGCCTCCTGCGCCGCGCCATGGCCCGCGCCGCCGGCACGCTGAACAAGGTCACGGCCCTCGTCTTCGCCACCCTCGCCGCCCGCCTCAT
>JAWKXE010000010.1:0-124431 GCA_041397165.1 Paracoccaceae bacterium | reverse complement strand
TGTCCTTTCGGGTGGCGGCGGGGCCGCGGTGGCAGACAGGCCCTTGCTGGCACGGGTGCGGAATGGCATAAATGACATTATGCCCACGTTTTCGGCCAACACTCCGGTCCTGCGCCGCACCGTCGGCTTCATCCTGTTCGATCGGGTGAAGCTGATCGATGTGACGGGGCCGTTGCAGGTGTTCAACGACGCCCGGCTGACAGATGGCACGCCGGCCTATGCGGGCCTGCTGATCTCGCAGGCGGGCGGGCGGGTGATGACCGACGCGGGTATCACGCTCGACACGGTTTCCTTTGCGGCGGCGGCGCGGCGCGGGATCGACACGCTGTTGGTGGCGGGGGGCGATGCGGCGCTGGAGGCGGCCGGAGATGCGGCGCTGCAACGCTTTCTTGGCCGGATGCGAGGCAAGTGTCGGCGGTTCGGTTCGGTCTGCCTTGGGGCCTTCGTGCTGGCCGCGGGCGGGCATCTGGACGGGCGCCGCGCCACGACGCATTGGGAACAATGTGCCGAGTTCGCGGCACGTTTTCCCGAGGTCGGGCTGGACCCCGACAGCATCTATCGGCGCGACGGCGCGATCTGGACCTCGGCCGGGGTGAGCGCCGGGATCGACATGGCGCTGGCGATGGTCGAGGAGGATCTGGGCCGGGACGAGGCGATGCGGCTGGCCCAGGTGCTGGTGCTGTTCCTGCGCCGGCCGGGCGGGCAGAAGCAATTCAGCGCCGCGCTGGAACGGCAGAGCGCCAGTGCCGGCGGACGGTTCGACGCGCTGGTCGGCTGGATCGCCGCCCATCCCGGCGCCGATCTGAGCGTCGCGGCCCTGGCCGCGCGGGCGGGGATGAGCGAGCGCAACTTCGCCCGGGTCTTCACCGCCGAGACCGGCCGCAGCCCGGCGAAATTCGTCGAGGCGGTGCGGGTCGAGGCGGCCTGCGCCGCGCTGGAGCGGCCGGGCGCGACGCTGGCGCGGGTGGTGCGCGACCTGGGTTTCGGCAATGACGAACGGTTGCGGCGGGCGTTTCATCGGTTGAAGGGCTGCTCGCCCTCGGAATACTTGGTGCGGTTCGGCGGAGGCTGGCAAGGATGACGCAAGGCCCGGGCGTGGACCTGCGCGGCGTGCGGCTCTTTCCCGGGGCGCTGGGCCTCGACGAACAGCAAGCGCTGGTCGAGGCGGCGCGGCGGATCGCCGAAGCGGCGCCGATGTTTCACCCCGAAACCCGCTGGGGCAGGCAGATGAGCGTGAGGATGACCAGCGCCGGCAGCTTCGGCTGGGTCAGCGACCGGCGCGGCTATCGTTACGAGCGGCGGCATCCCTCGGGCGGGGCCTGGCCGCCGATCCCGGAGGAGATGCGCGAGGTCTGGACGCGGTTCGCCGGGGCGGGCGGGGGGAATGGTGGGTTGGCACCCACCCTACGGGCGCCGGAATGCTGCCTGGTGAATTTCTATGGCGAGGGCGCGCGGATGGGGCTGCACCAGGATCGCGACGAGGCGGATTTCAGCCAGCCGGTGGTTTCGGTCTCGCTGGGTGACGAGGGGCTGTTTCGGGTCGGCAATGTCGCGCGCGGCGGCAAGACGGAATCGATCTGGCTGCGGTCGGGCGACGTGGCGGTGATCGGTGGCGCGGCGCGGCTGGTGCATCACGGGGTCGACCGGATCAGGTTCGGGTCGTCGGCTCTGCTGGCGGGGGGTGGGCGGCTGAACCTGACGCTCAGGGTGGTGACCTAGACGCTCGTCGATCCTGTCGGACCGCCTCGCGAGACCGTCCGACAGGACGGACGAGCGGCAGGCTCAGTTGCCGGTGAGCGAACAGCAGCCCGAGAAGAAGGCGCCGCCGCTTTCCGCATCGGGCAGCAGATCGACCGACAGGCCATAGCTGCGGTCGGACATGCCATCGGAGCAGGTGGCGCGGGCGATCACCGCCACCAGGCTGCCGCCGCGCAGGACGAAACGGTCGGTCCGGTTGGCCGAGCGCTGCAGCAGGCCCACGGTGTAATGCGAGATGCCCCAGTTCGGCGCCGCGAAGCGGGCCAGTTCGCCCTGGGTGATGTCGAGGCTCCAGAACGGTTCGGTCCCGAGGCAGGTCATGCTGCGCGCAAGGGCATAGTCGCCGCCGGCCTGCGGCTCGAGAAAGCGCATGGCGACCCAGCCGGAACCTTCGCCCGTATTCACCCGGCCCCAGTCGCCGGCGGTATGGATCACCTCGACCGACTTGGCGTCGGGGGGCAGTTCGCCCAGCTTCTCGGCCGCGGCATCGGGGGCGGCGCGGATGTTCAGCACATCGTCGGCGGCGACGCCGGTGACATCGTAGAGGGCCGGAAAGCCTTGCCCCAGGGCGGCGGCGGGCAGCAGCGCCAGGAGGAGGGCCAGGACCCGGATCATCGCCGGGCCGACCAGCTGACCGAGACGTGGCGGCGGGTGTAGAATTCGCCCATCAGGCCCAGCATGACGAAGGCGATGCCCATGTAGAGCGGGTAATGCCAGTTCGAATAATGCGGGTTGTAGTTGATGAAGACGAAGCCGCGCGACTGGTCGATGATGTGAAACAGCGGGTTCCAGTCGAACAGGTGGCGCTTGTTGGTGGGCAGGGTGTTGGCGACGAACATCTTGCCCGAGGCGATCATGTTGGCGCGCTGATAGACCGTGGTGCCGACCGAGACGAAGGAGGGCGCCCAGGGCTTGATCGACAGCATGATCAGGCCCAGCCCGATCCCGGTGAACCAGGCCAGCAGCAGCATCCCGAAGGCGGCGGCGGGGTCCTGCACCTCGAACGGGGTGACGCCGACGTGATAGCCGAACAGGATCACCGCCAGCGACAGCACCTGGATATAGAGCGTGCTGAGCGCCTTGGAGCAGATCATGATGAAGGTGTTCATCGGCGCGTGTTTCATCATCGCGCCGGCCGGTCCTTCGGAACCGGCGATGGCGCCCAGCGTCTTCACATGGGTCATGTAGAGGAAGATGCCGGACAGCACATAGAGCAGGAAATCGCCGCGCAGGGCGGCGCCGCGCAGCCCGAGGATCGAGAACATGACATAGAAGGCCAGCACCATGATCGCCATCTGCAACAGGTTCATGGCGATCGACATCAGCGCGTTGCCATGGGTGTTGCGGATCGAGCGCACGACCGAATGGTAGATCAGTTCGGCGATGGTGATGGCCGACTCGAACTTGGACTTGGGCCGTCTGACTTGGAACATGGTGCGTCTCTGCTGCCTGCCCGGTTTTTACGACGGATTCCTTGCCGTCCCGTTAGCGCCGTATCATAAGGGGGCCGCAGGGTTTTTTCAATCGCGCAGCGCGGATCGGCGGAAAGCCGTTGCGGCGGGGATTGGGGCAGCGAAAGGGACGGTTGCGATGGATTACGACAGGCTGACACTGGTGATGCGCGAACTGGCCCTGAAGGCCGGCGAGAAGATCATGGAGATCTACGAGGGCGACGATTTCGAGGTGAAGGTGAAATCCGACGCCAGCCCGGTGACCGAGGCCGACGAGGCCGCCGACGCGATCATCAGCGAAGGCCTGCGCGCGGCCTTCCCCGAGGTGACCCTGGTGACCGAGGAACAGGCGGCGAGCCATGCCGAGAAGGCCAGCACCTTCCTGATCGTCGATCCGCTGGACGGGACCAAGGAATTCGTCAACCGGCGCGGCGATTTCACCGTCAATATCGCCTATGTCGTGGACGGTGTGCCGGTGCGCGGCGTGGTCTATGCCCCGGCCAAGGGGCGGATGTTCCTGACGCTCGCCGATGGCGGCGCGGTCGAGGAAGAGGGCCCGTTCGGCCCCGAAATGGGCAAGGTGAACCCGATCCGGGTCAGCACGCCCGACAATGGCGCCTTGATGGTCGTCGCCTCGAAATCGCATCTGACGGACGAGACCAAGGACTATATCGCCAAATACGCGGTGAAGGATTTCAAGAGCGCCGGCTCGAGCCTGAAATTCTGCCTGGTGGCCACCGGCGAGGCCGATCTTTACCCGCGCGTCGGCCGGACGATGGAATGGGACACGGCCGCGGGCCATGCCGTTCTGGCCGGGGCCGGCGGCGCGGTGGTGCGGTTCGACGATCACACGCCGCTGAGCTATGGCAAGGACGGCTATGCCAACCCGTTCTTCATCGCCTATGCGCCGGGGGTCGGGCTGAAGCCCGCGTGAGATGGAGCCGGGTGCCGCCAGCGCCATCGTCGATCCGGCCCTTGTCAGCGTCGTGGTCGTCAGCCGCGAGCGGCCGGACAGCCTGATCTGGTGCCTGACCGGGCTGGACGGGCTGGACTATCCGAGCTTCGAGGTGGTGGTGGTGGCCTGCCCGGCGGGGGCGGCGGCGGTGCGCCAGTCGCGGTTCGGCGTCAAGGTCAAGCTGATCGACTTTGACGAGGCCAATATCTCGGAGGCGCGCAACCGCGGGATCGTGCAGGCGGCGGGCGAGATCGTGGCCTTCATCGACGACGACGCGGTGCCCGAGCCGAGCTGGCTGCGGCATCTGGTCGGCGCCTTCGCGTCGCCCCGGGTCAGCGCCGCGGGCGGCTTTGTCCGGGGGCGCAACGGGATTTCCTTCCAGTGGCGCGCGCGCGAGGTCGATTGCGGCGGGCGGGCGCGGCCCCTGACGGTCGAGGGCGAGGCGGTGCAGCTGCCCGCCCCCGCCCCGGGATGGGCGGTGAAGACGGAAGGCACCAACATGGCGGTGCGGCGCGACGTGCTGGCGGCGATGGGCGGGTTCGACCCGGGCTTCCGGTTCTATCTGGACGAGACCGACCTGAACCTGCGGCTGGCGGCGCTGCGACGGCAGGTGGCGATCGTGCCGCTGGCGCAGGTGCATCACGCCTATGCCGCCAGCGCGCGCCGCCGGGCCGACCGGGCGGTGACCGATCTGAGCGAGATCGGCGCCAGCACGGCGCTGTTCCTGCGCAAGCATTGCCCGGCCCAGGACCGGTCGGCGCGGCTGAACGAGGCGATGCGCGACCAGCAGATGCGGGTCTTCGACCAGCTGAAGGCGCGGCTGCTGCGCAAATCCGATGTCGGGCCGCTGATCGCCGGGCTGAAGCGCGGTGTGCAGGAGGGCACCCAGCGCCCGGTCACCGAGCTGGCGCCGCTGCCCGGACCGATGAGCGGATTTCTGCAATTCCCGCCGACGCGGCGCGGTGGCACAGTGTTGGCGGGCCGTGTCTGGCAGGCCCGGCGGCTGCGGCAGGAAGCGGCCCGGCGGGCGGCGGCGGGCGAGAACGTGACGCTGTTCCTGTTCGGGCCAAGCGCGCGCTATCACCGGATGCGGTTCGACCCGGCCGGGTTCTGGGAACAGAATGGCGGGCTGTTCGGGCGCAGCGACAGGGCGGCGCCGCTGCTGCGGATCACGGGTTTCGAGGCCCGGCTTGCGCGGGAGGCCGACCGTCTGGCCGGTCTGCGCCGGCTGGATATCGCCGAATGAGGCGCGAGGCGCGCAGAAAGGTCACGTTTGGACAAAATTGAAGGGAATTTCCCTGAATTCCCCTGATACCATGGTTCTATTTCAACAAACTGCTAGTATACCGGCCGATGAACGGCGCGATCAGAACGCCGCGGTACGGAAGATGAGGTTCAGCACATGAAAAGACGAATCACCAAAGCTATTTTCCCGGTTGCCGGCCTGGGCACGCGGTTCCTTCCGGCGACGAAATCGGTGCCGAAGGAAATCATGACGCTGGTCGACCGGCCGCTCATCCAATACGCCATCGACGAGGCCCGCGCGGCGGGCATCAAGGAGTTCATCTTCGTCACGTCGCGCGGCAAGGGCGCGCTCGAGGATTACTTCGACAATTCGCCCATCCTCGAGGCCGAGCTGCGCAAGAAGGGCAAGGAAGACCTGTTGGAGATCCTGAGGGACACCAACATGGAATCCGGCGCCATCGCCTATATCCGCCAGCACAAGGCGCTGGGGCTGGGCCATGCGGTGTGGTGCGCGCGGCGGCTGATCGCCAACGAACCCTTCGCGGTGATCCTGCCCGACGACGTGATCGCGGCCGAGAAACCCTGCCTGCAGCAGATGGTCGAGGCGTTCGAGGAGAACCCCGGCAGCATGGTGGCGGCGATGGAAGTGCCGGCCGAGCGGACCAGCGCCTATGGCGTGCTGGACGTGAAGGAAGACATGGGCTCGCTGGTGCAGGTGAAGGGCATGGTGGAAAAGCCCGAACCCGGCACGGCGCCGTCGAACCTGGCGGTGATCGGGCGCTATCTGCTGACGCCCAACGTGCTGCGCAACCTGAACAGGATGAAGACCGGCGCCGGCGGCGAGATCCAGCTGACCGACGCCATCGCGGCCGAGCTGGACGCCAAGCGCCCGGTCTATGGCTATCGCTTCCGCGGTCAGCGGTTCGATTGCGGCTCGAAGGCCGGGTTCCTGCAGGCGACGGTGTCGTTCGGGCTGGCGCGGGAAGACCTGCGCGACAACCTGATGGAATTCCTGCAGGACATCGTGCACGCCGACAAGGCGGCGCAGTAAGCGCATGACGACGGTACTGGTGACAGGCGGGGCGGGCTATATCGGTTCGCACGCCTGCAAGGCGTTGCGGGCGGCCGGGATCACGCCGGTGACCTTCGACAACCTTTCGACCGGCTGGGAAGCGGCGGTGAAGTTCGGGCCGTTCGAAAAGGGCGACCTGCTGGACCGGGCGCGGCTGGATGCGGTCTTTGCCCGCTACCAACCCGATGCGGTGATGCATTTCGCGGCGCTGAGCCAGGTGGGCGAGGCGATGCGGCTGCCCGGCAAATACTGGCGCAACAACGTCGCCGGGTCGCTGACCCTGATCGAGGCGATGCTGGCGGCGGGCTGCCGGCGGATGGTGTTTTCCTCGACCTGCGCGACCTATGGCGACCAGGACAACGTGGTGCTGGACGAGCAAAGCGCGCAGCACCCGATCAACGCCTATGGCCGGTCGAAGCGCACCATCGAGGAGATGCTGGACGATTTCGCCGCCTCGGACGGGCTGGAGGCGGTGGTGTTCCGCTATTTCAACGTGGCCGGCGCCGACCCGGAGGCCGAGGTGGGCGAGTATCACCGCCCCGAGACGCATCTGATTCCGCTGATCCTCGAGGCGGTGGCGGGGCAGCGCCCGGCGCTGACGGTGCATGGCGACGATTACGACACGCCCGACGGCACCTGCATCCGCGATTACGTGCATGTCAGCGATCTGGTGGCGGCGCATGTTCTGGGGCTGGACTGGCTGCGCGACGGCCGCGGCAGCGCCGCCTTCAACCTGGGCACCGGCAGCGGCTTTTCGGTGCACGAGGTGATCGCGGCGGCCGAGCGGGTCACCGGCCATACGGTGCCGTATGCCATGGGCCCGCGCCGGGCCGGAGATGCGACCAAGCTGGTTTCCGGATCGGCCAAGGCGGTGGATGTGCTGGGCTGGAGCCCGCGTTTTTCGACGCTGGAACAGATGATCGGCGATGCCTGGCGCTGGCACAATACGGGCGGGTATGGTGAAGCCGATGGCTGAGGCCCCGGTTTCCGCGCGGCTGCTGGACATCACGCGGCTGGCCAGCCGGGCCGGCCGGACCCTGACCGGCGTCGACCGGGTCGAGCTGGCCTATCTGCACGCGGTGGTGGCTGGCGCGGCCCCGGGATCGGGCTGGTGCGCACACCGATCGGGTTTTTGCTGTTGGACACCAAAGGGTTGGAAGGGTTCGCCGCGCGGATCGAAGGCCGCACGCCCTGGGGCGCGGCCAGCCGTCTGGCCCGGGTCTTCGGCAAGCTGGACGCGGCGCAGCAGCGCGCCCTGAGCGATCTGCGCCGCCTTTCGGTGGCGCGCTGCGGCCGGCCCGGTCTGGCCAGAATGCTGCGTCGCAGCATGAAACCGAGCTTCGCTTACCTGAATGTCGGGCATTCCAACCTGAACGACAGGGTTTTGCATACGGTCAAGTATGGTGCGAAGGGCCGGATCGCGGTGATGGTGCACGATACCATCCCGCTGGACCACCCGCTGTATCAGACGCCCGCATCGGTCGAGCGGTTCCGCGAGATGCTGAAGCGGGTGCAGCGCCATGCCGATCTGGCGATCTATAATTCGCGCGCCACCCGAAAGGACGCCGAACGCCACATGGCCGGCTGGGACGGCCCGATGCCGCAGGGCGTGGTCGCGCATCTGGGGGTCGACCTGGCCGAACCGAGGCCGGACGAGCTGCCCCCGGGGCTGCCGCCCGAGGGGGCGTATTTCGTCACCGTGGGCACGATCGAGCCACGCAAGAACCACGCGCTTCTGCTGGATGTGTGGGAGCGGATGGTCAAACAGACTCCGCCGCAGGAAATGCCGCATCTGGTGATCTGCGGCAGCCGCGGCTGGATGAACGAAGAGGTGTTCTTCCGCATGGACCGCTCGGCCCTGATGGGCGAGCATGTCCACGAATACGCGGGCCTTACCGACGGCGCCGTCGCGGCGCTGCTGGAGGGCGCGGCGGGTGCGCTTTATCCGAGCTTTGCCGAAGGATACGGGCTGCCCCAGATCGAGGCGGCGGCGCGGGGGGTGCCGGTGATCTGCGCCGACCTGCCCGCAACCCGCGAGATTCTTGGGGATATTCCCGTTTACGCAAGCCTCAAGGACAGCTATCTTTGGCAACGAAGAATAGCTGCGATGGCAACAGGCAGGGCGGCAGCACGTCAAGCGAGCGAGGGGCGGTTCGATCCGCCGGGTTGGAAGCAACATTTCAACAAAGTCTTCAGCCAGACGTGATAACCGCGTAGCGAGTGGAACAAAGAAGGACGGCAATTGGGCGCGTTTCAATCATACCGATTGAGGCTTCAGCGCAGGCGGTGGCGTATCCGCGCCTTCCGCAAGCGCCGTGAATTGCGTGCCATTTCCGACCGCACCGGCCAGATCAGGCGCGACGATATCCTGCTGTTCTCGACCCAGCGCAACGAGAAGATCCGCCTGCCGTATTTCCTGCAATATTACCGCGAGATGGGGGTGAACCATTTCCTGATCGTGGATAACGGCAGCGACGACGGCAGCCTGGAATACCTGATGAAACAGCCGGACGTTTCGGTCTGGTTCACTCGGAAGAGTTACAAGCGGAGCCGGTTCGGGGTCGACTGGCTGAACTGGCTGCAGATGAAATATGCCCACGGGCATTGGGCGCTGGTCGTCGATCCGGACGAATTCCTGATCTATCCGTTCTGCGACACCCGGCCCCTGCGGGCGCTGACCGACTGGCTGGATGCGTCCTCGATCAAGTCGTTCAGCGCGATGCTGCTGGACATGTATCCCAAGGGGCGGATCGACGCCCAGCCCTATCGCGAGGGGCAGAACCCGATCGAGATCACCAGCTGGTTCGACAGCGGCAACTATACGATCAAGCGGAACGGCAAGTTCGGCAACCTGTGGATCCAGGGCGGGCCGCGGGCAAGGATGTTCTTCCGCGACACCCCCGAGGCGGCGCCGGCGCTGAACAAGGTCCCGCTGGTCAAGTGGGACCGGAAGTATACCTATGTCAGCTCGACCCACATGCTTTTGCCGCGCGGTCTGAACCTGGTCTATGACGAATGGGGCGGCGAGAAGGCCAGCGGCGTGCTGCTGCATACCAAGTTCCTGGACACTTTCACCGCCAAGGCCAACGAGGAGCTGGAGCGCAAGCAGCATTACGCCGCCAGCGTGGAATACAAGGCCTATGCCGAAAGCTTGGCGCAGGACCCGGACCTGTGGTGCAAGTGGAGCGAGAAATACATCAACTGGCGCCAGCTCGAGATCCTGGGGCTGATGTCCAAGGGGAACTGGGCATGACCGGGGCGGAGCAGCGGCACGAGGGCTCGGTCGGTATCGTGATGCTGGTGCATACCGCGCTGGACCGGGCCGAACAGGTGGCGCGGCACTGGCACAGGGCGGGCTGTCCGGTGGTGATCCATTGCGACCTGACCACACCGGGCGCCGATTACCGGGCCTTCCGCGATGCGCTGGCCGATCTGCCGGACGTGCTGTTCGCGACGCGGCATAAATGCGAATGGGGCACCTGGGGCATCGTCGCCGCCACGCAGGAGGCGAGCCAGCTGATGCTGGCGCAGTTTCCGCAGGTGCGGCATGTCTATCTGGCGTCAGGCTCGTGCCTGCCGCTGCGGCCGGTGCAGGAGCTGGTCGATTACCTCTCGGACCGGCCGCGCACCGACTTCATCGAAAGCGCCACGACGGCGGATGTGCCCTGGACCGTGGGCGGGCTGGACGAGGAGCGGTTCACGCTGCGGTTCCCGTTTTCCTGGCGCAAGAAGCGGCATCTGTTCGACCGATACGTCGCGATCCAGCGGGCGGTGGGGTTCAAGCGGCGCATCCCGAACGGCATCGTGCCGCATATGGGCAGCCAGTGGTGGTGCCTGACCCGCCAGACGCTGAGCGCCATTCTGGACGACCCCGAGCGCGCCACCTATGACCGCTATTTCAAGCGGGTGTGGATTCCGGACGAAAGCTACTTCCAGACGCTGGCGCGGCAGTATTCGACCAATATCGAAAGCCGGTCGCTGACCCTGTCGAAGTTCGATTTCCAGGGCAAGCCGCATATCTTCTATGACGATCACCTTCAGCTTTTGCGGCGGTCGGACTGTTTCGTCGCGCGCAAGATCTGGGCCCATGCCGAGCTGCTTTACGAAAGCTTCCTCGAGGGCAAGGGCGGCGCGCTGAAACGGACCGAGCCGCAGCCCGGCAAGATCGACCGCATCTTCGCCAAGGCGGTCGAGCGGCGGACGCGCGGGCGGCCGGGGCTTTACATGCATTCGCGCTTTCCCAACGAGGGTTGGGAGAACGGCACCACATCGGGGCGCTATTCGGTGTTCCAGGGTTTCTCGGACCTGTTCGAGGATTTCGAGCCCTGGCTGGCCAAGGCGACCGGGGCGCAGGTGCATGGCCATCTGTTCGCGCCCGAGCGGGTGGGGTATGCCGGCGGGCAAAGCGCGGTCAGCGGCGCGCTGAGCGACAGCGCCGCGATCCGCGACTATAACCCCAAGGCCTTCCTGACCTCGCTGATCTGGAACACGCGGGGGGAATGGCAGGCGTTTCAGCTGGGCCCGGGCGACGTTCTGGGCGTGCTGCCCGAGAAGGGCCGGAAACGACAGCCGAAAGAGCCGGTGCTGGAGCTGAGCTGGATGCTGGCGCGCGATCCCAACGCGCAGATCAGCGTGATCTCGGGCGCCTGGGCGGTGCCCTTGTTCAAGTCGAACCGCAACTTCGCCGATATCCGCAAGGAGGCGGCCGAGCTGCAGAAGATCGAGAGCGAGCATCTGAACGTGCTCAGAAGCCCCTATTCCAAGGCGCGGATCCGGATCTGGACCATGGCCGATTTCATCGAGGCGCCGATGGAGCCGTTGCAGACCATCATCGACGAGATCGGTCACAAGACGCTGCGCCGGCTGACCGAGGCGCCGAAGATGACCGACCTGACCGGTTTCGGGCAGTTCCTGCAGAACCTGAAGAACCAGGGGATGCACCCGCATCTGATGGGCGATTTCCCGGTGGTGATCGACCCGGCCGGTGTCAGCCAGAAACCCCGCAAGCCGTATCTGGTGCAATAGATGGACAGACCTTTCGATTACTTCACCGTCTTCGCGGAAATGCGCACCGGGTCGAATTTCCTGGAAGCGAACCTGAACGCCTTCCCGACGATTTCCTGCGTGGGCGAGGCGTTCAATCCGCATTTCATCGGCTATCCGAACCGCGAGGACTGCCTGGGCGTCTCAGAGGAGGCGCGCAACCGCGATCCGATGGCGCTGATCCAGGCGGTGAAGCACGCGCAGGGGATCGCGGGGTTCCGGTTCTTCCACGATCACGATCCGAGGGTGCTGGAAGAGATCCTGACCAATCCGCGCTGCGGCAAGATCGTGCTGACGCGCAATCCGGTGGAAAGCTATGTCAGCTGGAAGATCGCGCAGGAGACGGGCCAGTGGAAGCTGACCAATGTGGCCAAGCGCAAGGATGCCCGGGCGCGGTTCGACGGCAAGGAATTCAAGGCGCATCTGGAAGAGCTGCAGGATTTCCAGATCACGCTGATGCGGGCGCTGCAGACCACCGGGCAGACGGCGTTCTATGTCGCCTATGAGGACCTGCAGGATGTCGAGGTGATGAACGGCATCGCGGCCTGGCTGGGCGTGCCCGACCGGCTGGAGGGGCTGGACAAGAACCTGAAGCGGCAGAACCCGGAGCCGCTGAGCCAGAAGGTCGAGAATTTCGACGAGATGGAGCGCGCGCTGAGCGGGCTGGATCGGTTCAACCTGACGCGGACGCCGAATTTCGAGCCGCGCCGGGGGGCGGCGGTGCCGAATTACCTGGCCTGCGCGAAGACGAAGCTGCTCTATCTGCCGGTGCGCTCGGGGCCCGAGGCCGAGGTGCGGGCCTGGATGGCGGCGCTGGACGGGGTGGACGAAGCGGCGCTGTTGGCCGAGTTCAGCCAGCAAAGCCTGCGGCAATGGATGCGCGACACGCCGGGGCATCGCACCTTTACCGTGCTGCGGCATCCGGTGGCGCGGGCGCATCACGCCTTCTGCACCCGCATCCTGACCACCGGCAAGGGCAGCTATGGCGGCATCCGCAAGACGTTGCGCCGGGTGCACAAGCTGCCGATCCCCGAGGGCGAGCCGGATGGCGGCTGGAGCCTGGCGGATCATCGCGCCGCCTTCGTGGCCTGGCTGGATTTCGTGAAGGCCAATCTTTCGGGCCAGAGCGCGGTGCGGCAGGACGCGCATTGGGCCAGCCAGGCGGCGGTGTTGCAGGGGATGGGGCAGTTCGCCCTGCCCGACCTGGTGCTGCGCGAGGAGGAGCTGGCCGGCGCCCTGCCGGCGCTGGCGCGGCGGCTGGGGCATGACAGCGCGCCCGAGGTCGGCAAGGCCGGGCCCGAGGCGCCCTTCGCGCTGAGCGAGGTCTATGACGACAGCGTCGAGGCCGCCGCGCAGGAGGCCTATGCCCGCGATTATCTGGTGTTCGGGTTCGAGCGCTGGGGGTGACCGATGCAGGTGGTGGGTTTGCACCCACCCGAGATGCGCGCCGGCCCGTAGGGTGGGTGCAAACCCACCATCCCTGCCGAAAGGTCAGGCGGCCTGGACCGACTGATCCTCGGTCAGGATGGCGTAGAGCGTTGCCGGATCGGTGTTGGCGCGCAGTTTCTGGCAGACAGCCTCGTCGCGCAGGGTGCGCGACACCAGCGCCAGCGCCTTGAGATGGTCGACGCCGCTTTCCTTGGGCGCGAACAGCGCGAAGGCCAGATCGACCGGCTGACGGTCGACCGAGCCGAAATCGACCGGCTGTTCCAGCAGCACGAAGACACCGACCACCTTGTCGAGCCCGTCGAGCCGCGCATGGGGCAGCGCTACGCCGCGGCCGACGCCGGTGGGCCCGAGCGCTTCACGCTCGAGCAGGGCCTCGACCGACGGGCCGGCGGCGAGCCCGTAGACGGACTGCGCCAGATCGCCGATTTCGTTCAGCAGACGCTTCTTGCTTGAGGCGGCCGAAATCACTCGGACCGCCTCGGGCTTGAGGATGCTGGAAAGTTCCATGCTTCGCTTCACCGCTCGGGCCGGCGGGTTCGCCCCGCCAGCGTTCAGTTCTGAGGATCGATCCAGCCGATATTGCCGTCTTCGCGGCGATACACGACGTTCAATCCACCCTTACCCTCGTTGCGGAAGACCAGCACCGGCGAGCCTGCAAGTTCCATCTGCATCACAGCTTCGCCGACCGACAGCGATGGAATCTTGGTTTCCATCTCGGCCACGATGATGGGCTGCAGCGTTGCGGGCTCCGATTCCTCGTCTTCGTGATCTGACGCGAGGATATAGGAGGATGCGCCCATAAGTTCAACCGGTTCGGCGCGATCCTTGTGGTGGTCCTTCAGCCGGCGCTTGTAGCGGCGCAGCTGTTTTTCCATCTTTTCGCTGCAGGCGTCGAAAGCGGCATAGATTTCATGGGCATGGCCCTTGGCCGAGGCGGTGAGCCCGGTGGAAAGATGCACGGTGGCTTCGCAGACGAACTCGGCGCCGTTCTTGGAAAAGACGATATTGGCGTCGGTCGCGCGTTCGGCATATTTGCCGACAACGCCGCTGAGTTCGGTTTCGACATGGGTTTGCAGGGCGGAACCGATGTCGATGTGTTTGCCACTGATCTGATAGCGCATCTTGTCTCCTTTGCGTGACAACTCGGGCTTGTCCGGGCGCGCGCGCCGCGGCTCGTTGTTATCCCCGAATGCTTAAGAAAGGCCGTCTTCGGGTTTGCCGGAGCCCGCTACCTGCAAAGCAGGTAGAAAGCAAGAGCGGAGCAGAACCAGAGGCGGCCATGGGATCATTTGAAATCAAGGCGGGGCTTGAGTCAATGAAAGGAATGGGGTGAACGCCGGTCAGGAAATGCGGAAATTGTCGCCGAGATAGACGCGGCGGACGTTTTCGTTCTGCACCACCTGATCGGGCGTGCCGGACATCAGGACGCGGCCGTCGTGCAGGATATAGGCGCGGTCGACGATCTCGAGCGTCTCGCGGACGTTATGGTCGGTGATCAGCACGCCGATGCCGCGCTTCTTCAGATCGGCGACCAGGTGGCGGATATCGCCGACCGAGATCGGATCGACCCCGGCGAAGGGTTCGTCGAGGAGCAGATAGCGCGGATCGGCGGCGAGGCAGCGGGCGATCTCGACCCGCCGGCGCTCGCCCCCCGACAGCGCCAGCGCGGGGGCGCGGCGCAGGTGTTCGATGGAGAAGTCGCTGAGCAGTTCCTCGAGCCGCTCGCGCCGCTTGTGGCGGTCCTTCACGGCGATCTCGAGCACGGCGGCGATGTTGTCTTCCACGCTCATGCCGCGGAAGATCGACATTTCCTGCGGCAGATATCCGATCCCCAGCCGGGCGCGGCGATACATCGGCAGGCCCGTCACCTCGCGCCCGTCGACGATGACATGGCCGCCTTCGGGCATGACGATGCCGCAGATGGTATAGAAGGTGGTGGTCTTGCCGCAGCCGTTGGGGCCCAGAAGCGCGACGACCTCGCCCCGGTCGAGCGTCATCGTCACGTCGCGGATCACCACGCGCTTCTTGTAGCTCTTGCGCAGGTTCTCGATCCTGAGGCCGAGAGAACCTTCGGTGACCTTCAGATCGGGCGCGGGTTTGTCGGGGGTCACGGCGTCATTCATTCGGTTGCAGCACGGTCTTGACCCGGCCCTCCATCCGGGCGGTGCCGGATTTGGTGTCGACCACCATCGTCTCGGCCGTCAGCGCGGATTTCTTCTGCACCAGAAGGACATTGCCCTGCATATGGATCATGCCGGTGTCGATGTTGTAATCGGCCTGCGCGGCTTCGGCGGCATCGTCGCCCGAAACCAGCGTGACGCCGCCCGTGGCCTGCATCCGCTGAATGCGATTGCCTTCGTCGTTGTAATAGACCTGCACCCTGGGCGCCGAGAGCCGCATCTGCCCCTGCCCGATCAGCACGTTGCCGGTGAAGACGGCGGTGCCGTCGTTCTGGTTCACGGCCAGGTTGTCGGCCGTGACCTCGACCGGCTGGGTGGTGTCCTGCTTGACCTTGCCAAAGGCGATCTGGGCGCCCTGGGCCAGGGCCGCGACGGGCAAAAGCGAAAGGGCCAGAACGGTGAGGAGCGATGAAAGCAGGCGCACGGCGCTAATCCTTGGTCTCTTTGGGATCGTATAGCAGTTTCACGCCGCCGGTGAACAGCAAATGGATCGGCGGGGTCTTTTGCGGCGGATCGGTCTGCTGGGCGGTCAGTTGCATCGCGCCGGCGGTGAAATGGCCCGGCGGGCCGTTGCCGCTGATGGGGCCGGGGGATTCGGCGGCGATCTCGTGCAGGCCCGAGATCAGCCGGTCGGTGTGGACGACATAGCCGGTCGAGGAGGTCACCACGACATCGCCATCCAGAACCGCACGGCCGGCGCCCTGATCGACGCTGCCGCCTTCGGCCGCGAAGGTGATGACGGTGCCCGAGGTCAGGTCGATCCGGGCGGTCAGGCGGTCGGCGCTGGCGCGGCTGCCGTCGTTCGGGTCGGGATGGGCCGAGGCGGCGCGGAAGGCGATCAGGTGGCCTTCGTCGGAGGCGCCGGCAAACCGGGGGGCGGTGATGCGTTCGTCGCGGGCGCCGTTCGCAGGGTCGATCTTGGTGAAAGTGGTGGTGACCGGGTCGATATTGCGCGAGAACAGGAAGAGCGTGGAGAGAAGCGCAAGCGCCGCCAGCGGCAGAAGCACCTTCAGCCACGCCACCAGACGGGAATAGAAACGGTCACGCCAGGGCACGGTTTGCCCTTTCCTGCTCAACTCGGGCGGGCCCGCCATTTCGATGCGGGCCTTGGCTGGCTCGGGCAAAGATATCGGTTTCCGGCCAGCCTTCCAGATCAAGCTGCGCCCGGGTCGGAAGGAAGCGGAAACACGCCTGTGCCAGATCGGTCCGGCCTTCGCGGGCAAGGCGCTGTTCCAGCTTGTCGCGCAGGGCGTGGAGGTAGAGCACGTCCGAGGCGGCATAGTCGAGCTGGGCATCGGTCAGCTTCTCGGCGCCCCAGTCGGACATCTGCTGTTGCTTCGAGATGTCGACGCCGACCATTTCCTGCAGCAATTATTTCAGCCGTGCCGGTCGGTATAGGTGCGGATGAGACGCGAGGCGATCTTGGTGCAATAGACCGGTGCGGTAAGCACGCCGAGAAGCTGTGCAAGAGGACGGCGATGTCGAAGCGGCCGAAGTGGAAGAGTTTCAGCACGTTCGGGTCGGTCAGCATGGCCCGCACAGGTTTGGGGCCGAGGTCTGGCCCCTGGCAGTCTGCACCAGGTGGGCGTTGCCGTCGCCGCCCGACATCTGGATCACGCAGAGCCGGTCGCGGTGAGGTTCAGCCCCATGGTTTCGCAGTCGATCGCCACGATGGGGTCAAGGTCGACCGTCGGGCAGATCGCCCTGATAGAGATGGTTGGCCATGGGTCCGCCCTTTGCTGCTGAGTTGCGCCACGGGATAGGGAATTTGGCGCGGCAGCTCAGCTGCTGTTGCGGGGTCGGGAAGGCCAAGACCCCCGCGGCGCAAAGGGACATATGCGCCGCGGGGGTCCAGTGGACCAGGGGCCGGGTCAGCCCTTGGCGTTCTTGCGGCACGCCTCGCGGTCGCCGATGATCTTTTCGTCTTCCTGCAGTTCAAGCCACATCGCGTTCATCACCGCGATCGCGGCCGAGGCAGGCCGAGGAGCCAGGCGAAATACCACATGAGATTTCTCCTTCCCTTAATAAAGCGACTGGCCGTCGCGTTCGATGTCAACCACCGTCACCTTGCCCCACAGCACCTTGTAGACCCAGGCGGTGTAGAGAAGGATGAGCGGCATGAAGATCAGCGTCACCACCAGCATCACGAAGAGCGTCAGGTGCGAGGACGAGGCGCTCCACACCGTCAGCGACGAGCGCGGGTCGGACGAGCTGGGCAGGATGAAGGGGTTATCGTGAGGCCCACCGACGAGATGCGCAAAGATGGCGGTTTCAGGAGCAAGCAGCGTCGTCACCTCGCGGCCTGCGCGCAGGCCGAGTGCGTGGGCCGATTACCGGCAGAGAGCCATGATCGGAGCGATCAGATCCAGGGCCGAGGCGGCGTAGCCTCTTCAGCTCGGGCCCTTGGCGACCTCGAAATAGAGCGGGTTGAAGGGCCGTCCTTCACGTCCAGCAGGGCATAGCCGTCGATGCCCATGGCCAACCAGACCCCCGCCAGCGGGTAGCCGGCAGCGGCCACAGGCGCGGCCAGGTGCCGTATTGGCGGGCGCGGATGGCCACCCGCCTTCGGTCTTGAGCCCCAACCAGGCGGCGCCGTGCATCACCAGCATCGCCACCGAGACTACCCCGGCCAGCGCGAGGGGTTCAACAGGCCGAGAACTTGGTGATGATGGTGCCTTCGTAGATCGAGTGCGAGTCGTCGGTCAGGTGGAACGGCACGCCCCGCAGCGTTGCCCACCGCCGCGCCAGAATCAGCGCCGGAACGAAGCCGCCGACGAAGAGCGCCCAGTCCCAGCCGGACCGCCAGCGCGGATCGTCGCCCGTTCGAGCGGTATTTGAACCCCACGGGCCACCAGGATCAGCGCCGCCAGCACCACGAACATGGCAAGGTAGAAGCCCGAGAAGCTGACCGCATAGAGCGGTGGCCAGGCGGCGAAGATCGCCCCACCGCCGAGGATAGACACACTGGGTGCGGCTTCCCAGACCGGACCGACGGTGTTGATCGCGACGCGGCGTTGGAGCGTCGGTCTTGGCCACGAAGGGCAGAAGCGCGCCGACGCCCATGTCGAACCCGTCGGTCAGGGCGAAGCCGATTGGGAGAACGCCCAGAAGCACCCACCAGATCACGCGCGAAGTAGTTCGAAGGGGACAAGTTCAAAGAGGATCATCTGACTTACTCCGCAGGGGTGGGCAGGACCGAGCCGTCACGCGAGCAGCGCAGCACTTCGGCGTGGTCTTCCATCCATTGGCTGGTTTCTCGACATCCATGTAGGGGCCCTTGCGGATGTTGATCATCAGGCCCATCTCGATGATGAAGAGGATCGAATAGAAGGCGACGAAGCCGGCGAGGGTCAGCGCCACTTCGGTCACCGACAGGGCAGAGACGCTCATCGCCGTGGGCAGGACGCCGTCGACCGTCCAGGGCTGGCGGCGAATTCGGCCACGAACCAGCCCAGTTCCGCCGCGATCCAGGGGCGGGGATCATCACCACCGCAAAGGCGCAGCGCCCAGCGCGGGAATTGCATCCCCTTGAGCGAGGCGGTGATGAAGAAATAGGTCATCGTGGCGATAAAGCCGAAGCCGAGGCCCACCATGATCCGGAAGGCCCAGAACAGCGGCCAGACGGTGGGAATGGTGTCTTCCGCGGCCTGGGTGATCTGTTCGTCCGTCGCGGTGGTCGGATCGTCGGTGTATTTGCGCAGCAGGAAGGCAAAGCCCAGATCTGCGGAATGCTCTTCGAAGGTGCGGCTGACCGCCGGGTCGACGGCGTCGCGTTCGGTGCGGATCTTCATCAGCGCGTCATAGGCGTCATGCCCGACCCGGATGCGGCGCTCAGCGTCCTTCTCCAACTCGTCGATACCGAGATCGGGGTGGTCAGCGACCGGTGCCAATGAGGCCCATGGCCCGGGGATGTGGATGGCGTGGCTTCGTCTCGCGCGCTTCCTGATCAGGCAGACCGAAGAGGGTGAAGGGCGCCGGGGCCTCTTCCGGTTTCCCACATCGCCTCGATCGCGGCGAGTTTCATTTTCTGGCTGTGGGTGGCGCTATGGCCCGAATTCGTCGCCCAGGATGACGACCGAGACCGCCGAGGCCAGGCCGAAGCTGGCCGCCACGGTGATCGAGCGGCGGGCAAGTTCGATATGCCGGCCCTTGAGGCATGCAGGCCGAGACGCCCAGCACGAAGACGCTGGCGGTGACATAGCCGGCCGAGACCAGGTGTGAACGAATTTCGCCTGCGCCACCTCGTTGAAGAGCACGTCGAAGAAGGACGTCATCTCCATCCGCATGGTGGCGGGGTTGAATTCGGCCCCGACGGGGTTCTGCATCCAGCCGTTGGCGATGAGATCCACAGCGCCGAGAAGTTCGAGCCGATGGCGACCAGCCAGGTCACCACCGCATGGCCGGGTTTCGACATCTTGTCCCAGCCGAAGAACATCAGGCCGACGAAGGTGGCTTCGAGGAAGAAGGCCATCAGGCCTTCGATGGCCAGCGGGGCGCCGAAGATGTCGACATGGTGGCTGTAACTCCAGTTCATTCCGAACTGAAACTCCATGGTGATGCCGGTGGCGACACCAAGGACAGAAGTTGATGCCGAACAGCGTGGCCCAGAATTTGGTCATCTGCCGCCAGATCGGACGGTTGGTCATGACATAGATCGTCTCCATGATGGCGACGATGACCGACAGGCCAAGCGTTAGCGGCACGAAAAGGAAGTGGTAAAGCGCTGTCATCGCGAATTGCAGGCGCGACAGCTCGACGATCCCGAATTCCATCTCAGTCTCCTTGATTTGGGCCAGGTTGGCCCCTGGATGGTAAACCCGCTTTGGTTGAGGCTCAAAGAAACATCTTTGATGCAGGTTTTGGCGATGTCATAGCGCCCTGATCGGGGAAGTCAAACATATATCAAAGATGTGACTTTATGTCCTAGTCAGATCGAGGCAGCCCTCGGCCCAGGCGATTTCGGCCTCGCGGTGGGCGGCGACCAGGATGGCCGCGTCCGGCAGGGCGACGCGCAGGCCGAGCAGGACATGTTCGGCAGTAGCGCGGTCAGAGACCCTCGGTCCGGTTCGTCCAGCAGCGGGACGCGCGGGCGGCGCAGGAGGCGCGGGCCAGCGTCAAGCGCCGCGCCTGCCCGCCGACAGGCCGGCGCCGCCGGGGCCGAGGGTGGCATAGACCGCCGCGCGGGGCAGGGCCTCGGTCAGGTTGGACATGACCAAGCGCGGCGGCGAGCGTGGCGTCATCCGCCCCCGGCGCGGCGAGCGGTTGTCGCGCACCGTTCCGGCAATAAGGCGGCCGCGCTGGGGCACAAAAGGTAACGAAGTCGCGCAGCGGCGGTTCGAGGCCAATCGGCGATGGAGTTGCCGAGGAGTTCGACCTCGCCCCGTGACGGGGCGGTGAGGCCGGCGGCGATCTCCAAGCGTGCTGCCGGCGCCGCTGGGGCCCGTCAGGGCGAGAGTTTAGCCTTGATAGAGACCGGATATCGAGGTTCTCGAACGCGGCCGGGCGGCGCCAGGACTGCAGGCCAAGAGCGGTGCAGCGCCAGGAGCGGGGCATCGGTCCGAGGCTGCGGCGGCGGATGTCCGGGCGCGGCGGCGGGGTTGTCCAGGCTGTCCTGCATCCGCCGCGCGGCCAGGCTCATGCGGCCCAGATCGGCGATGGCGCGACGCAGCGGCGCCAGCGTTTCGCGGGCCCAGCGCGGCAGGGAGCCCAGCGCGGCCTGGGCGGACGACAGGAGGCCACGGCCTCGGCCTGGCGCAACCGATCCACAGCGCGGCCGCGACGGCGGTGAAGGCCGTCGGGGTCAGGGCGGCGCCGGCGGCGCGCTCGATCCGGTCGAGACGGGCGAGATGGGCGCGGCGGGCGGCGTCGATGTCGCGCAGGGCCGCGGTCTCGGCCGGAAGGCGGCCATAGACCATCAGGTCGGGGCGCGCGCCGATCAGGTCGATCAAGCCGGCGCGAAAGCCTGCCCCGCCTCCTCGGCCGCGACCGAGGGCGTGGGCGGCACGGGCGGCGATGGCGAAGGTCGGGGCGGCGCCGGTCAGATGAGAGCGACGATCGCCGGCGGCACGGCCAGGGCCGATCAGCGCCCAGAGGACGGCCAGCACCGCCAGCTGCGCGGCAGACCGGCGCCGATGGGCGGGATCAGGCGCGGCGGAATGCCGTCAGGCGCATCGGTATCGGCCATCAGCCGATTGAGCGCGCGGGCGCCGCGCAGGCGGACTCATCGTGGCCAGGGCGGCGGCGAGGTGGGTCATCAGCCGCACGCGCAAGGCGGTCAAGGTGCGCAGCGTGGCATCGTGGGTCGCAAGCCGCTCGCCATAGCGGGCGGCGGTGCGGCCCAGCGCCAGGAAACGCACCATGGCCGAGGGGCGGAAGACATCGAAGCCGGCGCCGAGGCCGGCCAGTCCGGCAGCGGCGGCGGCGATGAACCAGCCCGACAGGCCCCAGCAGCGCCGCGCGCCACCAGCACCACGAAGGACGGCACGCCCAGCCATGACGAGCGCGCGGCCTGACTTGCGCGCAGCAGAGGCGAATGCGCAGGGCGGCGTCACGATGCGCCCCGATCTCGATCCGGCGGTCCATGCGAGGCGGCCAACACCTGGGTCATGGTGGCAGCGATCCAGCGCGGTGCCCTGGGCGGCGAGGACAGGAGGGCGTCGGTCACCTGCGCGGCAGTGGCGGCGTCGAGATCGGCCCGATGGGTTCGTCGGCGATCAGCAGATCGGGCGCGGCGTGGATGGCGCGGGCCAGCGTCACGCGCCGCGCTCGCCCCGAAGGCCTGCCGGTTTCGCCCAGCCCGGGTGTCGGCCCCCTGCGGCAGGGAGGCGACGACATGCGCGGCCTGGGCCTGGGCGAATGCCTTCGAGATGTCGGCGGCCGGGTCGAAGCCGACGTTTTCGCGTAAGGAACGGTCGAGGAAATGCGGCCTTGCCGGCCATCCATCCCAGACGGGCGCGCGCCAGGCGTCGGCGGTGGTGTCGTCAAGCGCGCTGCCGCAGGTCAAGTTCGACCCTGTTCCGGCTGAAGCCCGCAATCGCCATGAGGGCCGATGTCTTGCCGGCACCGCTGGGCCCGAGGGTCAGGGCCAGGCAGGGTGAAGGGCGAAATCCGGCAGGGCGATGCGGTGATCGCCGCGGCGCAGGACAACGCCCTTCAGGGCCAGCGACAAGGGGCCGGCGAGCGGCACTGCATCGGCGCCGGTGCCAAGGGCGGGGTTGCGCGGGGCCTCCTCCCACGTGGTGACTTCGGCCGCGACGGCGCGGGCGCTGGCACGGTCGTGCCAGGCGGCGGCGAGGTCGCGCAGGGGCTGGTAGAATTCGGGCGTGAGGATCAGAAGGAAGATGACCTGAAGCGGCGTGAAGGGCGCGCCCCAGGTGCCGAAGGAGATGGCACCCAGCAGGGAAAAGCCAAGGAAGACCGCCATCATCGCCACGCCGATGGCGGCGAAAAGTTCCAGAACGGTCGAGGACAGGAAGGCGATGCGCAGAACCGCCATGGTGCGGGCGCGCAGGCTGTCGGCGCGGGCGGCGAAGCCTTCGGTCAGCGCCGGGGCGGCATTGAGAAGGCGCATGTCCGGGAGCGCGCCGAGGCGGTCGATCAGAAGGTCCGAGAGGTCGCCGATCTCGACCATCTGCTTTTCGCTGGCCTGCTGCGCGGCCATGCCGACCAGCGCCATGAAGAGCGGGATCAAGGGACCGGTGATCAGCAGGATCAGCCCCGCCGCCCAGCCGATCCAGAAGGCCAGCGCCAGGATGACGAGGGGCACCACCATCACCCGGGCGCGGGCCGGCGCATAGCGGGTGATGAAGGGCGCCAGCATGTCGAGCTTGTCGAGCGCAAGCGCGGCGGTTGCCCCGGCGGCGGTGGCGCCCGGGCCTTCCTGCGCCTCGCGCGTCAGGATTTGGGCGCGAAGACCGGCGATCAGACGGTCGGAGGCGGCGAAGAGAAGGCCCTCGGCCCGGTGCTGGAGGGCGATGCGCAAGAGACCGAGGGCCAGAAAGGCCAGCGCGGCGGTCGAGGGCGAGAGCAGCGCCGGCGGGGTCAGCAGCCCGGCGATGCCGGCGGCGAGGGCGAAGGCCTGGGGAAGCCACAGCAGATTGGCCAGCACCGCCAGCGCCGAGGCCCGGCGCAGCGCGGCGCGTTCGGGCGCCACCAGCCGCGCGGCGGGGTCGGGGGTGGATCGGGGCTGCTGGGCCATGGTCAAAGTCGCATGTCAGATGCACATTTCCCGGGCGGGGATAGTCCCCCCGGCCGGGCGGGGCAAGGCGGGCCTTTGCGGCAAAGCCGCGCGGGTCAGGCGGTGCCGTCGAGGCTCATGAGGGCGCCGTAGCGCTCGGGCGGCGGTCGCGGAAGACACCTTCAGGTGGCGCGCAGATGGGCCGCGGCGTCGAGATCGACGGTGGCGGTGATGTGGTCCGGGTTGGGCTCGGTCGGCCTCGGCCAGGATCTCACCCGTGGGGCCGGCGATGAAGGAGGTGCCGTAGAAGGCGATTTCCGACCGCGCGCCCTGTTCGGTGCCGATCCGGTTCGAGGCGACCAGCGGCAGGATATTGGCGGCGGCGTGGCCCTGCATGGTGCGGCGCCAGTGCGCGGCGCTGTCATAGGCGGGGTCTTCGGGTTCGGACCCGATGGCGGTGGGAAACATCAGCACCTCGGCCCCTTTCAGGGCCAGCGCGCGGGCGGTTTCGGGGAACCACTGATCCCAGCAGATACCGCAGCCGAGACGGCCGAATTTCGTCTCTAACACGGCGAAACTGGTGTCTCCGGGGCTGAAATAATACTTCTCTTCATAGCCCGGGTTCTGCGGGATATGGGTCTTGCGATATTTGCCCAGGAGGCTGCCATCGGCATCGGCCACGACGAGGGAATTGAAGAAGGCCGGGCCGGCGCGTTCGAAGAAGGAGATTGGCAGGACGACGCCCAGTTCGCCGGCCAGCGCCGCGAAGTGCCGGACGACGCGGCTTTCGTCGGGGCGCGGGCGAGGCTGAAATGCCGGGGATCCTGGTCGATGCAGAAATAGGGGTCTCGAACAGTTCCTGGATCAGGATCATCTGGGCGCCATCGGCGGCGGCGGCGCGGATCAGCGCCTCGGCCCCGGCGATGTTGGCGTCGATGTCCCAGCTGCAGCCATCTGGGTGGCGGCAAGGGTGACGTTTCGCATGGTTCAGGCCTGATAGGTGATGGTGCCGGCGCAAAGCGTGATCGCGGCGCGGGCCTGGTCGATCGCCTCGGGCGGGGTGGCCTCGAGGTCGTGGTCCATGACCACGATATCGGCCTGGAAGCCCGGTTTCAGCACGCCCAGGCGGCCCTCGTCGAAGCCGGCATAGGCGCCGCCGGCGGTATAGCCGTGGAGCGATTCCATCAGGGTCATGGCGTTGTCGGGGCAATCGGGCGTCCACGGCTGGCGCAGCATCGCGGCCTTGACGCCGCGCATCGGGTCGATGTCCGAGACCGGCCAGTCCGAGGCGAAGGCGATGGGCACGCCATCGCTGGCCAGGGCACGGACCGGGAAGGCGTGGGGCCAGCGGGCTTCGCCGACGCGCGAGCGCCAGGGCTCGAACGGGAAATCCATGGCGCCGGGCGGATGCGGAGGCTGCATCGAAGCGACCACGCCCAGGGCGCGCAGGCGGTGGTAATCGGCGGGATGCAGCACCTCGATATGTTCGATGCGGTGGCGGCTGTCGCGGGCACCGTTGGCCTTTTGCGCCGCCTCGTAACCGTCGAGAACGCGGCGCACGGCACCGTCGCCGATGGCGTGGACGCTGATCTGAAGGCCGCGGCGGTCGATGTCGATGGCGGCGGCGGTGAAACGCTCGGCCGAGTGCAGCGGTTCGCCGCGCCAGCCGGGGCGGTCGGCGTAATCCTCGACCATCACGGCGGTGCCGCTGTCGATCACGCCGTCCATGAACATTTTCACCCGGCCCGAACGGAGGCGGTCGGAGCGGTATTGCGCGTGCATCTGGCTGGCTTCGTCCAGCGTGGAAAGCGGCTTTTCGGGAGTCAGATGGAAGGGGACCTCGGTGCGGCAGATCAATTCGCCGTTCTGTTCCAGGCTGCGCAGAAGTTCGAGCTGATAGAAGTTGCCGTCCATGTTGTGCAGGCTGGTGAAGCCGAAGGAGGCGCAATAGGCCAGGCCTTCGCGCATGACCTGAAGATCGGCGTCGCGCTGGGCGGGCGTCAGGCTTGAATCAGGCTCTAACCCGGCCAAACCCAGCCCTTCGCGCCCGCCCGAGCTGCGCAGGGCCATGACCGGATCATAGGCCGCATGTTCGCGCAATTCACCCGAGGCGGTGCCATCGGGGCCCATCACCACCTCGTTCCCCGGGGGGGTTTCATGGCCGTGCAGCAGCCCGGCCTTTTCCAGTGCGATGGTGTTGGCCCAGGCGGTGTGGTGATCGCCGGCGATATAGAGGACGGGGCGGTCGGCCAGGACCTGATCCAGCATCTGGCGGGTGGTGGCGATGCCGTCGCCGAACAGGTTGTAATCGGCCGCCTTGCAGATCAGCAGCGATTCGCCCGGATTGGCGGCGGCATAGGCCTGAACCGCGTCGCGCAGGGCGGGCAGGCCGTGGACATGATCGAGCTGCAGCAGGCGCAACCCGAAGGCGCCGGCGAAAAGGTGCAGATGCGCCTCGACCATGCCGGGCATCACCGTCTTGCCCTGCGCGTCGATCCGGCGGGTGGCGGGACCGGCCAGGGCGGCGATATCGGCGCGCGTGCCGACGGCAAGGATGGTCTGGCCGCCGATGGCGACCGCCTCGGCCCGGGGGCGGGAGGGGTCCATCGTCAGGACGCGGGCGTTTTCGATGATGAGGTCAGCTTGGGCCATGAGCGGCATGTCCGATCTTGAGGGTGGGGGTTTCAAGGAAATCGTCGGCAAAGATCATCCGCGCCAGGGGTTCGAACCGCTGGCGCAGGTCGGCGCGGTGCTGGTCGAGCGTGAGATCGTCGCTTTTGATCAGGCGGAAGAAGGCGGTGTTCCAGGCGTCATAGAAGATCTCGGCCAGAAGCGCCGAATCGGGGGCATCGCCCGAGCGCAGGCGGATGGCATAGCGGTCGAAGATATTGGCGATGACGCTGGTCAGCTCGCGGTCGACGGTGGCGTATTCGCGGGCGAGATCGGTCGTCGGGTGGCGGATCGAGGCGGCCTCGGCATAACGCCAGATGCGTTTCGAGGCGATCTGGATGGTGCGTTCGGCGAAGAGCGCGAAGAGGTCGATCAGGATGGTCGCGAAATCGGTATCGGTGCGGGCCAGCATGTTGCGGTGCAGGGCGCGGGCGGTCTGGGTGCCTTCGGTGATGAGCGCGATCAGGATGCCGTCCTTGTTGCCGAAATAGTTGAAGATCGTGGGCGGAGAGACCCCGACCGCATCGGCGATCTCGGCCATGGTGGTGGCATCGATTCCCTTGTCGGCAAAAAGCCCCGAGGCGGCCAAGAGGATATCCTCGCGCCGTTGCGCCTTCTTGCGGCTGCGCAAGCCGGGGGTCGGGGTGCCTTTTTTACGGGCAGAAACGATCCGGGAGGGGTTGGGGCTGACTGACATCCTAAAATTTTTTATTGACTAAAGTTTTCCTGTCAATACGAATTAACCAAGGCCTGAACGGGTCGGCAGATGGGACGGAAAGACCGGGGAATCGGCGCCGTTCTGCTGTGCCCAGGGCGAACAACAGGGGCCGCGCCAAGGCGCGGGGATGCGTGAATGACAGACCAGACCGGTCAATCCGTTCCGGGCGGGGAAATTGCGGTCGAAGCCGACCGAATCTCGAAAATCTTTCAAAGCGGTGGCGACGAGGTGCGGGCGCTGGATGACGTTTCGGTCGCCATCAAGCGCAACGAGTTCTTCACGCTCCTGGGTCCGTCGGGCTGTGGCAAGACCACGCTTCTGCGGGTGATCGCCGGGTTCGAACCGCCGACCATGGGGGCGCTGCGGCTGAACGGGCGCGACATCTCGCGCTTGCCGCCGAACCAGCGGCCGGTGAACACGGTGTTCCAGAACTATGCCCTGTTCCCGCATATGAGCGTGGCCAACAACATCGCCTTCGGGCTGGAGATGCTGGGCAAGCCGAAGGGCGAGATTTCGAAGACCGTCGACGAGATGCTGAAGCTGGTGCAGATGGAGGCGCTGAAGACGCGGCGCACCTCGGAAATTTCGGGCGGGCAGCAGCAGCGGGTGGCGCTGGCGCGCGCCCTGGCGCCGCATCCCGAAGTGCTTTTGCTGGACGAACCCCTGAGCGCGCTGGACCTGAAGCTGCGCAAGGAAATGCAGATCGAGCTGAAGCGGTTGCAGAGCGAGACCGGGATCACCTTCATCTTCGTCACCCACGATCAGGAGGAAGCCCTGACCATGTCGGACCGGGTGGCGGTGATGAGCGCCGGCAAGATCCTGCAGGTCGGCAGCCCGAAAGAGATCTATGCCCGCCCGGCCGAACGGTTCGTGGCGAATTTCATCGGCGAATCGAATTTCCTCGACGCGGTGCTGAGCGGGACTTCGGTGACGCTGAAAGCCGGGCGGACGTTCAACGTTACCCCGCCCGAGGGCGTGGCGGACGGTGCGGTCAGCGTGCTGGTGCGGCCGGAACATGCGCGGGTGAAACCCGGCGCGGCCGGCGATGGCGAACTGGCGGCGACGGTGCAGACCGTGGTCTATTCCGGCGACGCGACGGTGCTGCACCTGCGGCTGGCGACGGGCGAGCTGTTCAAGGCCAAGGTGCCCAACACCCCCGGTTCGGGCACCCTGCCCGGCGAGGGCGAGGCGGCGGCGGTGATCATCGCGCCCGGTGCGGTCACGGTGCTGAGGGACTGAGCCGATGAGCGACGCAGGCCAGAGCGGATCATACGAGCCGGGCACGCTGGAACGCGAGGCGGCGTCGGCCGAGACACGCAAGCGCTGGCTTCTGTCGCTGCCGGCGGTGGTGATCATCGTCTTGGCGGCGGCCGGGCCGCTGCTGGTGATGGTGGTCTATTCCTTCCTGGCGCCGGGCGATTACGGCAACGTGAAATGGGAGTTCTCGACCGACGGCTGGACCTCGATCCTGATGCAGCGCGACATCTTCGACGACACGCTGCAATGGGCCGACGCGCATCTGTCGATCTTCTGGCGGTCGCTGAGCCTGTCGCTGATCACCACCGTGTCGACCTTGCTGATCGGGGTGCCGACGGCCTGGTTCATCGCCACAAGGCCGCCGGGCAAGCGCGAGTTCTGGCTGTTCCTGATCACCGTGCCGTTCTGGACCAACCTTCTGGTGCGGACGATCGCGATTCAGGAGCTGATCCGCGCCGAGGGGGTGATCAACCTGGTGCTGCTCAGGCTGCACATCATCCAGGAGCCGATCCAGATGATGTTCACCAATTTCGCCATCGGTTTCGGCATGACCTATGTATATCTGCCGCTGATGGTGCTGCCGGTCTATGCCGCCGTGGACAAGCTGGATTTCCGCCTGGTCGAGGCGGCGCACGATCTCTATGCCGGGCGCTGGGTGGCGTTCCGCCGGGTGATCCTGCCGCTGATCAAGCCCGGCATCATCGCCGGCTCGATCCTGGTCTTCATCCCCAGCCTGGGCGCCTATGTGACGCCGCGGGTTCTGGGCGGCGGCAAGAACCTGATGTTCGGCAACCTGATCGAGCTGCAGTTCGGCGCCGGCCGCAACTGGCCGCTGGGCGCGGCGCTGTCGCTGACGCTGATGGCGGGGGTGATGGTGGCGCTGATCTGGTATGTGCGGGTGACCAGCCGGGAGGAACGCAATGGCTGACGCATCCGCCCCGCCGCCGAAGAACCGCCAGCGGACCTATTCGGTGCGCACCCTGCCCGGTTTCGCGGTGATCGCGATCTTCACCTTCGTGGTGATCTATGCCCCGATCATCATCCTGGTGGTCTATTCCTTCAACGCCGGCACCTCGCTTGCCGTCTGGGAAGGGTTCAGCCTGCGCTGGTATGCCCAGGCGGCGGCGAACGAGGCGGTGCAGGATGCCGCGCTGCGCTCGCTCTATCTGGCGGCCGTGGCGGCGACGGTGGGCACGCTGGCCGCCACCGGCGCGGCGATGGCGACGACCCGGACGCGGCGGTTTCCGGGCAAGACCATGATCTATGCGCTGATCAACCAGCCGCTGATGGTGCCCGAGATCGTCACCGCCGTGGCGCTGCTGATCGTCTTCGCCTGGGTCAAGGTGGCGACGGGGCATACCAGCATGATCTATCTCTTCGCGGCGCATACCGCGTTCTGCGTGCCCTTTGCCTATCTGCCGATCCGGGCCAGGCTGGAGACGATGGACGACACGCTGGAGGTGGCCGCGCGCGATCTTTACGCGCCGCCATGGAAGGTGTTCACCCGGGTGACGCTGCCGCTGATGATGCCGGGGATCATCGCCGGTTACATGCTGGCCTTCGTCATCTCGCTGGACGATGTGGTGATCACCGAATTCGTGAAATCCGCCGGCCAGGACACGCTGCCCACCTATATGCTGGGCCAGCTGCGCCGGGTGGTGACGCCCGAGGTCAACGCGATCTCGACCGTCGTCCTGCTGGCCGGCGCGACGCTGGTGTCGCTGTTCTTCTGGTTCAGCAGTCGCGGCAAGCGGTGATCCGATCCGAATTGAACCGGCCGCAAGAGAAGCCGGACGAAACCAACCGAGAAACCCAAACCCGAAACGCAACAAGGAGAGACGAGAGATGAGCAAACTTCTGACGGCCGTATCCGCGCTGGCCATGATGGCGGGCGGCGCCATGGCGCAAGAGCTGAATATCTATAACTGGGGCAACTATACCAACCCCAAGCTGATCGAGAAATTCGAGGCCGAAACCGGCATCAAGGTGACGATCACCGATTACGACAGCAACGATACCGCCCTGGCCAAGGTCAAGGCCGGTGGCTCGGGCTTCGATATCGTGGTGCCTTCGGCCAGCTATGTGCCGATCTGGATTTCGGAAGGCCTGTTGGCCGAGACCCGGCCGGACGAGATGGCGAACTTCAAGAATGTCGATCCCGTCTGGGTGAACGTCGACTGGGATCCGGGCCGGCACTACACCGTGCCGTGGCAGTGGGGCACCACCGGCGTGGTGGTGAACACCAAGTATTACAAGGGCGACATCGACACCTCGGCCATCTTCATGGACCCGCCCGAGGAGCTGGTCGGCAAGATCAACGTGGTGCCCGAAATGGGCGACGTGATGGGCCTGGCGATCATGTATTACGGCGGCCAGCCCTGCACCGACGACAAGGAAGTGCTGAAGAAGGTGCGCGACGGCCTGGTCGCGGCCAAGCCGAAATGGCTGGGCATGGATTACGGCAATATCGAGAAATTCGCCAAGGAGGACCTCTGGGCCGGGGTGAACTGGAACGGGTCGACCTTCCGGATGCGGCTGGCCAACCCGGATATCCATTACGGCTATCCCAAGGAAGGCTATGTCGTGTGGATGGATTCGGTCGGCGTGCTGAAGGACGCGCCCAACATGGAGGCGGCCAAGACCTTCCAGAACTTCATCATGGAACCCGAGAACGCCGCGCTGATTTCGGAATTCGCGCGCTATGCCAACGGGATCACCGGGTCCGAGGCCTTCATGCCCGAGGATATGAAGACCGCGCGGGAAATCATCATCCCGGCCGAGCTGAAGGACAAGGGCGTGTTCATTCCGTCCTGCGCGCCCGAGGTGCAGCAGATCTATACCCGCATCTGGACCGAGCTTCAGAAGTGAGTTTCCGCGCGGGCCGGGATTGACCCCCGGCCCGCCTTTCCCAGATTTCCCGCGTCAGGGACCATGACCCGCAGCTATCGCAATTCCGATCCGCGCCCGCCGATCATGCAGGGGTCGTCGCCGCCGCCCGAATGGCGGGTGCCGCGCGACAGCTGGGACCGGCCGCCGTGGAACCGCTGGAGCTTCCGGAACGTGCGGCAGATCCTGCCGACCGCGCCGGTGCGGCGCGGGCATGACGGGATGCGGCCACTGGCGAGCGACCCGCAGGATATCTCGGCCATCGCCTTCGAGGCGGCCGATGGCGCCGCGATGACCGTCGAGGACACGCTGGACGCCACCTATACCGACGGTTTCCTGGTGATGCTGGACGGCAAGGCGATCCACGAAAGCTATCACAACGGGATGCGGCCCGAGAGCCTGCATCTGGCGCAATCGGTGTCGAAATCGGTGGTCGGCACCGTCGCCGGCATCCTGATCGGGCGCGGGCTTCTGGACCCGCTGGCGCCGGTGACCGATTATCTTCCCGAGCTGGCCGCGACCGGCTGGGCCGGGGCCCGGCTGCGGCATGTGCTGGATATGACCACCGGCGTGAAATACGACGAGACCTATACCAAGCCGGATTCGGACATGGGCAAGACCGATGTCGCGGCAGGCTGGAAGCGCGCGCCGGAAGGGGCCGATTGGCCCGGCTGCATCTGGGACCAGATCCTGTCGCTGACCGAGCGGGATGCCGAGCATGGCGAACGCTTCCTCTATCGCTCGATCGAGACCGATGTGCTGGCCCATGCGATGGAGCGGGTAACGGGCACGCGGCTGGCCGAGCTGGTCTCGGCCGAGCTGTGGCAGAAGCTGGGCGCCGAGGAGGATGCCTGTTTCACCGTCGACAGCGCCGGCTATGCGCTGGCCGATGGCGGGTTCAACGCCAGCCTGCGGGATTTCGCGCGCTTCGGGCTGATGCATCTGAACGGCGGCCGGGTGGGTGACACGCAGGTGGTGCCGCGCGCCTGGATCGACGATATCCGCGCCGGCGATCACGGGCTTTTCGACGACGACCACCGCGACCGGTTCCCCAACGGGCGCTATCGCAACCAGTTCTGGATCGAGGATGCGGGGCGACAGACGGCGATGTGCCTGGGGGTGTTCGGGCAGATGATCTATGTCTCGCCCGAGTGGAACATGGTCGCGGTGAAGCTGTCGACCTGGCCCGATTTCCTGGACGAGACCCATATGGCCAACACGCTGGGCGCGCTTCATGCCATTGCCCGGAGCTTTGGCCGAACCTGAAGGAGCCGACGATGTCTGACGAGCTGATCTATCTGACCGCGACCGAGGCGCTGGCGCGGTTCGCCGACAAGAGCCTGTCGCCGGTGGAGTTGATGGAAGCCCAGATCGCCCGGGCCGAGGCGGTGAACGAGGCCCACACCGCCTTCACCTACACCCATTACGACGAGGCGCTGGACCTGGCCCGCGCGGCCGAGGCGCGCTGGGCGAAGGGCGAGCCGCAGGGCGCGCTGGACGGGCTGGCGGTGGCGATCAAGGACGAAAGCCAGATCGAGGGCAAGCCGACCTCGAACGGGTCGCTGATCATGAAGGATTATGTCGCCGATCACACCTCGGTCATGAACGAGCGGATCCTGGGCGAGGGCGGGATCGTCCATGCCCGCACGGCCACGCCCGAGTTTTCGGTGGCGGGCTATACCTGGTCGCGGCTCTGGGGGGTGACGCGCAATCCGTGGAACCGCGAGTTTACCACCGGCGGGTCGTCGGGCGGATCGGGGGCGGCGCTGGCGCTGGGGATGACGACGCTGGCGACGGGATCGGATATCGGCGGGTCGATCCGCATTCCGGCCTCGTGCTGCGGTGTGGTGGGGTTCAAGCCGCCCTATGGGCGTAATCCCGACGATCCGCCGTTCAATTACGATTTCTATTGCCATACCGGGCCGATGGCGCGGTCGGTTTCCGACGCGATCCTGCTGCAGAACATCATGTCGGGGCCGGACCCGAGGGATATTTCCACGATCTGGCCCAAGCTGGTGCTGCCGACGGAGTATCCCGACATTCGCGGCTGGAAGATCGCGCTGAGCTATGACCTGGGTTTCGCCACCGTGTCCGAGGAGGTGCGGCGCAACACCGCCGCCGCGGCGGATGTGTTCCGCGCGCTGGGCGCGACGGTGGAGGAGGTCGACCTGGGCTGGGGGCAGGAAGTGCCCGAGGCCTGCATCGCCTATCTGACCCACCTGTTCGGCGGGGCGATTTCCGAGGTGCTGGACGAACATGCGGACGACATGACCACCTATTGTCGCAGCTTCGCCGAAAACTCGCTCTCCTCGACCGCCAAGGATTTCGTGAAAGCCCTCGAGGTGGCGGGGCGGAGCTATCCGGCGCTGGGGAAGGTGCTGGAGGATTATGACGTGCTGATCTGCCCGACCACGGCGATCCCGGCGGTGCGGGCGGATTTCGACAGTTCCCGCGAAACCCTGCAGATCGAGGGGGTCGAGGTGCGGCCCGATCTGGGCTGGCTGCTGACGACGCCCTTCAACATGCACAGCCGCTGTCCGGTCTTGAACCTGCCGTCGGGCTTTGGCGCCAATGGCGTGCCGACGGGGATCCAGATCGTCGGACCCACCTATCGCGATGCCACGGTGTTCCAGGCGGGCATGGCATACGAAGCGGCGCTGGGCGGGCTTTACACCACGCCCGAAAAACGGCCCGTGCCGGGTTAGGCGGTCAGCGCCCCGTCGACCCGCAGGTCGACCCCGCTGATATAGCCGGCCTCGTCCGAGGCCAGGAACAGCGCGGCATGGGCCACGTCCCAGGCGGTGCCCTGGCGGCCCATCGGCACCATGGCGGCGCGGCGGGCGGCAAGCTCGGCCGGGTCGGTCTTCTGATCGACGAAAGCCGAGACATGCGGTGTATCGATCACCCCGGGCAGGATCACGTTGGCGCGGATGCCGTGCGGCGCGTTCTCGTGCGCGACGGAATGGGTGAAGCGGACCAGCGCGGCCTTCGAGACCTCGTAAGAGGTATAGGCATAGGGCGCAGAATAGACCGCGGCCAGCGACGAAACGAAGACGAAAGCGCCGCCCTGCTGCGCCCGCATGACGGGCAGCACGGCGCGGGTCAGGCGCATGGCACCGGTGAGGTTGATGTCGAAGACGCGGTCCCAGTCCGCGTCTTTCGTCTCTAACACACCGCCAGACTGCGAAATTCCGACATTGTAATGCAGGATGTCGATGCCGCCGAAACGGGCCTGCATCGCCGCCATGACGGTTTCGCCGGCCTGTGCATCGGCCACGTCGGCGGCGCAGACCTCGGCCGTGCCGCCTTCGGCGCGGATCAGGGCGGCGGTTTCCTCGGCCGCGTCGAGGCTGCGGTCGACGCAAAGCACCCGGGCGCCTTCACGGGCGAAGAGAACGGCGGTGGCCTTGCCGTTGCCCCAGCCGGGGCCCACCGATCCGGCGCCGACGATGGCGGCGCGCTTTCCCGCGAGCCGGCTCAATTGTCCAGCACCTGGGCAGGCAGCCACATGGCGATCTCGGGCTGCCAGATGAGGATGAACAGCACCATGACCTGAAGCGCGACGAAGGGGATGATGCCGCGATAGATATCGCGCATCGACACCAGATCTCCCGCCGCGCCCTTCATGTAGAACAGCGCAAAGCCGAAGGGCGGGGTGAGGAACGAGGTCTGCAGGTTCACCGCGACCAGGATGGTGAACCAATAGACCAGATCGGCCTTGGCGATATGATCGCCCAGGTCCATCAGTTCGACGATGGGCGCGAAGATCGGCAGCAGGATCAGGGTGATCTCGATCCAGTCGAAGAAGAAGCCCATGACGAAGACCATCAGCATCATCATGAAGAGAAGCGCCCAATCGCCCAGGTTCAGGCTGCGCGCCAGATCGACGATGAAGTCGTCGCCGCCGATCTTGCGGAAGACGTAGGAGAACGCCGTGGCCGCCGCGAAGATGAAGAACAGAAGCGCGATGGTGCGCAAGGAATTGTCCGTCGCCTCGCCCAGCACGTTCAGGTTGATGCGGCCGCGCAGCAGGCCCAGCACCAGAGCCGCGAAGGCGCCGACGCCCGCGGCTTCGGTCGGGCTGGCGAAACCGCCGATGATCGAGCCCAGAACGGCGATGATCAGGATCAGCGGGAACGAGACCGAGACGATCGCCTCGCGCCAGAGGCCTTCCTTTTCCTCGGCCGTCAGGGCGGCGGCGGTGGGGGTTTCGTCCGGGCGCAGGATCGAGCGGGCGATGAGATAGACCAGATAGATCCCGGCCAGGAAGAGACCGGGCAGGAAGGCGGCGACGAAGACCTTGGCCAGGTTCAGCGACAGAAGGTCGGACATGAAGACCAGCATGACCGAGGGCGGGATCAGGATGCCCAGCGTTCCGGCGCTGGCCACGGTGCCGGTGGCGATGGGGGCGGCATAGCCGGCGCGCATCATGGTGGGCAGGGCCATCACCGTCAGCATCACCACCGAGGCGCCGATGATGCCGGTGGCGGCGGCCAGGATCGTGCCCATCAGCACCACGGCCAGGGCCAGGCCGCCGGGCACCCGGGCCAGCAGTTTCTGCAGGGTCAGCAGCAGGTCCTCGGCGATGCGGGTCTTTTCCATCACCACGCCCATGAAGATGAACATGGGCGCGGCGACCAGCACCGCGTTGTCGATCACCCCGCCATAGATGCGGGTCGGGACCAGCGAGAAATGAACGAAGCGCATTTCGCCCAAGGCCAGCGCGATGAGCGAGAAGATCAGCGTGATCCCGGCCAGCACCACGGGCACCGGCAGGGCGGTGAAAAGCCCGGCGATCAGCGACAGGAACATGATCGCGGGAAGAAGTTCGGTCAGCGTTTCCATAGGCCCCTCTCGAGGAACGGAGAGCGGATCAGGTCGGGACGCCTCAGCACCGCCAGGATGCGGATTGCGACCGCCGTGCAGCCGGCGATGGTCAGAAGCGCCGAGATCGGCACGGCGGATTTGATGATCCAGCGGTTGGGCAGGCCACGGCCGCCATTGGCGCCTTCGCCGCGTTCCCAGGCACGCAGGGCGAACTCATAGCCATACCAGGCGATGAAGCCGAAGAAGGGGATGACCAGCAGCAGGATGACCCAGAATTCCAGCCACAGGCGGAAACGGTCGCTCATCCGGTCGGCCAGAACGTCGATCCGGACATGGGCGTCGCGGGTATAGGCATAGCCGAAGGCGAAGACGGCGATGACGCCGTGGATGTGCCATTCCAGCTCTTGCAGCACGAAAGAGCCGGTGTTGAAGAACTTGCGTCCGATCACGTCATAGATGATGACGCCCACCAGCACGAACAGCAGCACCGCCGCGATCCGCGCCGCCCAGTCGCAAAGCCGCGTGAGCGCATCGGCCAGTTTCAAGCCTGCCTGCATTTCCCCCTCCCGCATCGGTCCGGCGACCTGCGCCGCCGGACCAACTCAGCCTGAACTTACTTCAGATAGCCGATGTTCTTCCATTCGGAATAGTTTTCGCGGAAGGCCTGGATGCTGTCCCAGGCGCGCTTGAAGTCGGGGTCGGAAGCCGACTTCTCGGCCGCGACCTCGTCCCAGGCCTTGTGATAGGCGGCCAGGATCTCGGCCGGCCATTCGTGGACCTGCACGCCGTGCTTCTCCTGCATCTCCTTCAGCGGCGCCAGCTGCACCGCCTCGCCCTCGGCCATGGTCATCAGCATCTGCGCCTCGCAGGCGGTTTCGATGATGGCCTGGTCCTTCTCGGACAGGCCGTTCCAGGTGTCGAGGTTGATGATCAGGCTGAGGAAGCTGGTCTGCTGGTGCCAGCCGGGGAAATAGTAATGCTTGGCGTGCTCGTACATGCCGACCATGTTGTCGAGGAAGGGAAAGCCCAGCTCGGCCGAGTCGATGGCGCCGGTGTTGAGCGCCGACATGGTGTCGGCCAGGCCCATCGACTGGGCCTCGACCCCGAGCTTGCCCATGACGGACGCGCCCAGGCCGAAGAAGCGCATCTTCTTGCCCTTCAGGTCGTCGACCGTCTTGATCTCGTCGCGGAACCAGCCCGAGGCCTCGGGCACCAGGACCGAGCAGTGGATGGTCTTGATGTTATACTTGGCCTCGGTGATCTCGGACCACATCTCGCGGCCACCGCCGTAATACCACCAGGCGGCGTATTCCTTGACGTCCGGCCCGAAGGGGAAGGTGGTGAACAAGGGCGCCGAGGGCACCACGCCTTCGGCGAAGCCGATCGAATACCACGAGCTTTCGACGGCGCCGGTCGAGACGGCGTCCCAGACCTCGCCCGTCGCCACGATCTCGCCCGGGCTTTTCACGTCGAAATGCACCTCGCCGCCGGTCAGCTGATCGACCTTGGCGGCGATGTCCCAGCCCGGCTTGCCCAGAAGCGGCAGGGATTGCGGGAAAATCGCCTGCATCTCGATATCCTTGGCGCCTGCCGTGCCGGCCAGAAGCGCGGCGGCGCAGGCGGTGAGAACGAATTTGGTCTTCATGTTTGATACTCCTCCCAAAGTGATGTCCGCGCGCATCAGGCCACGCGGTCGCCTTTCTTGACCTGAACGGTCCGGTTGTCCACGGCCGGCAGCATACGCGCCGGATCGCGAGTGACCATCACGTCGATGACGCTTGGCCGGGTTTTTTCCGCGAAAGCGGCTTTCAGGGCATCGGCCAGCTGGCCGGGTTCCTCGACCCGGATGCCGTGACAGCCCATCGCTTCGGCCAGTTTCGCATAGTTGGTGTCGGCGAGGTCCGAGCTTTGATAGTTGCCCTCGCCATACATCAGGTGTTGCAGCGCCTTGACGTATCCGCTGGCGGCGTTGTTCACCACGATGACGGTGAGGCCGAGCTTCATGCGGCGCGCGGTCTCCAGCTCGCCCAGGACCATGTTGAAGCCGCCGTCGCCGGTCAGGCCCACGACCACCGCGTCGGGGCTGGCCAGCTGGGCCCCCATGGCGCCGGGCAGGCCGTAGCCGATCGAGGCGAAACCGCGGTCGGGCACGAAGGTGCGGCGCGCCTTCTTGGAATTGAACAGGAGCCCGCCCCAATGCGCCGCAAAGCCGCCATCGGCGATCAGGTGGCCATCGTCGGGCAGGTGGTTGTTCAGCTCGGTGATGAGGCGGGCCATGTTGACCGGGGTTTCGTCGGAATAGAGCCGTTCGGCGGCGACCTCGTCATGCCATTTCTGCATCTTGGCCGGAATCTCGGCCAGATAGTCGGCGCGGCGGGCGCGTTGCTCGTCTGACCTTGCGGCCAGCCTCGCCGTCAGGTCGTTCAGGCCCTCGCGGGCGTCGCCCCAGAGCTTCACCGTCGGGTCATAGGTGCGGCCCATCTCCTCGGCCACGTTGTCGAGGTGGATGACGGTCTGGCCCTTGGCCGGGATGGTGAAGCGCTTGGTCGCGATCTCGCCCAGCTTGCAGCCGGCGACGATGATGCAGTCGGACTGCGCGATCAGATCGTTGGCGATGCGGTCATAGCGGCCGAACAGGCCGGCCGAGAGCGGCGAGGTGCAGGCGATGGCACCCTTGCCCGACATGGTGTGGGCGACGGGGATTGCGTTGGCCTCGGCGAAGCGGGTCACGGCTTCGGTTGCCTGGCTGATATGGATGCCGCCGCCGCAGAGCAGGATCGGGCGGTCTGCCTTGGCGATCATGTCGGCGGCGCGGTCGACGCTGGCGGCGTCGGGGCGGCAGCGCAGCGAGGGGGCGGCTTCGTTGGCCGGGTCGACCTCGAAATCGCTTTCCTCGAAGCCCCAGAGACCGTGGGCGATATCTTCGGGCACGTCGACGATCACCGGGCCGGGGCGGCCCGAGGTGGCGACGGCGAAGGCGCGGCGCATGATCTCGGGGATGCGGTGGATGGCTTCGATGCGCATCAGCTCTTTACAGGCCGGCCGCAGGATCGAGACCTGGTCGGTTTCCTGCGTCATGTTCTTGCCGGCATGGTCGCGCTGGGCGTCGCCGACGATGGCGACGATGGGGGAGCCGGCGTTCAGCGCCTCGACCAGACCGGTCACCAGGTTGGTGGCGCCCGGCCCCAGCGTGGCATCGACCAGCCCGACGCGGCCCGAGACCTTGGCATAGGCATCGGCGGCGAAGACGGCGCAGCGTTCGTCGTTGATCAGGTTGTGGTTCAGCCCCAGCCGTGGGCGGCGTCGTAGAACGGCGAAGCTGGAAACACCCGTACGTTCAACATCAGGCCGGCGCCATGGGCCTGAAGCATCTGCAGGGCTCGCCGCCGGTCATTTCGTTGGGAATGGTCATGCGGTTTCAAGCTCCATGGTCTTGCGGGCGGCAGCGGCGATCCATATCGGCCGTGACGCGCATCTGGTCTTCGAGATTGGGGGCATAGGCAGGGCCCGAGGCTGCCCAGGCGTTGGGGCCGGGCCTTGAGATCGGCGTTTTGGGCAACGGTAGAGACGATTTCCGCGCCGAAGCCGGCGACGGAGGCCGACTTGCTCGCCCGCGCCCGCCGCAGACGGCGGTCTTGGCGACGCTGGAGAGCACCGCTGCCGCCATCCGGGCCGGGGGAGGCACGATGGGGATGAACTCTTTCAGCGTCGAGCCGTCGCGAGCGGCGTCTCGGCCTGCGGCTTATAAGAGTGGCGTCGGTGAGCCACGAGGACAATGCGTCCGACCCTTGCGGCGGATCGCGTGCCTGCCGAATTCACCGGGCTTCGATGTGTGGGCCTCGCCCTCAGTCAGCCAGATGTCCTTGTGTTCAGTGGTGAACCTGATCGTCGGCGGCGATGGCAGCCTTCATCATCTCAGGCAATTGGCTCTGCGGCGTGGCCGAGCAGCAGACGACCAGGCCGGGGATGTGGACGCGCCAGCTTTCGGGCTCTGACTGCCGCGCGGCCGAGCTGCGCCACATGCCCATCGGCTTGCGGATCACCATCGGCGCGCGGCTTTGGCCGCCGAACATGAAGCGGGCCTTGGCGATCTGGTTCACCAGCTCGTCGGTGGCGCAGAGAGCGAAATCGGCGAAGCGCATTTCGACGATGGGCCGGGTGCCGGCCATGGCGGCGCCGAAGGCCGCGCCCATGATGGCGGCCTCGGAAATCGGCGCGTCGCTGATCCGGTCGGGGCCGAATTCCTCGACCAGGCCGGTATATTGCTTGAAGACACCGCCGCGGCCCAGATCCTCGCCCACGCACCAGACGGTCGGGTCGGCGCGCATCGCCTCGGCAATCGCCAGCTTGGCGGCGTCGGCATAGGTCATCGTCACCATCAGAAGGCCTCCTGTGCCGGCGAGCCGATGTCCTGCACATCGGCGAAAACACTGTTGTCGTCGGGCCAGGGCGCGGCGCGGGCGGCGTCGAGCGCGGCGTCCATCTCGGCGGCGGCGGCGCTGTGGATGGCGTCCATCTCGGCCTCGGTCACGCCGGCCTGGGCCAGTTCGCCGCGCAGGCGCAGGATCGGGCAGGTGGTTTCGCGCATCTGATCGGCCTCGCCCGCGGGGCGATAGGTGGCCGGGTCGAAATAGGTGTGGCCCGAGAGGCGATAGGTGATCGCGTGCAGGAATTCGGGCTTGCCGGTTTCGCGGATGCGGGCGGTGATCTCGGCCGCCGTGGCGGCGAGCGCGGTCACGTCGTTGCCGTCGGCCTGGGTGGTGCGCAGACCCAGCGCGCGGGCGCGGTCGGCGACATTTCCGGACGTCATGGCCGAGGTCAGCGTCGAGGCGGAATAGCGGTTGTCCTCGCAGACGAAGAGGATCGGCAGGTCGAACACCCCGGCCCAGTTCAGCCCTTCCAGGAAGGGGCCGCGATTGGCGGCGCCGTCGCCGAAGAAGCAGGTGACGATCTGGTCGCCGCCCTGAAGCTTGATGCCATGGGCGGCACCGGCGGCGATGGTGATATTGGCCGAAACCACGCCGTTGGCGCCCAGCATCCGCACCCCGAAATCGGCGATATGCATCGAGCCGCCCTTGCCGCCGCAGCAGCCACCCTGCCGGCCCAGCAGTTCCTTCATCATCGCCGTGGCATCGGCCCCCTTGGCCAGGGTGTGACCATGGCCGCGATGGGTCGAGAGGATATAGTCGTCACGGCGAAGCGGCTCGATCACCGCCGCCGCCACGGCCTCTTGCCCGATGGACAGGTGAATCGCGCCCAGAACCAGCGCCTCGTCCACCGCGGCGCGGCGGGCGGTTTCCTCGAAGGCACGGATGCGCTCCATCAGGGTCAGGCGCGAAAGCCCCTTGTTAGTGTCGAAATTCGGCAGGCTCAAAACAGCCCCTCCTGCTCAAGTTCGCTAAGTTTTTCGGACAGGAGCGCCGTCTCCTTGCGCAGGAGCGGCACCAGCTCGCCCTCGATCCGGGCTTCGCTCATCCGGTCGTTGATCGCGCCGATGCCGAAGGCGGCGGCCACCCGGCCCGAGCGGGTGACGATCGGCAGGCCGATTGCGCTCATCCCCGGCACGGGGATCGACGGGTTGAGGGCATAGCCCCGGCGCTGGAAATCCTCGGCCAGGGCCTCGGCCTTTTCGGGCGTATAGTTGTATTCGGCCATCCAGGCCGCGTTGGCGCGGGCGGCGGCCATGCGTTTGGATTTCGGCGTGACGGCATAGATCGCCTGACCCGAGGCACCGATGCCCAACGGCACCCGGTCGCCGGCATCGAGCGTCAGCGTGCGGATCGGAAAGGCGCCCAGTTCGCGGCAGACGCAGATCGAAACCGCGCCTTCGGGGGCCGAGAGGAAGATGGTGTCACCGCAGGCCTCGGCCAGGCGTTTCATCGAGCGCTTGGCCAGCGCCGCGAGGTCCGACTGGTTCGCCGTCCGCGCCAGCGTGGCCAGGGCGTGGCCCAGGAAATACTTGCGCGTGCCGGGGTCCTGGAAGACGTAATTCACCTCCATCAGCGAGGCGAGAACGCGGTGGGTGGTCGTCTTGGTGAAATCGGTGCGCGCCATGATCTCGGTCAGGCTGGCGCCCAGCGGCATACGCGCCAGGGCCCCCAGCACGGCCTGAGCCCGGGCAATCGAGCCCACGGGCGATCCTGACGGCGCCTCGGCGTTCACTTCTATCCCTCCCTAGTTCCTTTAATCGGAACCTCCGTGCCGATAGATGGAACAGCTTGCCGGAGCGAGTCAAACGAAATATCCCTGAGCGCATGACTGACGTAACGCTCTTTCTGGATTCGATCACCGATGCCGGGCCCGATGCGGTGGGCCGGATCGCCGTCGCCGGCTCGCATGGCGGGCTCTATGCCGCCGCCGTCGCCTCGCGCGCGGGGCTGAGGGCGGTGGTGCTGAACGATGCCGGGCGCGGGCTGAACGATGCCGGCATTGCCGGGGTGCGGGCGCTGGAGAATGTCGGCATGGCGGGCTGCGCGGTGGACTGTCAGAGCGCCGAGATCGGATCGGCGCGGGACGCGGCCGAGAACGGCGTGATTTCCTTTGCCAACAGCGTGGCCGAAGGCCTGGGCGTGGTGCCGGGGATGACGACGGCGTCGGCGCTGGAGCGGCTGCACGGCGCGCCCGCGCCGCGGGGGATGCTGGATGCCGTGCCCGAGGCGCGCTGGGACGAGACGCTTGGCGGGCTTGCCGTGCTCTGCGTCGACAGCGCCTCGCTGATCAAGCCCGAGGATGCGGGGCGGGTCATCGTCACCGGATCGCATGGCGGGCTGATCGGCGGCGATCCTGCGCGGGCCTGCAAGGCGGCGGCGCGGCTGGCGGTATTCAACGATGCCGGGGGCGGCAAGGGCGGGATCGGCTTCACCCGGCTGCCGGCGCTGGACCAGCGTGGCGTCGGTGCGGTGACGCTGGACTGCGGCAGCTGCGAGATCGGCAGCGCCGCGTCCGGGTTGGAGGGCGGCGTGATCTCGGCGGTGAACGACACGGCCGCGGCCATGGGGCTGCACAAGGGTCAACGGCTGAAAGACGCCCTCGCGCGGCTTGGCGCGAGCGGGTCCTGACGCTCGGGATGGTCCGGGGCGAGGAATGGTGCCGGTGAATCCTTACAACACCCTGGTACGAAAGGCGGTTTTCTGGTCTTGAACCTGCGCAGTGTCGCACCCGCCCGTCAGCGGTTGTACTTTGCTCCGCTGTCCTTCGTCAGATGATTTGGGACACGAGGGCCGGACGGATGATCGAGGGCGATTTCGGTCGCTCAACGGTCCTCGACCGAGAGGTTTTTCCCGAGTTCGTTGAACACCTGGTCGAGATTGTGACACCGCACGAAGTGATCCGGCGCGACCGCGCGCAGCTCTGGCTCCGGCGCCCTGCGGCATATGTCGGTTGCATGGGCACAGCGGCTCTGAAACCTGCAACCCTGAATGTCTTCGGTCGGGCTCGGCAGTTCGCCCTGTAATATGATCCGGTGACGCACCACCGTCGGATCGGGAACGGGCGATGCCGAAAGCAAGGCGCGGCTATAGGGATGATGCGGCTTGGCGTAAAACGCTTCGTTCGAGGCGATCTCGACGATCCGCCCAAGATACATGACGGCAACTCGCGCGGCGACATGCTGCACCACGCTCAGGTCATGAGAAATGAAAAGATAGGTCAGTCCGAGCTTGGACTGGAGATCCTGCAACAGGTTCAGGATTTGCGCCTGGATCGAAACGTCGAGCGCCGAGACAGGTTCGTCCAGAACCAGAAGGCGCGGCTCGAGGGCCAGGGCCCGGGCGATGCCGATGCGCTGGCGCTGCCCCCCGGAAAATTCATGGGGCTTTCGATGCGCCGTCTCGGGGCGCAGCCCGACCAATTCCATCAGCTCGCGCACCCGAATGCGCCGCGCCTCTGCATTGCCACGGCGATGGATGATGAGCGGCTCTTCGAGAATGCTTCCGATGCTCATCCGCGGATTGAGCGATGAGAATGGGTCCTGAAACACGTTCTGTATGTCCCGGCGCAGATCGTGCAGCGCCCTGCCATTCACCTTGCCGATGTCGTGCCCGTCGAACAGGATCGCCCCGTCACTCGGCGGCAACAGGCGCGTGACGATCCGGCCAAGGGTGGATTTGCCGCAACCGCTTTCCCCGACGAGCCCCAGCGTCTCGCCCGCAGCAAGTTCGAAGCTGACCCCGTCGACCGCGCGCACCACGCCCCCGGGGCGCCCCAGCCACGATCCACCCAGCGGAAAATGCTTGGTGACATCGACAAGCTCCAGAACACTGCTCATGCTTCCACCCTCTCAGCGGCCGAACCCGGGCCATCCGGCGCGGCGGCGCTATCGCCATGCAGCCAGCAGCGCGCCTTATGTCCCGGCGCAACCTCGGTCAGCGGCGGTTCGGCTTCGGCGCATCGGCCGAAAGCCATCGGGCAGCGCGCGCGAAACCGGCAGCCCGTCGGGAGATGCAGGAGGTTGGGCACCAGCCCGGCAATTACATTGAGCGGCTTGCCACGCGCCTGCCCGCTCGGGATCGAAGACAAGAGCCCGCGGGTATAGGGATGTGCGGCTTCGGCAAACAGCGCCTCGACCGGCGCCTCCTCGACCACCTTCCCGGCATACATTACCGCGACCCGCTTTGCGGTTTCGGCGATCACCCCCATGTCATGGGTGATCAGCAGGATCGCGCTGCCTTTCTCGGCCTGCAGATCGCGCATCAGATCGAGAATTTGCGCCTGAACCGTCACGTCGAGGGCCGTGGTCGGCTCGTCGGCCAGCAGCAACTCGGGATCGCAGACCATCGCCATGGCAATCATCACCCGCTGCCGCATCCCGCCCGAAAGCTGGTGCGGATAGGATCTGGCACGCTTGGCAGGTTCGGGGATACCGACCAGCGCCAGCATGTCGATCGCCCGCTCCATTGCCTCGGCCCGGCTGGCCCGTCGGTGCAGCCGAAACGCCTCGGCAATCTGCGCGCCGATCCGGAACACCGGGTTGAGCGATGTCATCGGCTCCTGAAAGATCATGGCAATCGCATCGCCGCGGATGGCGTGCATCTCGTTGGCCGAGCGCTGCAGCAGGTCGCCATGCCCGGCGAGCACGGCCTTTCCCGCGGCAACCCGCCCCGGAGGCGCCACCAGCCCCATGACCGACAGCGATGTCACGCTCTTGCCGCAGCCGCTTTCGCCGACAAGGCCCAGTATCTCGCCCGGCCCGACCGAGAAAGAGACATCGTCGACCGCGTGAACCACGCCCGCATGGGTGTGAAAATCCGTACACAGGCCTTCCACGGAAAGTACTGGAGTATCGCGCCCGGTCATCGTCTCACGCCTCGCCTAGCCGTGGATCGAGCGCATCGCGCAGCCCGTCGCCCAGCAGATTGAAACCCAGCACCGTAAAGAAGATCGCAAATCCCGGAATCGCCGCGACATGCGGTGCGCTCGACATGTATTGCCGCCCTGCGGCAAGCATGGTGCCCCAGTCCGACGTCGGCGGCTGCACCCCCAGCCCAAGGAAAGACAGCGCCGCTGCCGCCGTGATCATCCAGCCGATGTTGATCGTCGTGGCGACGATCAGGGTCGAAACCGAATTGAGCAGGATGTGATGGAAGAGGATCCGCCAATGGCCGGCGCCCAATCCCTGAGACGCCAGAACATAGTCGCTCTCGCGGAGCGACAAGGCATGGCCGCGCATGATGCGGGCAAAGAACGGAAGGTTGACGATGGCCACCGCCAGCATGCCGTTCAAAAGCCCCGGCCCCAGAACCGCGATAACCGAAAGCGCCAGCAGAAAATAAGGGAAAGCCATCAGGATATCGACGAACCGCATGATCAGCGTATCGGTCCAGCCCAGCAGATAGCCGCTGATGAGGCCCATCGCGGTTCCCACCACCATGGCAAGCGCCGTCGCCGCCAGCGCAACGGCCAGCGTGATCCGCGCGCCATAGAGCATCCGGCTCAGCATGTCCCGGCCCAGCTCGTCGGTGCCCAGCAGATGCCCGGCCGTGCCTATGGGCGAAAGCCGCTTGACCGAGTCCACGGCATTGGGATCGTAAGGCGCAAGGACCGGGGCCAAGACGGCCATGAGCACCGCGATCAGCACCAGCCCGGCGCCGAACACCGCCAGCCGGTTCGCTGCCAGACGCTGCAACAGCGAAGGCTCCGAGGCGACGACGGAAATGGGATCGACTGTATCTGTCATCGGAGACCCTCAGGAATAGCGGATGCGCGGATCGACCCAGGCATAGAGCATGTCGACCGCAAGATTGACGAAGACGAAAATCGCCGAAACGAACAGCACCCCGCCCTGCACCATCGGATAGTCGCGCGACTGGATGGCGCGCACCATCATCTGCCCGAGACCCGGCCAGGAAAACACCGCCTCGGTGATCACCGAGCCCCCGAGCAGATAGCCGAACTGCATCCCCAGCACGGTGAGGATGGTGATGGCGGCATTGCGCAGGGCATGCAGCCAGATCACACGGCGTTCGCGGGCGCCCTTGGCGCGGGCCGTGCGGATATAGTCCTGCCCCAGCACTTCCAACATCGAAGAGCGCGTCATGCGGGCGATGATCGCCGCCGACACCGCGCCAAGGGTTATTGCCGGCAACACCAGATGCGCCATCAGATCGAGAAATCCGCCGCCGACGGGCGAATACATTCCCGAAGACGGCAGCCACCGCAGTTCCCTTGCGAAAATCAGGATCGAAGCGATTCCGGTAAAGAAAAGCGGCATTGAAAGCCCGGCCAGGGCAAACAGCATCGCCACCGAGTCGAATATCGAATTGCGCATCGCCGCTGCCAGGATGCCGATGCCGACCCCGACGATGACGGCAAAGGTCAAGGCGCCCGCCGTCAGAATCAGCGTCGCCTTGAAGCGCTTCATGATCTCGGGAAAGACCTCGCGGTTGAGCACGGTAGAGCGCCCGAAATCGCCCTCGACCATCCGTCCCGCCCAGGTGGCGTATTGCACCACGAGCGGCTGGTCGAGGCCCATCTCCTTGCGCAGGTGCTCGATGGATTCCGCGTTGGCCTCGGGGCCGAGCAACACCTCGACAGGATCGCCGGGCGCCAGGTGCAGCATCGCGAATACGAGGATCGAGACACCGAAGAGAACCGGGATTGTCTGGGCCAGCCGGCGCAGAATGTATTTGCGCATATCTTCTTGATCCTGCGAGGAAACGGCGATTGGAACAGGTCAAGGACCCGGACGCGCACCACATGGCACGCGCCCGGGTCCACGGCATCATTCGAGATGCGTATATTCGAATGCAAAGTCGAAGTTCGGCGAGATCTTGAAATCCTTCAGGGCCGGGGTGTAGGCCACGATCTGCTGACCGTGATCGACAAAGATCCACGGCGCATCTTCGACGATCAGCGCCTGCGCCTCGCGGTAGAGCTTGTCGCGCTCGGCCTGATCGGTGATCACCTGCGCCTTCGACAGCAACGCGTCGACCTGCTCGTTCTTGTACGAGCCCGCATTCCAGCCCGGCGGGAAGGCCGAGGAATGGAACAGCCGGTAAAGCACATAGTCCGGATCGCCCATGACCGAGTTCCAAGACATCTGCGCCATTTCCGGCTTGTTGCGGTATTCGGTCAGGTAGGCGCCCCACTCCATCGTCTGGATCGCACAATTGATGCCGACGGCGGCCAGGTTGGCCTGGATGAAGGTGCCCATCTCGACGGGCGATTGCATCCCCGATCCGCTCTCGGGCACCATGAACGTGCAGCTGAACCCGTCAGGAACGCCCGCTTCGGCCAGAAGAGCCTTGGCCTTCTCGGGATCGTAGGGATATTTCTGCACATCCGGGTTGTACGCATCGCCATAGATCGGCGACAGCGGAGAAATCGAAACCTCCCCCGTGCCTTTCACGATATCCTTGACGATCGCTTCCTTGTCGACGGCATAGTTCATCGCCTGGCGCACCAGCTTGTTGTCGAACGGCGGGTCGCTGCGCGTGGTGTCGAGCGCGACATACCACACATGTGCCGAAAGACCGGTCGCCACTTCGACATTGGGATCCTCGCGCAGTGCATCCAGGCTTTCGACCGGCACATCGTAGGTCAGCCCGATTTCGCCGGTGCTGATCGCCGAGAGCCGCGCCTGCGGCTCGACGATGGGCACGTAGATCAGGTTCTTGATCGCCGGCACGCCCTCGTAATAGTCGCCGAACGCGGTCAGCACGGTCTTCACCCCCGGTTCCCACTCGGTCAGCATGTAGGGGCCGGTTCCAACCGGGTGCTGGGCGATGTCGTCGCCCCATTTCTGCAGCGCCGCCGGACTGATGATCCCCATCGAGCCGACTGTGAGATATTGCAGGAATGGCGCTTGCGGGGTCTTGAGCTTGAAGCGGACGGTCAGATCGTCGATCACCTCGATGGCTTCGATATTGCCGAGATAGTTCTTGGCATAGCGATAGTTCAGGGCGCCGTGGGCGGGGTGCTCGGGATCGGTCTGCCGGTCATAGGAATACTTCACCGAGGCGGCATCGAACGGCGTGCCATCGTGAAACTTGACGTCGGGCCTGAGCTTGAAGGTGTAGACCAGACCGTCTTCCGAGATTTCCCAGCTCTCTGCAAGTTGCGGCTTGATCTTGTAGGTCCCGTATTCGAACCCGGTGAGCCCCTGGTAGATCCGCCGCGACACACGGCCGGTGTTGAGATCGCCGATCTGGGTCGGATCGAAGGTCACCGGCTCGGCGACGAGACCCACGACGAGGGTTTCGGAATCGGCCGCCCGCGCCGGGCCGGGTGCCGTCAGGCTTGTGGACAGCGCCAGCGCCGCGACAAGCGCGGAGCGGCGCAGTAACGCATTTCGAGAAAGAAAGGACATTCTGATCTCCATGTTGTTTCAGGCTTCAGGTCGGGGTCAGGCTTGTTTTCGTTGCGCCCGCGCAGGCGATGAAATCCAGAAGCTCGCCCGTCCCGAGCACCTGGCAATAAATCCGGTTGAGCACCGCAAGTTCGTGATTGTGCAGTTCCATCGTTCCGGCGGCACAGGCATCGTGAACGAGAAACACATCGAAGCTTTCATCCGCGAGGCTGCGCACCGTGGACGAGATGCACTGGTCCGTGAAGATACCTGCCACGATCACCGTTCTGATGCCGAGATTGTGCAGGATCAGCCGCAGGTTCGTTCCGGTCAGCGCACTGTCGGTCGTCTTGATCACACAAATCTCGTCACCCACCGGCGCCACCGCGTCGATCAGCTGGCTCGGCCCGTCGTGCATCGGCAAAAGCAGGTTGTTGAAACCCGGCCGCTTCTGTGACAGCGAGCGGTCACGGCCATCGTCCGTGCGGCAGGCAATCCGGGCGTGAAGCACCTCGATGGCACCCCGGCGGCAGGCGTCGATGATCCGGCTCGCGTTCGGAATGACAATCTCATCCATGCGTGTGCCGAAATCCGCCCAGCGCGGATGCTGGCGGGCACTGGTCATATAGGTATTCTGAAGATCGACCATCAGCAGCGCGGTCGATGCCGGGTCGATCGCGATCTCATCCGGCTCCGGCGCATCCTCATAATAGAACGAGATATAGTCGGTCTTCCAAGTCACCTGGCGCCCCTGCTCCGATCGGTTGGCTGGCGCCCGATGACTTGCCGAATTGACAATCCGGTCCGGGCGCCCTGCGATCAGCATGGATCGGCGCCGGAATTTTTTTCAATAGTGAAAATTTTCAATAGTGAAAATTTCTTCGGGGTGCCGGATCGCTTGCCTAATCTCTGAGCAGCGGTACCACGACAGCAGACGACACCTGGTTCAGGATCACCCCGAATTGCCGGATGTCACAGACCGGGCCCTGGGCGATTGGGCAGCAATGCCCCGCGTCGAAACCGTAACGATCACCGCCGGCGCGTCACTGACACAGACAAAGCAATGTGCCGGCCCGCAATCGAAACATGCGCTGTCGCCCTGATTCAGCCTTTGCGTCGGGCTGCCATCGTGATGCAGGTCGATCGCCCCCGAAATCACATGCACGAATTCTTCGCCGGCATGGTTCGACCAATCCACCTTGGGCGGAACGTCTTTGGTCTTGATCGTCATGAGGTAAGGATTGAGCGCGCCGCCAATGCGCATGGCCTGGGGATAGTAGTCGTAATATTCCGTCGGGTGACGCGGATCGGGCGTCTTTTTCTGGACGACCATCACCCGCTGGGCGGCATTGCCACCGTCGATCAGATCGTTGACCAGCACGCCCAGCCCACGCGCCACCTTGTAGACGGTATCGAAGCCGCCGTTTATGTGGCCGTTCTCGATCTTGGAAATCGTCGCGATCGAAACACCGCTCTTATCGCTCAGTTGACTGAGCGTCATCCCAAGCGACTTGCGCTGTCGCTTGATCCGCTGGCCGAGTCCGGCCGACGGCAGGACCGTATCTGCCGCGCCGGCCGGGTTCCCCCAGGGGGCGAGTTGCGTGTCGTCCTGTTTCATCGTCTCGTCCAAGATCCGGTTTTCGAATTTGCCCGCCTGCCTGCGCACGGGATGCGGAGACTTTCCGCGTCACCGCAGCGCATCGGCGGCCGTGTCGGCACAAAGGTCAATATCGCCCCCGCGCCTGCGCGCATAGTTCATTGTCGTTCAGCCCTTCCGCCGCGCGGCATTCCATTCGCTTCAGCTCGACAAAGGTGCCCGCCAGCGGCTCGGGAAACCAGCTCATGACTGCGGCGCTCGCCTGCATTGTCCGCAGCGCCTCGTCGAGAGAGGCCGGCAAGGCGCAGATGTTGAAGGCCGCGCGCTGCTCGGCGGTTGCCTCGTCCGGGTCCCCGGAAAACGGTGTGGGCACAAGATCGCGTTCGATCCCGTCAAGCCCTGCGCGGATCAGCGCCGCCAGTACCAGATAGGGATTGGCGGTGGCGTCCGCCGCGCGGAACTCCAGGTTGAACTGATCTGCCGCCGCCTTCTCGCTCATCTCCACAACCGGGCAGATACGCAACGATGTGCCGCGGTCGCCCTCTGCCAGCCAGGCCCAAAGCGGCGTCCAGTTCTGCGGTTTCAGCCGCAGATACGAGACTGGCGAAGGCGCGGTGTAGGCCAGCATCGCCGGCGTATGGGCCAGGATGCCGGCGCAGAATGCGCCGCCGATCCGTGACAGACCGCCGGGCCCGGCCGGATCGTAGCCGACCGGCTTGCCGGCGGCATCGGTCAGCGAGAAATGCACATGCACCCCGTTCCCCGCCCGGTCGGGGGCCGTCATCGGCGCAAAGCTTACCTTCATTCCCGCGATCCGGCACATCTCGCGGGTAATCTCGCGGGTGGCAACGGCCCTGTCCGCCGCAGTTATCGGGCCGGCCGGGCGCGAGGTGATCTCGAACTGGTGCATGCCGTATTCCGCAAGGATGGTCTCGGGCTCGATCCCGGCTTCCTCGAGGGCATGAAAATAGCGCCCGGCAAAGGGCTCGATCTGCCGCATCGCCTGGTAGGAAAAGACATGCGCATCCTCCAGATCGTCGCCGACAATCTGGAACTCATGTTCGAATGCCACACGCAAATGCAGTCCGGTCGCCGCTTCCAGCGCGTCGCAGGCCTGCCTGAGCTGGGTGCGCGCACATCCCGGCCAGGCCTCTCCCGATGGGGTGACCAGATCTGCCATGCTCATGTCAAAGGGCGTCGATGCGCCGGTCGAGCCGGTGACATATCGCGCCGCGGGATCGGGGATCAGGCGCAGATCGCCCTTCGTCCCCCATCTGTTGCCGGCGGCAATCGCGCCGTCGGCCTGCACTGCCAGATTAGCCGGCACCCAACCGACCCCAGAACGGGCCTCACCGATCGAGCCGGCCGGAAGGAACCGCCCCCGCGTGATAGCGGTCAGATCCGTCGTCACGATCGCAGCAAGGTTGGTCGCGGTCATCTCGCACTTCCGTTCGGGGCACAGGATTCGATCAACCGTACACTCCGGGCACGGCATTCCGTCTGGCGAAGGCTTGCTGAATTCTGAACAGATCGCAACAATAAGGGAGGAACCGAAGGCTGGGCATCGGCCATGACAGCGGCTTTCGCGCGATTACCGATCATTTGTTGTGTTGCGGAGGCACCGATGCGGAATCGCCGCCAGCGCCTTTGGCCGGTCCCACACAGATCGATGACCGAACCTTGCCGGAATTCGCCACCGCCGCCCATCTTATGGCGGCCGATCGGCGCGCCCGGCAGCGCAAGCCGATCCGCCATCCGCAGTTGTTCGGAAAGGGTGTCGGGCGGCTCAAACATGGCTGGACACCTGCCCCTCGTCGGCACCCCTGGGAGATCCGAGTTGATTCTGTAACGGAGGGTTTCCGGCTCATCGTAGCCACCAAGGAGTGAAGATGAGACGGAAACCCGTAACGGCAAGGCCGACAGCTCGGAAATCGAGCTTCGCCGTGAGTTCACAATGTCTCATAGGCTGGCGGGATCAGGCGCACCTCATAGCCCAGCGTGCCGATCTCACGGCCCCAATACTACGCGCCGCCACAGGCTTCCATCGCCACCAAACAGGACAGCAGCTGCCTGAATAGCTCCAAAACCTGCACCCGACGCCGTTTCTTGCGCAAGATCGCTCGACCAGCATCGTCGCGACGCGACATGCAACTGAAACACATTCTTCGCCAGATCGAACCCAATCGTGAAAATCTCTGGAATGGCTGTCCTCCTTTGTGGGTCATCGCGGCCCCACCTTGACACGCCGATGCCGTCGGGAGGGCGGTTACATCATCGAAGCCCTGCTTCACAAAAAGGGTAGACTCGAAGTGAAAACAACCGCACTTTCAATTTAATGTGTTTGGGGTTTTGAATGAGATGAATCGTCCTTTTCGATCTCACTTTTTCGAGCAGAAGTATTTTATTCCATTCGGGCGATTTAGAATTGACCGAATTCTGAGCGATAGCGATTCAGCGACGTTTGTCGGGCGCGAAGGACAGCGTGCCTTCCTAATCGATGCACTTACCGGCGCCGGAAAGCGTGGCGCCTATCTGGTAACCGGTCGACGCGGGGTGGGCAAAACGACTTTCGTCGAGAATTGCCTGCACGAATACGACGCGAATGTGTTTCGCCGTTTCCTGCGCAGCAATATCGGCCGCTCTGTCGTCGATCTTGCAATCGTCGCCGGGGTGGCCGCACTTCTGATCTGGATATTGCTGAGCGCAAGCGACCTGCTGGAGTTCCTGATTCACCAGAACGCCCGGCATGGCGGCGTTCTGGTCGTGATCCCGTTGGCGCTGGCGTTTTCGGTGGTCGCCATGCCCGCGACATATGGCTTCTGGGTGCTGAAGAACTGTGCCCGCTCGATTTCTCCCAGCCAGTCCGTCTTCGGCATTCTGAGCTTGCTTGTCGGTGCCGTCCTGCTGGCTGCCGGGTTGTGGCTGCCGGTCGGATCGCCAACGGTGTTTCTTGTCGGAGTATCGGTCGTTTTTGCGATCTGGATCCTTTTGGCCTACCTGTTTTCCTATGCTTCCCGGCCTCCTGTGCGCGGATCGTCCTCATCCAGTCGCATCCTTTGGCAAGCTTTTGTGTTCGCCGTTCTCATAGCGCTTCTGATCATTTTGCATTACCTGTGTCTCGGTTCTTCCGAACCCGAGCCATACCGTCGCAAAATTCTTCAGATGGGCCAGATCATTCTGCCCTCTGTCATGACGGCGATATTTCTTGGCAACGCTTTCTTCTATTGGCGGCTGACGGCGTTTCTGAAACAAGTGGAGGGGTTTCTCGATACCGGCCACGCGTCGTCGGTTGGAAAATTCTATGGAATATCCAACCCCGAAAAGGTGTCCATGGCGTCGCTGTTTCATCTCGACCGCGACACGGCGCAATCCATGTACTGGAAATACCTTACGCTCCCGGTCCTTCTGCTGCTCGCGGCCGGGGTCGTGGGGTTCTTCGACACCCTGAAACAGATCCGAGGCAGCCAGGCAGATTGGGCCTGGGAAAAGTTGTGGCAGCACGTTTCGGAAAACTGGGGACCGCCCGTCTTGATCGTGTGTTCCATCCTGGGCATTGCCCTGGCGATCGGAGCGCGAAAATTCCACAGCTACACGAAGTTCTGTCCATGGGAATGGCAGAAATGCCTGATAACGAAAGCGCTCACCGGTCGGGGAACCGCATCCGGACCGGCCGTTCCTGCGGGGCTATGCAAACGCAAGCGTGGCTTCTTCGTGCCACCGATCGAGGGGCTGCTGTTGTTCAAGGGGGTCGTACTGATCTGCCTGTCCTTGCAGCTTGCCTATCCTCTGATGAGTTATTCCAAGGACCTGGCATCAAGCTGCAAAAGCAAGGGCCGGTCTGTGGCGAAAGCGGCTACCAACCGCTGGGCGAAAAAACGATCCGGGTCTACACGCCACTTTGGAACAAGCTGGTGGAAGAACCGAGCCCGGATCATTGCGAGAAAATCCGGCACCAGAGCGAACAAAATCAGGACGTGACGCCGGTGGACCAGCCGGCCCCGGTTGAAGGCGAATCTTTCGGCAACGAATATTTCACCGTCTTCGATGGCACCACCCGGGAAGAGGTCTATTGGTTCTTCCTGGCGTTCCTGATCGCAGCGTCGATTTTCGTCATCGAATACGAATGGATCTCGCGGCCGTTCATCTCGCAACGTCAGTCCGGCGCCCTCGACCGGGGGCCGCGATCCGACTATCTGGCCCGCCACCCCGCCGACCCCACCTGGCTGGCCGAGGTCGAAAAGTCGATAACACAGGAACTGGAGGATCATTTCGACGAAAAGATCAAGAAGCTCAAACATCCCGGTTGCAACAAGTGCATCGAAGATCTGACCGCCAAGAAGGAGAAGGCGATCAAGGAGTTCGGGCAAAGGTTGAAACTTGCCGGCGCCCAGCGCCAGACGGTATTCCGCCTGCACGAGGCCTCGACCTTTCCCTATGTGGTGGTGCGGCTGTGGTTGCCGTCGATTTTCGTGCGGGTGAACCTTGGTTTCGACCGGTTGGATCATCGCGGCGTGACACATGCGATGCTGTTCGGCCTGGCAAACGCCTATCGTCAGAAATTCCTGACCTGGCGGTCGCCCTACCATGTTGTCGGACGTGTGATGCTGGCGCTGACGATCCTGATACTGGTCGCGGCCTCGGGGCGCGAGTTCTTCGACATGCCGCTGCGCCAGGAGCCTTTGGCAACCGAGCAGGCCGAAAAGCTGAACATCCTGGAACAAGCTCTCGTGACCCAGGCGGAAAGAACTGTTCGTGCGGGACAGGACGGGGACACCGGCGCGAGTGGCAGCAGCGCGGGCGATGGCGCCGTCCGCGACACCGCTCCGGTCTCTCAACGGCCCTATACGGGGACGATCGACTATTGCCTGTGGCTCCAGCAACTGAACGACGAACGCGCCTGGAGGAAGGCACAGGTCGCGGGACAGGCGAATGAGTCGCGCTCCGAGTCCGACTTCTTCGAGGCTCGATTCCAGGCCCGCGCAATGGTCCCGTCGATAGGCTGCAACGTAAACCCCAAGCTGACCAACGCGTTGTTGCCACTTCTGTTCGCGCCGATCCTCGAGCTGTCGCTGGACAACCAGCTGGATCCCGAGGTCTCGCTCGACGACGCCTCCTATGACTTGAAGAATCATAGAACCCGCCCGGTGTTCATTCTGGCGCATATCAACAACGGCCTGCCCGAACTGCGTTACCGCAACGATGGGGCCGGAACCGGCGTGGCGGCGGCAGGTCAGCCCGCCCTCGTCCACGAACTCTGGCAGCAAAGGACACTCAGCTTCCGGGTCTATCACCTGATCCTGCTGATGCTGTTCTATTGGGTTGCCACCTTCCTGCTCCGCCGCTACCCGATCCTGCCTTACCGCCAGCTGCATCGAGACATCCTGGAACTGGGGAACTCTCTCACCCAGTCTCGGACCGAGCGCACCCGCCCTGGTCGGTTTGGCCTCAAACGCATGGTCGGGCTGGCCTTCGACGACGAAAGCGAAACCGAAAGCCAGCGCGAGGTGCTGGACCCGCGCAGCGTCGAACTGGCCTTGATGCAGATCCTAGAAGAGATTCAGAACCACCGGCGCAGGATCGTGCTTACGCCTGCGATCGTAGCCAGCATTCCCACCCCGGAGGTGCATTTCGTCTTCGACGAGATCGACAAGATCGGCGGCGTCGTGGCGGCGGATGAAACCGTCTTCGGCATCAGCGAAAAGGAGCGCGAGGCCGTCGACGCCGAGCGCCGCCGGACCTATGCCCTGCACGCGCTGCTGTCGGATATGAAGCGCGTGATCTCGTCAGCCCCGGCGCGGTTCATCTTCGTCGGCGGGCGGGCATTGCACGACGAATGGATTCGCGACTTGAACCGAATGGGCACCCGGCAACCTCTGCTGTCGGGCATCTTCGACGCAGAACTCTATCTGCCCTCGTTGCTGCTGGATCTTCCAAGGTCCGTCTATGACAACAGGGAGGTCTACGAGGACGGCGACAGAAGCCTGGTCAACAGAGCCGACGGCAAGATAATGCGAGCTCTGAATGCCCGGGTGATCGAGTATTTCGCTAATCTCTACGCTTCGGCTCAAGCGCTCAACGGAAGCTTGAAGATCAGCCGTCTGGCACCGTTCTATGCGCTTAAAGGCGAAATCGATCGGCCGCCGAGATTTGTCGAAAACTGGGGGGCGTCGGCGGACCCATTCGAAGACATCAGGGTCGTCGACTGGCGCCGCAAGAAGCTGGTGCCGGGTGTCGCCCAGAACCGGAAGTGGCAGTCCGGCGAGGACACCAAGCATTGGCTGCTGCAGGATCTGGTCAACTTCCTGGCATTCCGCAGCGCCGGCTCGCCGAAGAAACTGCGCGAGATCGTGTCAGGCATGATCCGGCCCTCGGGCTCGTTCGCCGGACCGGATACCCACGAGCGGTTCCAGCTGTTTCCGGATCGCGACATGATGGTGATCGACGCCACCGACCTTTACCGGATTCAGTTCATCTCGTCCGTCTTCCGGCACATCGAAACCAATTTCGGCGAGATCCTCACCCGACGCGATGACAAGGTGACGCTGAACGTCTTTTTCCTGTTCGACTATCTGATGAAGATGCACGGGCGAGCGTTTTCGCTCCATTCGCTGGAACGACTGGACGAACTGGCCCATATCCACCGCGCGCCCGACCTGCGCCGGATGCTCGAGAAAGTGGTTGGCGCAAGCTCGGAACAGTATTTCCACCGCATGCTGAACGGGCTCTATTCCTATCGTTTCCAGAGCGACCTGGCGATGGAGATCCGGTTCCTGTCCCGACTGTCCGAGCCGGAAATGGCAGCATTGAACTTCACCCTGGACGAAAGCCAGGAACTGAAGACCACCTATGCCGAGATGCTGTCCGCCAGCGGCGAGGAGAACCCCGACATCGTTTCGGCCCTGGGCGAGCTATACGAATACGATCAGGCCTATGATGTCGCCCGCGGCTATTACGAAAAGGCGCTGCGCATGGCCGACGACGAACTGGTCCGGCAGGTCGGGCAGACGATCGATCTGGCGCCCGTCCCGGCGGCGCCCGCCCGTGATGGCGACAAGGAACCCGCAATGGTGCGGGCGATACGGCAATTGATCGAATCGGGTGCGCTGGAAGGCGGCGCCCACCTGCTCGATGCCATTTTCCGCGGCAGCGACAAGGACCGTCGTCTGGTGGCCTATTTCATGCCCTGGGCGGTGCGCCGGCTGCGCTTGATGATGCAGATCGGTCTGACCTTCGAGCAGATCGGCGACGAGGAACGCGCCCAGGCCCAGTATTATTCCGCCCATATGCTGGCGCGCACGATCACCGATGTCGCCTTTCCGCGCGAAGAAATGCCCGAAGACGGCTGGACCGACCTGAAATGGGTTCAGATGCTGATCGAGAACCTGAACCTTCTCTACCAGCCGCTGATGTCGGTCGCGTGGATCTCCGAAAAGCTCGAAGGGTCGATCGACACCTCGACGTTCATGGTCGAACAAGAGCTGGCGGATTTTGCGCGCAGGTTTGATTTCATTCGCAACCCGAAAATCGCATTCATCGGCAGCGAAAAGGGTGCCAGAGACAGATTGAAGACCTATACACACAAAGGCGAAGATGGGAAAAACGAAACTCGACTGACAAGCGATACCAAACATCAGTCTGGCCACGCAGGCGAAAACCTTTCGATCCAGGTCGCTGAAATGCATAACAAGGCAGGCGACCTGTATTTCTACAAAGGCCGTGCCACTTTGGTTCCTACCCTTCAGGACGGCATCCGCGCACTAATCGATACCTTGCGCAACGACGGTAGTAGCCTTGCCAAATGGACCACGAAAATGCTCGGCCCTGTGCATTACAACCAGAAGACACAGGTGTTTCGGGCTTATCTCCCGACCGCGAGGTATCATTATTGCATTGCCCTTCACCGTTTGCGGCATTTCGTTGTCTTCCGGTTCTTCATGTCGAACGCGCGATTGAACAAGACAAGCCCGAACCCGGATCAGACGCTGGGCCTTCGACACCCGACGCTGCGGCCGAACTTTCTTCCCAGTTTTGTCAATCTTGCACTTGCAAGTTCTCTGGTCGATCTCGCGGAAACCGTCTTTGCAGGGGAAACCGTCTTGCTCATCCTAGAGGAGCTTGGTGAGTTCCAGGGGATTCGAGGCAGCAACGGCAAACGCAAGGCGTCGGAGTTCCAAGCTGGAGCAGCCGGGTATCTGGATGTCGAGAGCCTTTTGGAATTCGCACAACCCAATAGGACTGAACTGTTCGCCTCGCTCAGCCAGTGTTTGAACCGCTGGATCGAAAGCGAAGGCCAACCGAGCATTGAGTCGCATAGCCCAAATTTGGAAAGCACTGTTCGACAGTCTGGGTGAATGGTTCAGCGGCCCTGATCAAACAGGCAACTACCGCCAGGTCAGTTTCCGCAGGGAACTTTCCCACAGCGTGACGTCGGTCCTGGGGATATTCCTGGGCTATGCCGGCGCCGAATATTCGCGTCGGGCGGGGTATCGACTGTCGGCCTTGTCGGAGCTGGAAGTCACCCTGTCCAACCTCAACCGCATCCTCAAGAGCATCCGCATCGTCGACCGGTTGTCGACAGAACCCGCACCGCAATTGAAACAGGTCTTCTCGTGGACGCCGGCCCTGGTGGAATACCTGACCGTCCTGGCCAAGGCCGCCAGCTTCATGTTGAAGGACACCGACCGGATATTGAAAGCAGACAAGTCCTACACCGATGGCCGTCCCCAGCCAGGCCATACCTTCGTCGGCTCCGCCGTACCGGTATCGCTGGCAGTGATCGTTTCGGAACTTGAAATCACGCTCGATGTGCTTGCCAGACGCGCCGGCGAAGAACAGGCACAGGAACAGGACGTGCTGGAGCACCTGAACCAGGCCAGGCGCGATATTGCGGCCGTGTCGCTGAATTGGTTCCGCGATTATCAGCGTGACGCGGAAGACGGCGACATCCTGGCGGAAAGCCTCGAAGGCCTCGATCTGGCAGACGAATTGGCTGCTTCAAGGGAAACCGATCTGACGGAAGACGAAGCCGCGCGATATCGGTCCGGAGCCCGCGGTCGCGCGCGTCTGTTGCGTATTCTGACGCGGCACCATTACCCCGCCTTGTCGGCGATGGAAGCCGTGAAGGCAGTGGCCGATGATGTCTTCCTATTCGATGGGGATCGGACGAACGACCTGCACCAGAAGCGACTGGACGAAGCCGTCGAGTGGCTGTCCGGTCTCATCGCTCGTGAAAGCATTTATGATGCCCCCATGCATTTCACGCCGACCAAGGTTGCCGAAAGTTGCTCGCTTGCGGTGATCCTGCAATCGGATAGTCATCGCGAGATTCAGAACCGCTTCTTGTCGCATGCCCTGACCTATCTTGGGCGTGCCAATGGCTCGTTCAGCATGGGACGCGAGTATTATGCGAACATCAATCGTCTCTACTACCTCTACGATGATTTCAACGATCGCGCGAGGCATTCAGCGCATGCCCAATCCATGTTCTGCTCCGACATGCTCGCGATCTACTCCACGCTTGCCCGTGACCTCCGGGACGGTATCTAGCCGTGGAACCTCAAACAGGATGCTCTCGTCCAATCCTGTCCGACGTCAGGGATTTGGGGCAGAGAGCGGACTGAGCTATGAGAGGGTCGGCGCATCTGGTTGGTTCGATCATGCTGCGGATTTGCGGTGAAACAAACGCCGGTTTTCGATGGCTCGGCGATCGATCTCCTTTCGTTACAGATTCGATCCAGATGTCCCAGGGGCGCTGACGGGGCACAAGGTGTTCTTTGCCGAGGGGCAGGTGAACCGCCGCGCGGTGGTCCCTTCGGGTTCGAACTGCCCGATGATGGCGACGAAGAAATCCCGTTCCGAGTCTGCCTGAAACCCGACTTGGCAGCGATCTCGTAGAGGTCGCCGCCATTCCGCGTGACAGCGAGGCAAGATCGCAAAATCTGCAAATTCTCGAAAACCGCTCTCGAAAAAAAAGCGGTCAGCGTCGATGCGGACGCTAACCGCTTGTTTTGATGGTGGTGCCGGTGAAGGGACTCGAACCCCCGACCCCATCATTACGAATGACGTGCTCTACCAGCTGAGCTACACCGGCATTCCTCTGTCCGGCCCCAAGGTTGGGGCCGTGCCGCGGGGCTATAGCACCGGCCCGGGGATTGGGGAAGGGCTATTTTTCCGCGCGCGCCGTCGTGCTTTCGGGGGCGGGTTCCATCAGCACCTCTTCGGCATCGACGATCTCGGGTTCGGGGGCCGGCCCGGCATCGGTGGGCGTTTCCGGGTCCTCGGCGGCGTCGGTCTTGTCCTCAATGGCACCGACGATCAGGGGCAGCATCTGGGCACCGGCGGGCAGCGCGATTTCCGATTGCGGCGGGGCGCGCCAGGAAAGCGTGTCGAAGGCGCCGCAGTTCTCGCAGACCGGCATCCATTCGGCGTGGATATGGTGGCACTTGTCGCAGACCCATTGCGGCCCGCGCGGCGCCGACAGCGCCCGCGCCAGCCAGCCCTTGACCACCGCGTCCGAGGCGCCTTCACCGCGCGCGATGGCGGCCATGATGGTCAACACGCGCGCGTCCGGATCGGTCTCGACCAGGTTGCCCAGTTCGCGGCGGGCCTGGGGGAAATCCTCGGCCGCGATGTTCAGTTCAGCCAGCAAGAGCCTGGTCTCGCGGTCCGCGGGGTGCATCTTGGTCAGCTGGGCAAAGCGCTTGAGCCGCGCCTTGGGCGTCTCGTCGGGCTGGATGGCAGCGAAGGCGGCGGCGAGGTCGGGGTGCGGCCGGGCCTCCCACGCCTTCTTGATCACCCTCGTGGCATAGCGCGGCTTGCCGTCCTCGATATAGCCATGCGCGGCCATCACGGCGGCGGGGATCAGATCGGGCGACAGGCGGTTGGCCTCGATCGCGGCTTCGCGGGCCTCGACCGTGGCATCTTCGGCGATCACGCCCTTGGCCTCGGAAAGAGCCAGAACCGCCTCGCGCCGCTTGTGGACGTCGCGCGGCAGGGTGCCGTGCTTCAGCTTGGCGTCGAGCGTCGCGCGCGCGCCTTTCCAGTCGGAGGCGCCAGCCTGAAGCTTGAGCAGGATATCCTGGGTTTCGGCATGGCTGGGCTTCAGCGCGAAGGCCGATTTCGCCAGCTTCAGCGCGGTGTCGGTTTCGCCCGCCGCAAGCTTCTGCTTCATGATCCCGCGCACGCCGATGAAACGGGTGCTGTCATGCGACAGAAGCCGGCGATAGACCTCTTCCGCCTTGCTCCGGTCGCCCGCCAGCTCGGCCGCCTGGGCGGTCAGAAGCGAGGTCAGCTCGGGCTTCTGCAGGAATTTCTCGGCCTTGGCGGCCTTGGCCATGGCCAGCCGCCCTTCGCCCGAGGCCAGCGCGACCATGCCTTCGGACAGCGCCTGAAAGCCCTTCTTTTCGCGGTTGCGGTCGAAGTAACGCGAGATCGCGGTTTCATCGCCGTTGAGGAACTTGAACACCGCCACGGCCAGGTTGACGAGCTTGAAGAACAGCCAGACGGCCAGGACGAAGGCGACGATCGCGATCACCGTCATCAAGGGCGAGAAGTTGTATTCCAGCCCCATCACCTGGATCCGCACCCCGCCGTCCATTTCCAGCAGGTAACCGGCGCCAATCGTCGCCACGGCCACGAGGATGACGAAGAGCACAATCTTGATAAGCGACCAGAGCATTAAGCGATCCTCGGTTTCAATTCAGGTCAGCGGCCAGTTTCTCGGCGGCGGCAAGGGCGTCGCGGCGCTGGCTGGCGCGGGTCAGCCAATCGGACATTTCGGCGCGGGCGGATTCGGGCAGGGCCTCGATCTCGGCGATGGCATCGCCCAGACGGCCGTCCTTCACCGCCGCCTCGGCGCGGCTGAGCACGGCGTCGGGGTCGTTGCCCTCGCGCGGTTCGAGAGAACGGGCGCCAAGCTGGGTCTTGAGGAAGCCCGAAAGGCCACCGCCATCCTGCGCCTTGCGCGCCTTGGCCAGGGCGGCACGGGCGGCGTCGGGGAAGGCATCGGACAGGGCGGCGCGGGTGGCCACGCCGCTATCGGCCACCTGGGTCAGCGCGGCGGGCAGGGTAACGCCGGCGGCACTCAGGGTCTGGGCCGCGTCGGCGAACCCGGTGCCGGCATCGAGCGCGGCCAGGATGCGGCTCGCGGCGGCGCGGGTTTCGGCCTCTTGCGCGGTCTCCTCGGCGCTGGCCTCTTTCTGCACGGCCTCGGCGGCCAGCTTCTCGATCTCGGCGCGCTGGGCGGTGACCGCCTGCTGCAGCGCTTTCATCTCGTCCTCGTAAGCCTTCACCGCCTCGGGCGAGATGGCCTGAGTCATCGGGCGCTTTTCCAGATCGGAGAGGCGGGTGTCGATCCCGTCGAGCCGCTGTGTCGCCTGCTGGAGGCCGGCGGTCAGAGTATCCAGCCCGGCCTGCGCCGCGCCAATCTGCTGTTTGACCGGGGCCAGTTCGGCCGCGATGTCGGGCGCTTTGCCAAGCGTCTGCTTCACCTCGGCCAGGGCCATCGTCTGCGCGTCGAGCCGGGCGGTCACGTCCTGGCGGAACTGATCCTGTCCCCCCGACCAGGGCAGGCCGCCGGGAAAGGCGACCAGCGCCGCCCCGAAGCCCAGAGCGGCGGCGGCCACACCACCCAGCAGCATCGGGACGAAGCCGCCCTTGCGGACCACGACCGGCTGCGGCGCGGGTTCAGGAGCGGGTTCGGCGGCCGGGATGTCTCGAACGGGCTCGGGCGGCGTCTCGGGCTCGTCCGGGATGGCGTGGTCCTCGGCTTCGACCTCGACCTCGGGTTCGGGCTGAGGTTCAGGCGGGATATCTTCGATGATTTCGGCGTCGAGGATGTCTTCGGCCGGCGCTTCCCCTCGGACGTGGCGGTGTCCTGAACCGATCTGATGCTGTCGTCGACCGGAGTCTCGACCGCGTCCCGAGGTGTTTCGGCCTTTTTCTTTCCGCTCGCCACCTGTGCCACCTTTCCAGATCTTCCCCGTCGCGCCGCGCCTGGCGCACGCCCGATCTTACCGGTCACCCCCTCGCCCTCAAGCTGAAGGGCTGCGTCGAACAGTCCCCTGTCGCCTCGGCCATGGAGGGCGCGTCGGGATGGACGGCGATGACAGTCCGCAGCGTGGGCAAAGCCTCCAGCGCGACGGCGACCGCCGGGCTCATCGCGGCCACGAAGAGGGGTGCCGCGCCGCGGTGCGCCCTGACAAACCGCGCCGCGCTGCGGGGCGAGAAAGGGGAACAACCACCGGGTTCTCACCGTCGAGCAGGCTTCGTGCCTCGGTGCTCAGATCTTCGGCGATCTGGTCATAGACCACCGCCTCCGCAACCCGCAGCCCGGCGGCGCGCAGCCGGCCGGCAAGATCGCCGGTGACATGGGCGCCGCGGATATGCGCGAAGGGGCCGGGCGCGCCGCTGTCGATCAGGGTCTGCGCCAACGCCCGGGCGTCGCCGGGGCCGGTGCGGGGCTGAAAACCGGCCTTTTCGGCGGCCTTCGCCGTGGCCTCACCCACGCACCAGCAGGGCCCCCGGCCGATGCCGCCGTGCGCGCAGGAAGCCCTCGACCCCGTTTCGCGAGGTGAAGATCGGCTCGGCATCGGGCAGGTCGGGCGCGCGCCAGTCGATCCGCAGCAAGGGCGAGGTCACGATCCGCACATCGCCCAGCCGCGCGCGCAGCACCTGCGCGAAGCGGGCCGAGGCCGGGGCCGGACGGGTCAGGAGGATCGCGGGCATGGATGCCTTGCCGAGTTGTTATTCTGGCCGAGTTGTTTTGTGGGCCGAGTTGTTTTGTGGGTGGCTCAGGTGTTACCTGCAGGGCGAGACCCTTGCAACGGAAAGACCATGGGTGACGATCTGACCATTCTGGCGCTGGAGAGCAGCTGCGACGATACCGCCGCCGCCGTGGTGCGCGGCCGGCCGGGCGCGGCGCTTGCGCTGTCCTCGGTGGTGCAGGGCCAGGCGGCGCTGCACGAGGCCTTCGGCGGCGTGGTGCCCGAGATCGCCGCGCGGGCCCATGCCGAGCGGCTGGATATCTGCGTGAAAGAGGCTCTAATCCAGGCGAATATCGGTCTTTCGGGCATCGACGCGGTGGCCGTCACCGCCGGGCCGGGGCTGATCGGCGGGGTGCTGTCGGGGTGATGTGCGCCAAGGGGATCGCCGCCGGGGCGGGGCTGCCGCTGGTCGGGGTGAACCATCTGGCCGGGCACGCGCTGACGCCGCGGCTGACCGACGGGGTGGGGTTTCCTATCTGATGCTGCTGGTTTCGGGCGGGCATTGCCAGTTCCTGCTGGTGCGGGGGCCGAGGCGTTCACCCGGCTGGGCGGCACCATCGACGACGCCCCGGGCGAGGCATTCGACAAGACCGCGCGGCTTCTGGGCCTGCCGCAACCCGGCGGCCCCGCAGTTCAGGCCGAGGCCGCGGCGGGCGATGCCAGGCGGTTTGCCTTTCCCCGGCCGCTACTGGACCGGCCGGGCTGCGATCTTTCCTTCTCGGGGCTGAAGACGGCGCTGATGCGGGCGCGCGATGCGGTCGTGGCCGAAAAGGGCGGGCTGACGCGGGGCGACCGCGCCGATCTCTGCGCCTCGTTCCAGGCGGCGGTGGTGGATGTTTTGGCAGAAAAGACCCGGCGTGCGCTGGCACTCTATCTGGCGGAAAGCCCGGCCGCGCCGGTGCTGGCCGTGGCCGGCGGGGTGGCGGCAAACTCGGCCATTCGGGCTGGGTTAGAGACTGTTTCGGCGGAAATGGGTGTCCGGTTCCTGGCCCCGCCACTGGCGCTTTGCACCGACAACGCGGCGATGATCGCCTATGCCGGGCTGGAACGCTTTGCCGCCGGCGAAAGCGATGACATGACCCTGGTGGCACGGCCGCGCTGGCCGCTGGACCAGGCCAGCCCGGCGCTGCTGGGGTCGGGCAAGAAGGGGGCGAAGGCATGATCGCGGTTCTGGGTGCGGGCGCCTTCGGCACGGCGCTGGCGATCTCGCTGGCCCGCAACGGCGGCCAGGTGCTGCTCTGGGCGCATGACCCGGCGCATATCGCCGAAATGGCCGCCACGCGCGAGAATGCGCGGCGGCTGCCCGGGGTGGCCCTGCCCGAAAACATCGTGCTGATCGGCGATCTCGGCGAGATCCCGGCAGGGGCGCCGGTGCTTCTGGCCGTGCCGATGCAGAAGCTGAGCCATATGCTGGAGGATCACCACGCCGCCCTGACCGGGCGTCGGCTGGTCGCCTGCTGCAAGGGGATCGACCTGGAAACCCATCTGGGGCCGGTTCAGACCATTGCCCGGGCGATGATCGACGCGCTGCCGGCGGTTCTGACCGGCCCCAGCTTTGCCACCGATATCGCACGCGGGCTGCCCACGGCGCTGACCCTGGCCTGCGCCGACGAGACGGCGGGGAAAGAGCTGCAACAGGCTCTGACAACGCCCAACTTGCGGATTTATCGCACCACCGACACGGTCGGGGCCGAACTGGGCGGGGCCTTGAAGAACGTCATCGCCATCGCCTGCGGCGTGGTGATCGGCGCGCGGCTGGGCGACTCGGCCCGCGCCGCCTTGATGACGCGCGGCTATGCCGAGATGCAGCGCATGGCGCTGAAGCTGGGGGCGCGGTCGGAAACCCTGGCCGGACTGTCGGGGTTCGGCGATCTGGCGCTGACCTGCACCTCGGAAGGGTCGCGGAACTTCCGCCACGGGCTGCATCTGGGCCGGGGCGAGGCGCTGGAAACCGGTGTCACCGTCGAAGGCGCGGCCACGGCGCGGGCGGCGCTGGACCGGGCGCGGGCGCTGCAGATCGACATGCCGATCACCGCTGCCGTGACCGCCCTGCTTGACGGTCAGGTCGATGTGCGGCAAGCCATGGATATGTTGCTTTCGCGCCCATTGAAGGAAGAATAGATGCTTGTTGCCCTGATCGCCCGAGACAAGACCGGCGCGCTGGAGGTTCGCAAGGCGAACCGCGCCGACCATCTGGCCTATATCGACGCCACCGGCGCGGTGGCCCAGGCCGGGCCGCTGATCGAAGGCGGAGAGATGGCCGGATCGCTGGTGATCCTCGATGTCGCCGATATGGCGGCGGCCGAGGCCTGGGCGGCGGGCGACCCCTATGCCAAGGCGGGGCTGTTCAGCTCGGTCGAGCTGATCGAGTGGAAGAAGGTGATCGGCTGATGCGCTATTGGCTGTTCAAATCCGAACCGAATACCTGGGGCTGGGACGATCAGGTGGCCAAGGGCGACGCGGGCGAGGAATGGGACGGCGTGCGCAACTATCAGGCGCGCAATTTCATGCGCGAGATGAAACCGGGCGATCGCGGGTTCTTCTATCACTCGGTCAATGAAAAGCGCGTCGTCGGCGTGGTCGAAGTGATCGCCGAGGCGCATCCGGATTCCAAGACCGACGACCCGCGCTGGGAATGCGTGGATATCAAGGCGGTGATGCCGGTGAAGGTGCCGGTGACGCTGGACCAGATCAAGGTCACGCCGGGGCTGGCAGATATGGTGCTGGTGAAGAATTCGCGCCTGTCGGTGCAGCCGGTGACGGACGCGGAATGGCGCATCGTCTGTGACATGGCCGGGATCGACGCCTGAGCCTGAAAAAATGGACGGAGGGCCCGGACCGACCGGCCTGAACCCTCCGTCTTCCCCACGTGCTCCCAACGCACCACACGTGTTCTTGAACTGGGTCCGGCCTTCCTGGCTCGGGTGAACTGACCATAGGCAATCGGGCCGCTTCGGGCAAACCTCAAGTGCTTAGAATGCGGCTCAAATGAAAAACGCCCGCCGAGGGGCGGGCGCCTTCTGCCAAAATCGGGCAGGATCAGCCGTAGACCGATTCCTTGCCGAAATGCTTGACCAGCATGTAGTAAACCACCGCGCGATACTTGTTGCGCTCGGATTTGCCATAGGTTTCGATCACCGAATTGATCGCGTCCATCAGCGCCGGACCGTCGGCCAGGCCAAGCTTCTTGATCAGGAAGTTGGTCTTGACGGTTTCCAGCTCGCTTGCCTGAGTGGCGGCGACGGTCGAGGCGTCGTCGTTGTAGATCGCCGGGCCGCAGCCGATGGTGACTTTGGTCAGAAGATCCATGTCCGGCGTCATGCCGCATTTGTTCTTCAGATCATCCGCATATTTTGCGATCAATTCTTCGCGTTTACCCATGAGTGTTCTCCCACCTGTGTGACGTTTCCGCCGTTGAAAAATGGTTCCTGCCGGCGCTGAGCCCGACACTAGCGCCGTCTGGCGCGTCAACAAAGGGAAAACTTGGAGGTTTTTCCCTCCCTGCGGTTGCCGCCGCAGGGGCGGGCGGGATCATGCCAAACCCAGGAAGGCGCGCAATTCGTCGGCCGACATCGAGCCGGGCGCGGCACGATCACGGGCAAGACGCGCGCCCAATCGGGTGAGCCCGTCGTTGAGCGGGGTCGGCACGCCATGAAGGCGGCCGAGAAGCGATATCTCGCCATTGAGGTAATCGGTCTCGACCGAACCGGCGCCCCGGGCCAGACTCTGACTGGTCGACCCGCCGACGCGCGGCACGCCGGGCACGTCGCCCTGACGCATGAGATCGTTGCGCCGCGGATCGGAGGAGGAGACGTCCTTCCAGGCGATCCCCGCGGCGGCATAGGCCGTGGTGGCCTCGGTCTTGAGGGCCTGCGCGATGTCCTGATACTCGGCCCCGCGGCCGGTCGCCGCTTCGAGGATATTCGACAGGTTGAGCAGCAGCTTGCCGTATTTCGAGGCCATGGCGTCATCGGCCACGAAGGGTTCGATCATGCTGCCGCGAAAGGCGGCGGCCAGCGCCTCGTCGGCATCGTCATGGCCGCCGGGATAGCGCCCGAAATCGAAGATGCCGAAGCGCGGTTCGCACCAGGCGGCGACATCGCCGGGTTCGAGGAAACTTGCCGGCAGCAGAACGCAGAGCGCGTGCACGTTGGCAAAGCGGCGCAGCGCCAGGCGTTCGTTGGCGACGCCGTTCTGCAGACAGAAGATCGGCTGGTTCTCGACCCCGACCGCGCGCAACCGTTCCAGCGCCGCCTCGGTGTCTTGCGTCTTCATCGCCAGAAGGATCGCGTCATCGTCGCGAAAGGCGATTTCCGCAGGATCAGAGACACATTCGAACTGCACGCGCTCGTCGAAAACCGGCGAGCGCACGCGCAATCCGTTGTCCTGGATCGCCTGAAGCTGGGCGCCCCGGGCGATCCCCGTCACCTCGATGCCGTTGACGGTCAGGGCCGCAGCCACGGCCCCGCCGATCGCACCGACACCATAGATGACCGCCCGCATGTCAGTACCTGTAATGTTCGGGCTTGAACGGGCCTTCCTGGCTGACACCGATATAGTCGGCCTGGGCCTGGCTGAGCTGGCTCAGCTTCACGCCAATCTTTTCCAGGTGCAGGCGGGCGACCTTCTCGTCCAGGTGCTTGGGAAGGATATAGACCTTGTTCTCATACTCGCCGCCCTTGGTGAACAGCTCGATCTGGGCCAGAACCTGGTTGGTGAAACTGGCCGACATCACGAAGGACGGATGGCCGGTGGCGTTGCCCAGGTTCAGCAGACGGCCTTCGCTGAGAAGGATGATGCGCGCTCCGCTCGGCATCTCGATCATGTCCACCTGGTCCTTGATGTTGGTCCATTTGTGGTTCTTCAGCGCGGCGACCTGAATTTCATTGTCGAAATGGCCGATATTGCCGACGATGGCCATGTCCTTCATCGCGCGCATATGCTCGATGCGGATCACGTCCTTGTTGCCGGTGGTGGTGACGAAGATATCGGCCGTGGCGGCGACATCTTCCAGCGTGACCACCTCGAACCCGTCCATTGCGGCCTGCAGGGCGCAGATCGGGTCGATCTCGGTCACTTTCACCCGGGCGCCGGCGCCGCGCAGCGAGGCGGCCGAGCCCTTGCCGACGTCGCCATAGCCGCAGACCACGGCGACCTTGCCGGCCATCATCGTATCGGTGGCGCGGCGGATACCGTCGACCAGCGATTCCTTGCAGCCATACTTGTTGTCGAATTTCGACTTGGTGACGCTGTCGTTCACGTTGATCGCCGGGAAGGGCAGGTGACCCTTTCCATCAGCTGATAGAGCCGGTGAACGCCGGTGGTGGTTTCCTCGGAAACGCCCTGGATCATGTGGCGCTGTTTCACGAACCAGCCGGGGGTCTCGGCCATCCGCTTCTTGATCTGGGCGAAGAAGGCGACTTCCTCTTCGCTTTGCGGGTTCTCGATCAGGTCGGTTTCACCCTCTTCGACGCGGGCGCCGACCAGGACATACATGGTGGCGTCGCCGCCATCGTCGAGGATCATGTTGCAGCCGCCTTCCTCGAAGTGGAAGATGCGGTCGGCGTAATCCCAGTATTCCTCGAGCGTTTCGCCCTTGACGGCGAAGACCGGCGTGCCGCTGGCGGCGATGGCCGCGGCGGCGTGATCCTGGGTCGAGAAGATGTTGCAGCTGGCCCAGCGCACATCGGCACCCAGCGCCGTCAGCGTTTCGATCAGAACGGCGGTCTGGATGGTCATGTGCAGCGAACCGGCGATGCGGGCGCCTTTCAGCGGCTGGGCGGTGCCGTATTCTTCGCGCAGGGCCATCAGGCCCGGCATTTCGGTTTCTGCGATATCAAGCTCTTTGCGGCCGTAATCGGCGAGCGAGATGTCCTTTACGATGTAGTCGTTGGCCATGATGAGGGGCTTTCCGTGAAAATTCCTGTTTCACGGCTGGCCGTATCATCTTGGGGGCGAATGCACAACGGCAGGAAAACCGTAACGCCCTCAGCTCGAGGTGCCATGGGCCACGGTGCCCGGAGTTTCGGCAAACCAGGCGGCGCCGTGCCAATCCGTGCCGGTGGCCAGGATACAGCTGAGCCCGCTAGCGTCCGAGCGGATCACCGTGAAGGTGCCGGTCTCGGGCGAGGCCCAGACCTCGATCACGCCATCGGCGCTTTCGCCATGCATCCCGCCGGCGGTCAGCCGTTCGGCATAGTCCCGGGTCAGCCGGTCGACCACCTGCGTCCGCAGGGCGCAATCCTCGGCATGGGCGGGAATGGCCGTGATCACGGCACCCAGCCCAAGACCCAAAGCGATCAGTCTTCTGAACATCGCCTGTTCCCCTTCGTCACTGCTCGTTGCGTCGCTTGTGCGACTGCGTTCTTGGGACGGGCGCGCCGGTTGGAGGGACGGGTCCGGCGCGCCCTTGTCTTTATTTGGGATGCCGTGCTTTCGTGCATATGGCTTCTTTGTGGCTGTGCCCACTCCGAACCCGTTGCTGGCGATCCGATCATGTTGAACCTGGGCCGCGATTGTGTTCTTCCGAGGCCCGAATTGTGGCAAAACCAAGGCAGACTGACCGAGAGGGCACCCATGGCTGCGAAATCTGCGCGAAAATCCGCTCAGCCGCGCGCCTGGCAGCGGATGCTGTCGGGGCGGCGGCTGGACCTGCTGGATCCGACGCCGATGGATATCGAGATCGAGGACATCGCCCACGGCCTGGCCTTCGTCGCCCGCTGGAACGGGCAGACGCTGGGCGACTGGCCCTATTCCGTGGCAGAGCATTCGCTGCTGGTCGAGACGATTTTCGCCAGGTTAGAGCCGAAATCCCCGGCAAAATGGCGGCTGGCCGCGCTGCTGCACGACGCGCCCGAATATGTCATCGGCGACATGATTTCGCCGGTCAAGGCGGCGGTGGGGCCGGGCTATGGCGCGCTGGACGAAAGGTTGACGGCGGCGATTCACATCCGGTTCGGCCTGCCGGCTTCAGTGCCCGTGGCAGTGAAGAAAAAGATCAAGGCGGCCGACCGGGTGTCGGCCTGGATGGAGGCGGTGCAGATCGCCGGCTTCACGGTGGAGGAGGCCGACCGCTTCTTCGGCACGCCCGATCCGGCGCTGACCGACGGGCTGGACATCCACCTGCGCCCGCCGGTCGAGGTGCGCCGCGACTTCACCGCGCGCCACGCCGCGCTTCTGGCCGAGATGGGCCCGGCGCGATGATCCATATCCGCCGCGCCGCGCCCGCCGACACGCCAGCGATGGCGCGGCTGTTGAATGCGATTGTCCGGCAGGGCGGCAGCACGGCGATAACAGAGCCTATCAAGGCCGAAACCCTGTCCGACTGGATGGCAAGTGACGAAGGGATCGGCGCCTGGCATCTGGCCGAAGACGACCATGGCGCGCTTCTGGGGTTTCAATGGGTCGGGCGCAATGACGGCTTGCCGCCCGAGGCTTGCGATATCTCGACCTTCGTGAAGATCGGCCAGACCCAGATGGGGATCGGCTCGCGCCTGTTCGAGGCCACACGGGACGCGGCCCGCGCGCTGGGATACAGCTGGATCAACGCCAATATCCGCGCCGACAACGCCGGCGGGCTGACCTATTACCAGTCGCGCGGGTTCGAAGACTGGAAACATGTGCCCGGGGTGACGCTGGGCAATGGCGAAAGGGTCGACAAGGTGTTCAAGCGCTTTGACCTGTGACCATCTGCGCCAGGGTCAGTTCGACCTCGAAGAGGTCGCTTTCGACCGGGCTCAGCGGACCCCAGGGCGCGGGCGGGTCGATGAACCCGCCGGCGTGAAGCGCGGCCCCGACGCCGGTCAGGTCGAGATCGGTGATCAGCCCCTTGCCACCCAGCGCCTTGTGTTCGCCGCTGAACGAGTCGATCACCAGCGGTTTCGCGCCGGTGAAGCTGCGCAGATGCAACAAGAGCCCCCGCGCCAGGCCCGAGCGGCGGCGCAGGATCACCGCGGCGCGCTGCGGCGTGCGGGCGACCATGGCGTAAAGATGCAGCGCCGAACCGTCGATCGCCACCACCCGCCGCGCCGCCTTGTAGCGGGCGATCTGGGTGGCGATGTCGTGCTGTTCGGGGTGGAAGACATCGTAGCCCGCCGCCTCCATTCGCGCGTCGAGGATCGATTCGCCCACGAACCCGCCCTGCCGCATCCGCAGACCCGAGCGCGAGATGAACAGATCGGGCGGGCCATCGGGGGCGATATCGCGGGCGAAATCAGTCTCTATGAAGGCCCGAAACTCGTCCGTGGCGGTGGAGATCACGCCAAGGCCGAACCCCTGCCCCGGCACTTCGAGCCGGTCGACCGCGAGCGGATCGGCTGTCAGCCTGACCGGGGTGTCGCCGATCATCAGCCTGAGAACCTCGCTTTGAAAACTGCTGAGCTCGGGCGGATCGTTGGGGTTGCGGGCAGCAAAGACCACCCCGTCGACCACGCCGCGCAGCTGCGGCAGGGCCCAGAGCCGGGCGGTGCTTTCCACCAGGAAATGGCCGAAATGGCCATAGAGGATACCGCCCCAGAGCCAGCTGCCTGCCAGGCGCCCGACCGGGCCCAAGGGGCGTTCGGGCGGAGTGTTGATCGCCCGACCCCGGCGCCAGACCACCCCGCGTTTGATGAAACTGCCATCGGCCGCGAAAACCCCGCAGGGCTGCACCAGCTCGCCCCTGGTCACCGCCGGCACGATCAGCGCGTTGTCGAAGCCACGGATCGAAGCCGACCAGCCCCCGCCGGGATCGGGCGCGTGGGCCGGGTCCTTCATCGCCCAGCCTAGCGCGGGCTGCGCTTGGCGAGGATGCGCTGCAGCGTGCGACGATGCATGTTCAGCCGCCGCGCGGTCTCGGACACGTTTCGGTCGCAGAGCTCATAGACGCGCTGGATATGCTCCCAGCGCACGCGGTCGGCGCTCATCGGGTTTTCCGGCGGCGGCGGCAATTCGTTGCCGCGGGCCAGAAGGGCGTTGGTGATGTCGCGGGCGTCGGCGGGCTTCGACAGGTAATCGGTGGCGCCGATCTTGACCGCGGCCACGGCGGTGGCGATGGCGCCGTAGCCGGTGAGCACCACGATGCGACTGTCGGGGCGTTTTTCGCGCAGCACTTCGACCACGTCGAGCCCGTTGCCGTCTTCCAGCCTGAGGTCGCAGACCGCGAAGGCCGGGGGGCGGGCGGTGGCGATGGCCTTGCCGGCGGCAACCGAACCGGCCGTCTCGACCACGAAGCCGCGTTTCTCCATCGCCTTGGCGAGGCGGCGCAGAAACGGCTCGTCGTCGTCGACGATCAGAAGCGATTTGTCCTCACCGATCTCAAGCAGTTCTTCTGCCACGCCGGCGTCCTCCCCATGCACGCGTATCCGGTCCTGCGGTTGTATCCCGCAAGGGGCGTTGCGTCAAACGCGGCGAACAGGGCTTACTGCGCGTCGAGAAAGCAGGAAATCCGGTCGGCCATCTGCTGCGGGGACTCGTCGCGCTTGAACAGCCCCACCAGACCTTCGCCGGGGAAGACCAGATAGCTCCAGGTCGAATGGTCGATCAGATAGTAATTGTCGTCGCCGCTCTCGGGCTCGTTCTTCTTGAAATAGGTGCGATAGGCCTTGGAGGCGGCCGAAATCTGTTCGGGCGTGCCGGTCAGGCCCAGCATCCGGGGATGCAGCCGGTCGGTAAAATCGCGCAGAACCTCGGGCGTGTCGCGGTCGGGATCGACCGAGATGAAGACCGGTTTCACGATCTTGCCCTTGCCTTCGAGGATCTCGATGGCTTCGGCATTGCGGGAATTGTCCAGCGGGCAGACATCGGGGCAGAAGGTATAGCCGAAGTAGAGCAGCGCCGGCTGGTCGATCACCTCTTCGCTGGTCACGGTCTTGCCGTTCTCGTCGACCAGGGTGAAGGCACCGCCGATCTGGCCGACACCGCCGGCCGCCTTGGTGGTGCGGCATTGGGCATATTTGTCGTCCGTCCCCCAGCCGCCGGTGGTGAAGACCACCATGCCGAGGATCAGCAACACGACGGCGACAACGGCGCCCCAGGCGTAATATTTGGTCATGGCACTTCCCCCTCCCCGGGTGCGCTTGGCATTGAACGGCTTGCGCGTCACATCTAACAATCGTGTCGGAGGATGCAATTGGACGAAGGCGCGCAGATGTCCGACGCGACATTAGAACACATCGGCGGGCGCCAGCGCGGCGACTGGATCAGGCTGCGCACGGTGATCTGGCTGCGCTGGGCGGCGATTGCCGGCCAGATCGGCGCGCTGTTGGTGGCGCAATACTATTACCGGCTGCAATTCGAGGTCGGGCTGTTCTATCTGGTCGTCGGGCTGGCGGTGATCGTCAACCTGGTGGCGGTGTTCATCTTCCCGCAAAGCAAGCGCCTGTCCGAGCGCGACAACCTGCTGATCGAGCTCTTTGATCTGCTGCAGCTTTCGGCGCTGCTTTATCTGACCGGCGGGCTGAACAACCCGTTCTCGCTGCTGATCGTCGGGCCGGTGACGGTGTCGGCGGCGGCGCTGTCGCTGCGCAGCACGGTGTTCCTGGGCGCCGTGGCGATCCTGGTGGTGTCGCTTCTGACCCAGTTCCACCTGCCGCTGCGCACCTCGGAAGGCTTCGTTCTCGAGGTGGGCGATCTGTTCGTCTTCGGCAATTGGGCGGCGATCGTGATCGCGGTGCTGTTCCTGTCGGTCTATGCCCGGTGGATCGTGTCCGAGGCCTATTCGATGTCCGATGCGCTGCAGGCGACGCAGATGGCGCTGGCGCGCGAACAGAAGCTGTCGGACCTCAGCGGTGTGGTCGCGGCGGCGGCGCATGAGCTGGGCACGCCGCTGGCGACCATCAAGCTGACCTCGAGCGAGCTGATGGAAGAGCTGGAAGATCACCCCGAGCTGCTGGAAGATGTGGCTCTGATCAACCAGGAAACCGACCGTTGCCGCGATATCCTGCGCTCGATGGGGCGGGTCGGGAAAGACGATCTTTACATGCGTCACGCGCCGCTGACGGCGGTGGTCGAGGAAGCCGCCGCGCCGCATTCGGGGCGGGGCAAGGCGATCCATTTCGAAACCATGTCGCATCTGGGCACCGAGCTGCCCCAGCCGGTGATCGCGCGCCGCCCCGAGATCGTGCACGGGCTGCGCAACCTGATCCAGAACGCGGTGGATTTCGCCCATGGAAATGTCTGGGTCTCTACCGACTGGTCCAAGGGCCGGATCACCGTGCGCATCCAGGATGACGGCCCCGGCTATCCGGCGCATGTGATCGGGCGGATCGGCGATCCGTTCATGCGCAGCGCCAAGCGCGACCGCGGGTCGCTGCCGGCTTACGAGGGCATGGGGCTGGGCCTGTTCATCGCCAAGACCTTGCTGGAACGCTCGGGCGCCGAGCTGACCTTTGCCAACGGTGCCGACGGGCAGAACGCCGACGCGCTGGAGACCGAACGCTGCGGCGCCGTGGTGGTGGTGACCTGGCCGATCGCCAAGATCGACGCCCGCTTCGGCGAAGGCGCGATGCCGCTGGGCAAGAACCAGCGTTTCGAACCCTAGCCGGCCCCGGCGCGGCCGTATCCCTTTGAAACCCCTGCGTTCCGCTAAATTTACCCTTCGTTAACCAATTGTGGACAAGTTACCCGGGGTGCATGGTTCAACCGGGGGGACGCGGATGGCATATCTGGGGCTTTCTGCCTATGCGGCGATGGTGATGTTCTGCCTGGCAGCGGCGTTTCTGGTGCTTTGGATGTTCTCGCAATTCGGCGGGTTCGGGCCGGAACGGCGGCCGCTGTCCGGTGGCTCGATCGGTTTTCTCGTCGATCGCGACGGGCATATCGTCGACGCCTCGCCGATGGGCGAAACGGTGCTGGCCAAGGGCGGCCCATCGAGTCAGCGCAAATGGGCATTGCTCCATCGCCTGTTCCAGACCCGTTTCGCCGCCCTGCCGCGCAGTTTCGAGGATGCCCGCGCGATGGCTCCGGCGCGCTTGCCGGCGCTGTCGCCCGAGGACCCGGCGGTTCTGGTGCTGGAGACCCAAGGCAGCGCGCTGAACCTGCGTCTGGAGGACCAGACCGAGCCGACCACGGCGGACCGGCATCTGCATCTGCATTTTCTGCAGCAGCTCTCGATCATCAACAACGTCGTCGACATGTTTCCCTATCCGGTCTGGATGAAACAGCATAACGGCCAGCCCTATTGGATCAACCGGGCCTATTCCGAGCTGCTCGACAAGGTGCGGACGGGCCCGGAAGCCGACGAGATCGCCGAGTTCGATATGGCCCTGACCGCGGATCAGGGCAGCCGCACCGCCCGTCGTCTGGTGCAGGATCCCCTTACCGGCCGGTCGCATTGGTTCAACGTCACCAATTCCGATACCGGCAACGGCAATGTCATGGGTTTCGCCATCGACATCGACCCGGTGATCGAGGCCGAGCTGGCCCAGCGCAATTTCGTCCAGACCCTGACCAAGACCTTCGCTCCAACTGTCGACTGGTCTGGCGATCTTCGACCGGGCGCAGAAGGCCGGCAGCCGCCGGTTGTTCAACCCGGCCCTGATCGACCTTCTGGCCCTGCCGGCCGAGTTTCTGTCCGCCCGCCCGACGCTGCTGACCTTCTTCGACAAGCTGCGCGACAACCGGATGATGCCCGAGCCGAAGAACTATGCCAACTGGCGGCATCAGATCACCGATCTGGTGATCGCCTCGGTCGACGGGCGCTATCAGGAGACCTGGACGCTGCCCTCGGGCTGACCTATCGCGTCACCGGGCGGCCGCATCCCGACGGCGCCGTCGCGCTGTTGTTCGAGGATATCTCGGCCGAGATCTTCCTGACCCGCCGGTTCCGCTCGCAACTGAACCTGGGCCAGGCTGTGATCGACACGCTTGACGAGGCGGTGGCGGTGTTCACCTCCTCCGGGGTGCTGACGCTTTCGAACCAGGCCTTCCACAGGATGTGGAAGACGGATCCTGACACCAGCTTTGCCGAAGTCACGATCCGCGACGCGCTGGCGCAATGGCAGGCCCTGGCCGAGCCGGGGCCGTTCTGGGCGCGGCTGCACGGTTATTTCGTCGACAGCAGCGACCGGTCGGAATGGTATGCCGATGTGCGGCTGAAACTGGCACCCAGCGAACGCTGGTCGCCGGTCAGCGGCGGCGCCACGCTGGTGGGTTCCGGATGCGGCCGGTGATGGGCGCCGCCACGGCCAGCCACGAAGAAGGCACCGCCTGATTCGGATCGGGCTTGCGGCGGTTCGCTAGGCGGGTAATCTCGGGCCATGCTGGTTGCACCCCAGATCCAGACCCTATCCACGACTCCTGCCCTCGCCTGATGCGACGTCTGCCTGCCGCCCGCCTGGCGACGCGGCTGGGGCCCGGCGACGCGCTGCCTTGCCGGCGAGATCGGCGCTGGCAAGACCCATTTCGCCCGCGCCCTCGATCCGGGCGCTGCGGCGAGCGCCTGGAAGACGCCTTCGCCCACCTTCACCTCTGGTCCAGACCTATGACACGGCGAAGGGAGAGCCGCACAGCGACCTTACCGCCTGTCGGCATCCCGACGAGGTGGTCGAGCTGGGGCTTCGAAGCCTTCGAAACCGCGATCTGCCTGGTCGGAATGGCCCGACCGTCTGGGCGATCTGGCCGGAGGACGCGCTTTCGCTGAGCTTTGCCCTGGGCACCGGCGAAGACGCCCGCAACCTTGAAATCGCCTATACCGATCCATCCTGGACCCCGCGTCTGAAAGGGCTTGCCGATGCCGCCGCGTGACGCGCTGATCGCCGATTTCCTGAACCGAAGCGGCTGGGGCGAGGCCGCCCGCGCACCGCTGGCCGGCGATGCCTCGAACCGGCGTTACGAGAGGCTGTCGCACCCGCGCCTGGGCCCTGCCGTTCTGATGGACGCCCCGCCCGAAAAGGGCGAGGACGTGCGCCCCTTCGTCCGGATCGCGCGCCACCTGTCGGGCCTCGGCCTGTCGGCGCCGCGCATCCTGGCCGAGGACGCGACGCAGGGTTTCCTGCTGCTCGAGGACCTGGGCGACGACCTCTACGCCCGCGTGCTGAAGCGCGAGCCGGGGCTGGAGCGCCCGCTCTACGACGCGGCGGTCGACGTGCTTCTGACGCCGCACCGCGCGCCGCTGCCCGAAGGGCTGGCTGCCTACGATCCGCCGCTTACAGGACATGGCCGCACTGGCCTTCGACTGGTATCTTGCCCAGGCGGTCGCCCCCGACCCGGCCGCACGCGCCGCGTTCCACGCCGCCTTCCTGCCGCTTCTGCGCCAGGGCGCGGGCGATCAGAGCGTCCTGATCCAGCGCGATTACCATGTCGAGAACCTGCTCTGGCTGCCGGACGCACCGGCCCGGCGCGTCGGGCTGCTGGATTTCCAGGACGATGACGGGCCATCCGGCCTATGATCTGGTGTCGCTTCTGCAAGACGCGCGGCGCGATGTCCTGCCCGCGACCGACGGCGATGATCTCCGCTATCTCGATGGATCGGGCCTTGATAGAGACGCTTTTTCTGCCGCCTATCACCTTCTGGGCGCAGGCGAACCTGCGCACGTCGGCGTCTTTCGCTCGGCTTTTCCTGCGCCCGCGACGGCAAGGCACATTACGGTCGATCTGGATCCCGCGGGTCTGGGGCCTTTGCAGCGCGATCTGGACCACCCGGCGCTGACCCCGGTGGCCGAGATGCTGCGCGCCGCCCTGCCCGCCCCCACGCCCGAGATCCTGACCCGGCTGAGAGAGACATGCGCGACCGTCCCGAAGCCATAATGCTGTTCGCCGCCGGCTTCGGCACGCGGATGGGTGCGCTGACCGCCGACCGGCCTGCCGATGGTGCCGGTCGCCGGCCGACCGCTGATCGACCACGCTCGATCTGGTCGAAGCCGCTGTCGCTGCTCCCGCGAACCTGCACTACAAGCCCGAAACTGCCGCGCGCCCATCGGCCGGGCGCGGCATCGCCTTTTCGCTGGAAACGCCCGAGATTCTCGACACCGGTGGCGGGCTGCGGCTGGCGCTGCCGCTTCTCGGCGACGGGCCGGTCTTCACCAGAACACCGATGCCGTCTGGCAAGGGCCGAACCCGGATCGGTTGGTCACCGACCCGCCAGGAGATGGACGTTGCTGATCTGCGTGCCGCGCGAAACGCCATCGGTCAGCCATGCCGGCGGGCGATTTTCCTCGAGCCGATCCTGCCGGCCGTCTTTGGAGCTGGGGGCCGGGTCATGCTCTCCATGGCGGCGTGCAGATCGTGAAGACCGAGGGGCTGGCCGAGACCTTCGAGCGCGCCTTTTCCCCGGTGAAATCTCGTGGAACCGGATGGCCGAGGCCGGCGGCTTTTTCGGCCTCGTCGTCCTGGCGCTGGTGTGACGCCACCTGAAGGCATCGTCAGTCCGGCCGAACGCCTGCTGGAGAACGGCGATGTTTGAGCCTTCGGACCGGCCCCGCGTTCGCCCTGCCGCCGGGAGTCGATTTCCCCCGCGCGCTGGTCGAGGGGCTGGCCGCGCGGATGCTGGGCCAGCCATGCCGGTGTTCCTTCGGCGCGAGTCGAACCGATCGTGAATTCGCCGCATGGCGCGTCGCATCCGCGATGCGCTGCTCGACGACGGCCCGCGCGATGCTTGCTGCCGCGCATCCGTCTGGTAGACCGACCTGGGCGATGCCGCCGCCCTGGCGATATTCCCGCCGCCGCTTCCGCGCCGGCGGCTGGAACTGGTGCAGCTGGTCGCCGGCTTCCTTGACGCCAAGCTGATTTCGCCCCGCGTTCAGGCGCTTACTAGATCCGGCACGGTCGCTCTTGTGGAAACGGTGCGAAGAAGTCTTCTGGCGAAAATCGCCGGCAATAGAGACGGATGACCAGTCCGGCCACTGGGCTGTGAACTGTTAACTTCCTGTCCATCGTCCAGCAATATTTCGAAGCCAGCCACGCCGCCCCCGACCTCGGCGCTTCCGTCGTCAGCGCCGGGTGACGGCGCGCACAGAGACGCTGAACAGCAATCTTCGATCACGCTGGTCGAGACAGTGGTGCTGACGACAGGCGCCAGATACGATTTAATGATTTCACATGTTCGATCTGGCCGCGATGAGATGCAGGAAGATCACCCGCAACGCTACTACGCGCTGATGCAGGCTGTCGCTGGCCTGACCTCGCATGGACATCCAGCGCTGAAGCTGACGTGCCGCCGCCCATCCGGCGCGCAACGCGCTGGTCTTCCGCGTTGCGGCCCGGCGCTGGTGACCGACCAGTGGCTGCGCGACGGCCCGGCAAGGCGCAGTTGGACGGGCCACGCAAGACATCACCCTGCTCGAGGCCCCCGGCGTAGCGCGGAAGAGGCGCTGGCCATCGCCCTGCGCCTGCGCCATGCGCAGAAGGCGGCAGAAAGCGGCTCTGATCACGCCCGATCGCATGCTCGACCCGCCGGCAGGCGGCGGCGCGACCGCTGGGGCGATCCGCCCCGACGACAGTGCCGGCGAGCCGCTGCTGTCGCCGCTATCGGCTGCCTGATGGCATCGGCGGCGGATGCTGTTCGAGGAACGGCTGTCCTCGGATGCGCCGCCGACCTCCCGAAGCACCCGCTGACCCATCTGGCCGAGGCGCGGGCGATCACCTGCGCCTGAATCTGGCGATCTCGAACTTCAGCATCCGCCGCCACGGCCCGCCCTATCCCGATGCCGCGGCGCTGCGGGCTCAGCAGGCGCACGGCGCTCGCGAATGGCCGATTGGCTGGCCGAACTCGCCGCCCGCGAAACCCCGGCGATCTGCCCTTCGCGGACCGGCTTCAGGCGCATTTCGACCTTTGCAGGCTTCGCCTGCGGGCGGCAGCGATCTGCGCAGGCACAACCCTGGCCGGCCGGAGGCAGGAGGCCGGGCGCGCTCGATCGACGCTGACCAGATGCCGCGCCCGCCGGTGGTGCGCTCGGCCTATGACTACGCCAACCTGTTTTCCGCCGTGCTCTCGGGCACCGAGGTGCGCGAGGTCGAGACGCCCCATCCCGACATCCTGATCTGGGGCACGCTGGAAGCGCGGGTGCAGGGCGCCGACCTTCTGATCCTGGCCGGGCTGAACGAGGGCGGCTGGCCCGAGGCGCCCAGCCCCGACCCCTGGCTGAACCGCAAGATGCGGCTGGATGCGGGTCTGTTATTGCCCGAAAGGCGGATCGGCCTGTCGGCGCATGATTTCCAACAGGCCACCGCCGCGCCCGAAATCTGGCTGACCCGGTCGCGGAAATCGGACGAGGCCGAAACCGTGCCGTCGCGCTGGCTGGCGCGGCTGACCAACCTGCTCGATGGCCGGCCTGAGCACGGCGATGCGCTGAAGGCGACAGCGCCTGGGGCGAAGGTTCGGCTGGCGATGACCGAGGCGCTGGAGGAGACGGCCCTGCCGGCTGCCGCCTGTCGCCCCGCGCCGCGCCCGCCGTCGATGCCCGCCTCCCGGCGGCTGTCGGTCACGGAGATCCAACGGCTGATCCGCGATCCCCAGGCGCCACGTCTATGCGCAGCGACGTGCTGCGCCTGCGCCCGCTTGACCTGCTGATGCGCAGCCTACGCTGGCGCGCGGCATCGTGCTGCATGAGGTGATGCGGTTAGTTCACAAGGGCACCCAAGACGACCTGAGCGACGCTGACCCGCGAAAGGCTGATGAGATCGCCCGCGATCTGCTGTGGCAGGACATCCCCGTCGCCGCGCGCTGATGTGGCTGGCACGGATCGAAAGGATCTGCCGATCGCCTTCCTGGCGGACGAGGCGCTGCGGCAGGAAAGCGCCGCGCCGGTGGTCGCCTTCGAGGCAAGCGGCCGCCTGAGCATGGCCGCGCCCGACCTGAAGGGTCTGTCAGGCCGACCGGACGACTGCCACCGGCGGGTTACGGCTCTATGACTACAAGACCTGAAGAACAGCCCGCCGTCGAAGGACCGGCAGAAGATTACCGCATCAGCCTTGTTAGACTGTTGGCTGCCGAAAAGGGCGGGCTTCCGATCTGGGCGCGGTGGCATCGCCGGAACCGCTCACATCGGCCTGGCCTGAAACCCGGCGAGGTTCCGGCGCCAATTGGCGAGGAGCCGCCCGAGAAGGTCTGGGCCGAGTTCCGGGCGCTGATCGCGTCTTATCTCGGCCCTGATCAGGGATACCTGTCGCGCCGGGCCATGTTCGACACGCGCGAGGCGGGCGATTACGATCAGCTGGCGCGGTTCGGCGAATGGGACATCACCGACGACCTGCCCCCGAGGTGCTGACATGAGCGCGCCCAACGACGCCACCCTGCGCCAGATCGGCGCGGCGCGGCCCGACCGCTCGACCTGGCTGTCGGCCAATGCCGGGTCGGGCAAGACCCGGGTTCTGACCGACCGGGTGGCGCGGCTGCTGCTCGATGGGGTCGATCCGCAGCATATCCTGTGCCTGACCTATACCAAGGCCGCCGCCTCCGAGATGCAGAACCGGCTGTTCGACCGGCTGGGCAAATGGGCCATGCTGTCGGATGCCGATCTACGGGCGAGCTTGCGGACGGTGTGAAGGTGAGACCGTATCGCCTGGAGATACCGGTCAGGATGCCCGCCGCCTTTCTTCGCACGCGCCACATCGAACGCCCGGCGGGTTGAAGATCCAGACGATCCACGCCTTCTGCTCCTCGATCCTGCGGCGCTTCGCTCGAGGCGCAGGTCTCGCCCTTGCTTCGCCGAAATGGACGACCGCGCCGCGACCTTGCTGCGCCAGGACGTGCTGGAAGCGATGGCCGACGGGGACGAGCGCGATCTGGTCGGGGGCATCGCCAGCTATCTCAGCGATGACGATACGCTCGGACCGGTTGACGGGCGAAATCTGCGGCTGGCGGCGAGCTTGCCTCGCTTCCCGATTTCGACGGGCTTCTGCAACCAGTTCGACCTGCCGCCCGGGTTCGACGAGGACACGCTTGCCGCGCAGGTCTTTACCGGGGGCGAGGCCGGGCACGGATGGCGGCAGCTTTCTGTGCCGGCGCTGCTGTCCGGGTCGGCTCAACGATGCGAGGGCCGGCGAAAAGCTGGCGAAGCTCGCTGCATTCGACGCTCGCGGACCTGCCCGTTCTGGAGAATGTCCTACTGACCGGGCCTCTGCGAAAGAGCCGTTTTCGGCCAAGATAGGGTCTTTTCCGACCAAGGCGACGCGTGATCGGCTGGGCCCGCTGGTCGATCCGCTGAACGATCTGATGGCGCGGGTCGAGGCCACCCGCCTGACCCGCCTGAACCTCGCCGCCGCGCGGCAGAGCCACGCCTTGCACCGTTTCGCCACCGCCTTCCTGCGCCATTACGAGGCGCGCAAGCAGGCGCGCGGCTGGCTGGATTTCGACGATCTGATTCAACGCACGCGGACGCTCTTGAACGATCCGCAGGTGGCGGCCTGGGTGCTATACCGGCTGGACGGCGGGATCGACCATATCCTGGTGGACGAGGCGCAAGATACCTCGCCGGCGCAATGGAACGTGATCGAGCGGCTGGCGCAGGAATTCACCGCCGGCATGGGCGCGCGGGCCGACGTGGCGCGGACGATCTTCGTGGTGGGCGACAAGAAGCAGTCGATCTATTCCTTCCAGGGCGCCGACCCGCGCGAATTCGACCGGATGCAGGCCGAGTTCCGCGCGCGCCTTGCCGCCACCAACCGGCCGCTGCAATCGAGCGTGCTGGAATATTCCTTCCGTTCGGCCCATGCGGTCCTGGCACTGGTCGACCGCACCTTCGAGGGCCGCGAGGGCGCCGGGTTCGCGCCGGATCAGCGGCACAAGGCGTTCTTCGACGCGATGCCGGGGCGGGTCGATCTGTGGCCGGTGGTCGAGAAATCCGACAAGCCCGAACCGCGCGACTGGTACGATCCGGTGGACATGCTGGGCCCGGACGAGCCGGTCTCGATCCTCGCGCGGCAGGTGGCCGAGGGGATCGCCGCAATGATCGGTTCGGCGCATATTCCGGTGAAACAGGGTCGAAGCGGGGATTTTGCCCTGCGCCCCGTTCATGCCGGCGATATCCTGATCCTGGTGCAACGACGCTCGCCCCTCTTTCATGCCATCATCCGCGAATGCAAGGCGTTGGGCCTGCCGATTGCCGGGGCCGACCGGCTGCGGATCGGCGGCGAGCTGGCGGTGCGCGATGTCGCCGCTCTGCTGCGGTTTCTCGACCTGCCCGAGGATGACCTGTCGCTGGCCACCACGCTGAAATCGCCGCTGTTCGGCTGGAACGAGCAGGACCTGTTCACCCTGGCGCATGGCCGGAAGGGTTTCCTGTGGGAGGCGCTTCGCGCCGATGCCACGCATGGCGAAACCCTGGCCATTCTCGACGACCTGCGGCGGCAGGCCGATTTCCTGCGGCCCTACGAGTTGATCGAGCGGATCCTGACCCGGCATCGCGGCCGGCAGCGCCTGCTGGAACGGCTGGGGCGCGAGGCGGAAGACGGCATCGACGCGCTGCTGGCCCAGGCGCTGGCCTATGAGCGGGCCGCGGTGCCGTCGCTGACCGGGTTTCTGGTCTGGCTCGACAGCGGCGAGGTCGAGATCAAGCGCCAGATGGAAAGCGCCGGGCGGCAGATCAGGGTGATGACGGTCCACGGCGCCAAGGGGCTGGAAGCGCCGATCGTGATCCTGCCCGACACCGCCAAGCGCAAGCTCGAGGTGAAGGATCAGCTTCTGACCGGCGATCCAGGTGCTGTGGCGCAGCCGAGCCGACGCCACCCCGCCCGAGATCGCCCGCCGGATCGAGGCCCGAAAGGCGCGCGAGGCGGAGGAACGCGAGCGGTTGCTCTACGTCGCCATGACCCGGGCCGAGGCCTGGCTGATCGTCGCCGCCGCCGGCGATGTCGGGGAGGGTGATGACAGCTGGTATCGCAAGATCGAAGCCGCGATGCGGGCGCAAGGGGCGTTGGACACCGGGTTTGCCCAAGGCGACGGCCTGCGGCTGGAACAGGGCGATTGGGCTGGGTTAGAGACGGTTGAGAGCCCAGAGGCAGAGGCGATCTCCGCCACTCTCCCCGATTGGGCACTGCGCCGCGCGCCGGTTCCCGACCCGCGTCCGAAGCCGCTGTCGCCGTCGGAACTGCCCGGTGCCAAGGCGCTTCCCGGCGAGGCGGGGCAGGACGAGGCGGCGGCCAAGACATGGGGCCGGCAGGTGCATCTGCTGCTCGAAGTCCTGCCCATGCATCCCGCCGGCGAGTGGGAGGGTGTCGCGGCGCGACTTCTGGCCGAAGGGCCGGACGCCGCCGGTGGCGAGACGCTGGCCCGCTGCCTGGCCGAGGCCCGGGGCGTTCTCGAGGCGCCCGAGCTGCGGCCGCTCTTCCAGGCCGAGGCCCTGGCCGAAGTGCCGGTCACGGCCAGCCTGCCGCAGCTGGGCGGCCGGCGCATTCATGGCGTGATCGACCGGCTGATCGTTTCCGAAGCCGAGGTGCTGGTCGTCGATTTCAAGACCAACGCCGTGGTGCCGGAAAGCCCGCAGGCCTGCCCGGACGGGCTGTTGCGGCAAATGGGCGCTTATACGGCGGCGCTGGAGCAGGTCTTTCCGGGAAAATCCGTTGTGCCGGCATTGCTTTGGACCCGGACCGCAACCCTCATGCGGCTGCCACACGATCTTGTTATGCAGGCGCTGCAGGACAGCCATATGCTTGACGCCCCGCCGCCAGGCACCTAACTTCGCCGCCAATGCTCTGAACCCCCCATTCGCAGGAGAATGACATGGCAACCGTTGCTGTCACCGACGATACCTTCGACGCCGAAGTGAAGAATTCCGATATCCCCGTTGTGGTCGATTTCTGGGCCGAATGGTGCGGCCCCTGCAAGATGATCGGCCCCGCCCTGGAAGAGCTGGCCAAGGAGATGGACGGCAAGGTCAAGATCGCCAAGGTCAATGTCGACGAAAACCCGATGTCGCCGGCCCAGCTGGGCGTGCGCGGCATTCCGGCGCTGTTCATCTTCAAGAACGGCCGTGTCGTCGCCAACACCGCCGGCGCCCGGCCCAAGGCGGCGCTGCAAAGCTGGATCGAAAGCGCCATCTGATCCGCCAGACCGCGTGAGAATTCGGCCCCGCCCCACCCGGCGGGGTTTTTTCCTTCCAGGCCAGCCGAAGCCGCGCAGGCGGGCGGCAATCTTCCCTCCGCTTCGGCGCGGCCCGCGTTGATCGCCTGCTGTTACGGGAACCACCAGAGATAGGCGTCGAAATCGGGCCGGTGGTCGCGCGGCGCGAATGGCGTCTCGGCGCCGATCTCATAGGCCTTCAGCGCGATATGGTGGAAGTCGATCCGCCCGAACAGGACCAGCGGCCGGCGCAGGGCATAGCCGGCAAAGCCCACGGAGGAATTCTGCGTCACCACATAGTCGCAGCCCGGCAGCAGATCCTCCATTCCGCCCATGCGGACGGTCAGGCGCGGGTTTCGCGTGGCCAGATCCTCGAGCGCCGCAAGCTCTCCGGGGTCATAGTGTTCCTTCGGGTGCAGCCCGGCCACCACGGCGCGGGTGTGATCGTGCTCGAGCACCGCCTCGACCATCGCAAGCGGCGTGCAGGACTGGAACGAGCGCTGCTCCAGAAGTCGGCCTTGCAGCGCGATATAGACATGGCCCCTTTCCCCGACCGTCCAGTCGCCGAACCACTTCTGCCGCCAGCGTCGGGCGAAACCGGCGGCCTCCTTCGCCGGCACGGCGGCCGGATCGAAACCGGCGCGGGCGACGTCGAACTCCCAGCGCTTCTCGGTCCGCTCGATCGACCAGAAGGGATAGAAATAGGCCCGCCGCACCGTCACCGCATTCTCGTGCGGCGGGGCGATCATGTGGACCACGGCATATTCCCGGGCCGGATCGGACAGCGCCGCCTCGCTTTCGTCGCGGAAGGCAATCTCCATCCCGGCGGCACGGCCCAGATCGGCGATCTTGCCCAGGAAATTATGCGCACCCTGCGCCGCGCTTTCACGCAGACCGGGGTCGAGGTAGAAGACGATCTTTCGCGGCTGGCTCATGGCCTGCAAGCTAGGCCCGGTCCCGCCGCCCGACAAGCCCGCCCTTGCCCCGCGCCGCCCGCACCGCCATATAGGCCGGGACTTTGAAGGAGGCCCGAGAATGGCGCGAGAGGATTTTCCCGGCTGGCACGGCACCACGATCATCGGCGTCAAGAAGGGCGGCGAGGTGGTGATTGCCGGCGACGGACAGGTCAGCCTGGGCCAGACCGTGATCAAGGGCACCGCCCGCAAGGTGCGGCGCCTGTCGCCCGGCGGTTATGACATCGTGGCGGGCTTCGCCGGGTCCACCGCCGATGCCTTCACCCTGCTCGAGCGGCTGGAAGCCAAGCTCGAGGCGACGCCCGGCCAGCTGGCCCGCGCCAGTGTGGAACTGGCCAAGGACTGGCGCACCGACAAGTATCTGCAAAAGCTGGAAGCGATGCTGATCGTCACCGACGGCAAGGAAATGTTCGTCATCACCGGCGCCGGCGACGTGCTGGAACCCGAACATGACGTGACCGCCATCGGCTCGGGCGGGAATTATGCCCTGGCGGCGGCGCGCGGCATGATGGACAGCGCCCTGAGCGCGGAAGAGATCGCCCGCAAGGCGATGGCCATCGCTGCCGATATCTGCGTCTACACCAACGGCAACCTGACGGTCGAAAAGATCGGGTAGGGCAGTGATCGACACCCAGGATATCCGCGCCGCGGTGGCCGCGGGGCTGATCTCGGAACGGCAGGCGGCGGGGCTGACGGCGCTGGCCCATGCCCGGACCGGGGCGCGCGAAAACCTCGAGCCCGGCGACGAGCCGTTCGAGCTGTTCCGCGGCTTCAACGAGATCTTCATCATGGTCGGGCTGACGATCCTCGCCACCGGATGGGTGGCGGTGATCGGCGTCTTCGTGGCGGGCGAGCTTGCAAGCTGGCGCAGCACGCTTCTGAGCATGTCGCTGATCTCGGGCGGGCTGATCTGGCTGCTGGCCGAATACTTCATCCGCCGCCGCCGGATGATCGGCCCGGCGATCCTGCTGACGCTGATGTTCACGGCGGTGGCCGCCTTCGGGCTGGCCAACTGGCTGGCGCAGGTCTTCATGGTCGCGCGCGAGGATTATTCCAGCCTGATCGCCCCCGGCCTTCTGACCGTGGCGGCGGTGGCGCTGTTCTGGTGGCGGTTCCGGGTGCCCTTTGCCATGGCGATCATGGCGCTGGGCCTTTTCGCCACCGCGCTGACGGCCGCCGCCACCCGCGCCGGCACACCGCAAAGCGTGCAGGACATCTTCGTCTTTTCCGCCGACGGCAGCCTGGCCTGGATCACCATCGCGCTGGGCCTGGCCACCTTCGCCGTCGCGATGATCTTCGATGCCTCGGACCCGCATCGCGTGACCCGCCGGTCGGCACAGGGGTTCTGGCTGCATCTCGTCGCCTCGCCCATGATCATCAACACCGTCGCGCTCAACGTGATCGAAACCGGGGGCGAACAGGCCAATATCGTCCTTGTGGTGCTGATGGCGCTGTTCGGTCTGGTGGCGGTGGTGATCGACCGGCGCTCTTTCCTCCTGGCCGCGATTACCTATGTGGTGGGGGTGATCGTCACGCTGTACCCCGCTGGCGACGGCGCCAACTTCGCCTGGCTCATCCTCGGGCTGGGGCTGTTCCTGGTGGTGCTCGGCGCCTTCTGGGCCCGGATACGCGCAACGATCCTGGCCGTTCTCCCACTGGGCCGGGTCCGCGCCTGGCTGCCACCCGCCCATTGACCTTTTGACCGATACGAGAGACCCAAATGACCGACCTGACCCCCCGCGAAATCGTCTCCGAGCTTGATCGCTTCATCATCGGCCAGAACGACGCCAAGCGCGCCGTCGCCGTGGCGCTTCGCAATCGCTGGCGGCGCAAGCAGCTGGCCGACGACCTGCGTGACGAGGTTTACCCGAAGAACATCCTGATGATCGGCCCGACCGGCGTCGGCAAGACCGAGATTTCCCGCCGCCTGGCCAAGCTGGCCCGCGCGCCCTTCATCAAGGTCGAGGCGACCAAGTTCACCGAGGTCGGTTACGTGGGCCGCGACGTGGAGCAGATCGTCCGCGATCTGGTCGATGCCGCGATTTCCATGACGCGCGAGCATATGCGCGAAGAGGTCAAGGCCAAGGCCCATCGCGCCGCCGAGGACCGGGTGCTGAAGGCCATCGCCGGCGAAAGCGCCCGCGAGGGCACGCTGGACATGTTCCGCAAGAAGCTGAAATCGGGCGAGCTGGACGACACGGTGATCGAGCTGGACGTCGCCGATACCTCGAACCCTATGGGCGGGATGTTCGACATTCCGGGCCAGCCCGGCGGCCAGATGGGGATGATGAACCTGGGCGATATCTTCGGCAAGGCCTTCGGGCAACGCACGGTGCGGCGCAAGATGACGGTGGCCGAAAGCTATGAACTGCTGATCGGGGAAGAAGCCGACAAGCTTCTGGACGACGAAACCGTCAACAAGGCCGCGCTGGAAGCGGTCGAACAGAACGGCATCGTCTTCCTCGACGAAATCGACAAGGTCGCGGCACGGCAGGATGTGCGGGGCGGCGATGTGTCCCGCGAAGGCGTGCAGCGCGACCTGCTGCCGCTGATCGAAGGCACCACGGTTTCGACCAAGCACGGGCCGGTGAAGACCGACCATATCCTCTTCATCGCGAGCGGCGCGTTCCATATCGCCAAACCGTCGGACCTGCTGCCCGAGCTCCAGGGCCGACTGCCCATCCGGTCGAACTCAGGGCGCTGACGGAAGAGGATTTCGTTCGCATCCTGACCGAGACCGACAATGCCCTGACCCGGCAATACGCCGCCTTGATGGCCACCGAAGAGGTCGAGGTCGAGTTTACCCAGGACGGCATCGCCGCGTTGGCGCGGATCGCGGCCGAGGTGAACCGCTCGATCGAGAATATCGGCGCGCGGCGGCTCTATACGGTGATCGAACGGGTGTTCGAGGAGCTCAGCTTCACCGCCCCCGACCGGTCGGGCGACAAGGTGGTGATCGACGCCGCCTTCGTCGACGCCAATCTGGGCGCGTTGATGAAATCGACCGATCTCAGCCGCTATGTGCTATGACGGGGCCATGGCCCCTTCTGCGATCATAGCCCGGTGAAACGGGTCCTGCGGATATCGCGCTATCCCGCCGCCCTCGTCTTCGTGCTGGCCGGGCTTTCGGCGGTGGTGGTCGCCTTTGCCAGCTATAATCTGCTGGCCGTCAGCATGGCGAACCTGCATTTCCTGCGCGAACACGGATGGACCGCCATTCGCTTCGGCGCGCTGTGGCAGCTGTTCGAGATCGTGGCCTATGGGGTGCTGGCGCTGGTCTTCTTCCTGCTGTTCAAGATCTGCGAATCCGAGCTGGTGCTGCGATACCGCCGCTGGCAGGATCGCTGAGGCCCCCAAGGTCACAGGGGCAAATCCTGGGCGATTCCAGCTTCCCTTTCCCCGGCAAACCGGCTTTGTCAGGGCCTATGGGAACGCTGCGCTTCATCCGCGAAAACCTGCCCTGGCTTTCGGCCGGGGTGCTGCTGACCTTCCTGTCGAGCTTCGGGCAAACCTTCTTCATCTCGGTCTTCGCCGGCGAGATCCGCGAAAGCTTCGGGCTCAGTCACGGGCAATGGGGCGGGATCTATACGCTGGGCACCGGGGCCTCGGCCGTGGTGATGGTCTGGGCCGGCGGGCTGACCGATCACTTCCGGGTCAGGGTGCTGGGCGCGGGTATCCTGCTGTTGCTGGCCGGGGCCTGCCTGTTCATGGCGCTCAATCCGGTCGCCTGGGCGCTGCCGCTGGTGATCTTCGCGCTGCGCTTCACCGGCCAGGGCATGACCGGCCATATCGCGGTGGTCGCCATGTCGCGGTGGTTCATCGCCACGCGCGGGCGTGCGATTTCGCTGGCGACGCTGGGGTTTTCGCTGGGCGAAGGCATCCTGCCGCTGCTCTTCGTGGCGCTGATGGCGGCTTATGACTGGCGGGTTCTGTGGATCGTTGCCGCGCTTGTCGCGCTGGCCGGCATTCCCGCGCTGCTGGCGCTTCTCCGGCACGAGCGCACGCCGCAGAGCTTTGCCGAAGGCGCAAGCGCGGTCGGCATGGAGGGCCGCCACTGGACCCGCAACCAGGCTTTGCGGCAGTTCCTCTTCTGGTTCATGCTTCCCGCCATCCTGGGGCCCAGCGCCTTCAACACCGCCTTCTTCTTCCATCAGGTCCATTTCGCCGAACTGAAAGGCATTTCGCATCTCGATCTGGTGGCGCTCTTCCCGCTTTATACCGGGCTGGGGATCGTGGTCATGCTGGCCACGGGGATCACGCTCGACCGGGTCGGGGCGGCGCGGCTGATGCCGTTCATCCAGTTGCCCAACGTTCTGGCCTTCCTGCTTTTCGCCCAGGCCGAGGGCGTGGCGGGCGTCTTTGCCGGGATGATGGCCCTGGCGGTGGGCACCGGCGGGCTGATGGCGGTGCCCAATGCCTTCTGGGCCGAGTTCTATGGCACCCGCCATATCGGCTCGGTCAAGGCGATGGTGGCGGCGGCGATGGTGTTCGGATCGGCCATCGGTCCGGGGGTGACCGGGCTGGGGATCGACCTGTCCTTTGGGCTGGAACAGCAATACCTGCTGGTCTCGGGTTATTTCCTGCTGGCCAGCGCGATGATGTGGCTGGGGGTCGCCCGGGCGCGGGCGCTGTTACCGGGTGCGGCGTAGATAGACGTAATAGGCGCCGCCGCCGCCATGGCTTTGATGCGCCTCGGCCACCTGCAGCACCGCCTGGGCCAGCGGCGGCAGGCTCAGCCAGTGCGGCACCTGATGGCGCAGCACGCCGTGACGCACCGGAATGGGCCCGCCCTCGTCGCGGTGCTTGCCCTTGCCGGTGATAACCAGAATCAGCCGCTTGCCATCGGCCTGGGCGCGCAGGATGAACCCCACCAGCCGGGGATGGGCCTGTTCCATGGTCATGCCGTGCAGGTCCAGCTTGCCCTCGGGCACCAGCTTGCCGCGCTTCATCCGGGCATGGGTCTTGCGGTCCATCTTCAGCGGCACGCGCGACAGGTGCTCGGCCGGCGTGGGGCTCAGATCGTGGCCGGGCGCCTTTGCCCTGGCCGCGCCCATTTCGAACCCGTGCAGATCGGCCGGCGCGCGCTTCTGCGGCTTGGGCTTGGGAAGAACCGGTTTCGGATGCGGCGCCTCATGCGCCTTGCGCTCGGGGTGCAGCCGTTCGGCCGAATGCGCGACCTTGCGCCAAAGCTCGACCTCGTCGGGGCTCAACCGTCGCCGTGACATCGCGCGCGCCCCTCGCTCTCACTCGGCATCCACCGGCAGCATCGCATAGGCGCGCTGGATCGGCATCAACACCACCATCCGCCCCGGATCGCGCAGCGTGCCCGCCTCGCGCCCCGCCGCATCGCCGGTGCCGAAGAAGATATCGGCCCGCTGCGCCCCCTTGATGGCCGAGCCGGTATCCTGCGCCACCATCAGCCGGCGCATCGGGCTGGCCCCGGCCTTCTCGATCCAGACCGGCGCGCCCAGCGGCACGTAACGCTTGTCCACCGCGATTGACCGCAGCGTGGTGATCGAGCGGTTCATCGCCCCTTTCGGCCCGTCCTCGGGCGAGACATCGGTGACCCTGCGGAAGAAGACATAGGACGGATTGTGGCGCAGCAGTTCCGGCCCCTCGACCGGGTTGCGCCGCACCCAGTTCTTGATCACCTGGGCCGAGACCTGATGCGCGTCATAGACCCCGCGCCGCACCAGCTCGACCCCGATCGAGCGGTATTCGTGGCCATTCGCCCCGGCATAACCCACCCTGATGTGATGCCCGTTCGGCAGCCGCACTCCGGCCCGAGCCCTGGATCTGCAGGAAGAACAGTTCGACCGGGTCGTCGACCCAGGCGATTTCCAGCCCCCGGCCCTGCATCACCTCGCCGGTTTCGATATCGCGCCGGCTCAGCCATTGCCCGGTCCCGCGCGCCTCGGGCGGCATCTGGTAGATCGGATAACGGAACCGGTCGGACGGAGAAAGATCGCCGTCCAGCTCGGGTTCGAAATAGCCGGTGAACAGCGCCGGCGCGCCGTCCTCGATCAGGACGGGGCGGAAGAACAGCTCGAAAAAGGCGCGGGCATCGGTCTGGTCGGCGGCCAGCGCACAAAGCGACCGCCAGTCGGGGTCGTCCATGTCGCGGCAGGTGTTCAGGAAGGTTTTCAGCGCGGCGGCGTGGTCGTCCTCGGCCCAGCCGTTCAGATCGCTGAATTTCAGGATGCTCACTTCGGTCTCGGACGCGGCGGGCTGGCTTGTCATGATCAGCCCCAGAACCGCCAGCGCCCGGACAAGCCGCGTCATTCGCCCGTGGCGACAAGCTGCCAGTTCGGATCGTTCGAACCCATCGCGCGCTCGAACGTCCAGATATCCTTCTGGCGCTTGACCTTGCCGTCCTCGCCCTCGATCACCTCGCCCGCCTTGTTGCGCACGACCGAGGTCAGCTCGCCGACGAATTTCACGGTCACCTCGGCCGATCTGGTCTCGGGGTCGAAATCGGCGTCGACCAGCGACAATTCGCGGATACCGACGAAATCGGCGGTGATCTGAAGCCCTTCCTTCTCGCGCGCCTCGACGACGCTGGCGAAGGCCTCGTAAACCTCGTCCGACAGGAACGATTTGATGCCGGCCAGATCGCCGCGCTCGAACCCCATCAGGATCATCTCATAGGCGCCGCGCGCGCCTTGCAGAAACTGCGCCACGCCGAAGCTGGGCTCGATCCGCTTCATCTCGGCCAGGGCCTTGGCGGCATCGCTGCCCTCGGACACATGATCGGTGATGTCGTGATCCGGGCCGCCCTCGATCACCTCGAAATCGCGCTTGCCCGCACTGCGTTCCACCGGGCGGGGCGCCGGCGGGGCCTCGAACCCGTCACGCGTGCCCAACACGCTGCGCAGACGCAGGATCAGAAACACGGCGATCCCTGCCAGAACCAGCAACTGGATGATGGGCGAATTCATGCTTTTCCTCTCGGCGGCCTGCTCAAGTTTTCCGGCCCTCTTGGAAACCGGCCTGACCGTCACTTATGTATATGCCGGGCGCGGTCAAGTCCATCGCGCCGACAAAGCAAGGAGTTTCCCATGTGGCTTTTGTTCGCATTCCTCGGCGTGCCGCTGATCGAGATCGCGCTTTTCATCAAGGTGGGCGGTTTGATCGGGCTGGGATACACCCTTCTGATCGTGGTTCTGACCGCCGTTCTGGGCACCTGGCTGGTGCGCAGCCAGGGGATCGCGGCGATGGGCGATCTGCAGAAATCCTTTTCGCAACTGCAGGACCCGACCGAGCCGCTGGCCCATGGCGCGATGATCCTGTTTTCCGGCGCGCTGCTGCTGACGCCCGGGTTCTTCACCGATGCGATGGGCTTTGCCCTGCTGGTTCCGCCGGTGCGCCGCGCCGTGCTGGCCTGGGCCCGCAAGCGGGTGAAGGTGACGCATTTCTCGATGGGCCCCGACCCGCGTCAGGCCGGCCGGCCCGATCCCTTCGCGGCGGACGCGGGCCCGGGCGACGTGATCGACGGCGAATTCACCGAGATTGACCCGTCAAAACGCCCCACCCATCGGCCTTCGGGGTGGACAAAGCACTGAGTTTGGCTCAGTCAGGGGCGCAACATTCATTTCTGACACTTCAGACCCGGAGAGACCCATGGCCGAAACCGGCAACGGCGCCGCAACCCCTCAGCAAGCCCCCCAGATTCAGCTGAACGTGATCAACCAGTTCGTCCGCGATCTGAGCTTCGAGAACATCCTGGCCCAGAAGGGCGGCCAGGGCGAGATCGTGCCGGATATCCAGGTGCAGGTCAGCCTCGACGCCAAGAAGCGCGAGGCCGACAACCAGTATGAGGTCTCGATCAAGCTGAAGATCGAGAACCGCGACAAGAACAATCCCGCGACCAAGGTCTTCCTGATGGAGATCGACTATGCCGGGCTGTTCTTCATCGCCGGCGTCCCGGACGAGCAGATGCATCCCTTCCTTCTGATCGAATGCCCGCGGCTGCTGTTCCCGTTCCTGCGCCGGATCGTTTCCGACATCTCGCGCGATGGCGGCTTCCCGCCGCTGAACCTCGACAATATCGACTTCATGCAGCTCTATCGGCAAGAGCTGGAGCGTCGTCAGGCCGGCAACGCCTGATCAGCCGCCGAACTTCTTCCAAAGCGCGCCGTCGCCCATCGCCTCGACAAAGGCAGCATGGGCGGCGGCTTCTTCGTCGGTGATCCGCGGCGGCAATGGCTGCGGCCGGGGTCCGGGCCGCCATGCGCCGGCCTCCGATCCGCCCACCACACGCACCGCCGTCTCGCTCAGCCCGAAATCGGGCTGGCGGCCGCCGATCAGCTCCAGATAGACCTCGGCCAGGATCTCGCTGTCCAGCAGCGCGCCGTGCAGCGTGCGGGCCGAATTGTCGATCCCGAACCGCCGGCAGAGCGCATCCAGCGAGGCCGGCGAACCCGGGAACTTCTTGCGCGCGATCATCAGCGTATCGATCGCCTGATCCATCGGCAGGCGCGGCAGGTTCAGCCAGCCCAGCTCGGCATTGAGGAACTTCATGTCGAAGCTGGCATTGTGAATGACCAGCTTGGCATCGCCGACGAAATCCAGGAAGTCCTTGGCGATCTGGGCGAAGACCGGCTTGTCGCGCAGAAACTCCTCGCTCAGCCCATGCACCTCGAACGCCTCTTGCGGCATGTCGCGCTCGGGGTTGATATATTGGTGATAGGTGTTGCCGGTGGGCACGTGGCCCATCAGCTCGACACCGCCGATCTCGACGATCCGGTCGCCGCTTTCCGGATCGAACCCCGTGGTTTCGGTGTCGAGAACGATCTCACGCATGTCTCTTGCCCCGGATTGCTTCGACAATGGCCTCCACCTGCTGCCGTGCGTGCTCGACCGTGTCGGTTTCGATGACATAATCGGCCCTGGCGCGCTTTTCAGCGTCGGGCATCTGTTTCGCCAATATCGCCTCGAACTGCGCCTCGGTCATGGTGCCGCGGTCCAGCACCCGCGCGCGCTGGGTCGCGGCATCGGTCGACACCACCGCGACGGCGTCCATGCGGGCGTTGCCGCCGGTCTCGAACAGAAGCGGGATGTCGAAGACCAGGATATCGGAGGTGGCGCTTTCGATGAAGCCGGCGCGGTCCTCGCCCACCAGCGGATGCACGATGGCCTCGATCCGCTTCAGCGCGGTCGGGTCGGCCCCGATGATCCGCTTCAGCGCGTCGCGCGAAACGCCGCCCTCGACGATGGCCTCGGGGAATACGGCGCCCATCGGGCCCACCGCCGCGCCACCCGGGGCATAGAGCCGGTGAACGGCGGCGTCGGCATCCCAGACGGCACAGCCCGCCTCGGCGAAAGCTTTGCCGTGGTCGATTTGCCCATGCCGATCGAGCCGGTCAAGCCAAGGCGAAACGTCATCGCAGCGCCGCCGCGCGGGTGGCGGCATCGACCTCGGGGCGGATGCCGAACCACCGCTCGAAGGCCGGCACCGCCTGGTGCAGCAGCATCCCCAGCCCGTCGACGGTGATGCAGCCGCTTTGATCGGCCTCGCGCAGCAGGCGGGTTTGCAGCGGGTTATAGACCAGATCGGTCACCACCGCCCTTGCGCAGCCCATCCAGCGGCACCCGAAGCTCGGGCTTGCCGATCATCCCAAGCGAGGTGGTGTTCACCACCAGCGCCGCCTCTTCCAGCATGTTGCCGGCCTTGACCCATTCCACCACCGTGATCCGCTTGCCGAATTCGTCGGCCAGCTTCTCGGCCCGGACCCGGGTGCGGTTGGAGATATAGATCTCGGGCACGCCGACATCGGCCAGCGCGGCAACGACCGCCCGCGCGGCGCCGCCGGCGCCCAGCACCGCCGCCGGCCCGGCCTTCGGGTCCCATCCCGGGGCGCCCTGGCGCAGGTTCTCGATAAAGCCATAGCCATCGGTATTGTCGGCATGGACCTTGCCGTCCTTGCGGAAGATGAGCGTATTCGCCGCCCCGATCAGCGTCGCCCGGTCGGTGATCAGATCGGCTGCTCCATCACCCGTTCCTTGTGCGGCACGGTGATGTTGACACCGACGAACCCCATCTTCGGCAGGGTCTTCAACACCTCGGGCAGATCGTCCGAGCTGACATCCATCGGGATGTAATGGCCCTGCAGCCCATAGGTCCGCAGCCAGTGCCGGTGCAGCTGGGGCGATTTCGAATGCGCGATGGGCGATCCGATCACGCCCGCCAGGGGGATACGTTGCAATGTCATGCGTCCAGGTCTCCGCTGATCGAGAGATAGCCGAGAATTTCGACAAGGGGCAATCCGAGCACGTTGAAATAATCGCCGTCGATGCGCGAAAACAGACGCACGCCCTCTTCTTCCAGCTTGTATCCGCCGACCGCCCAGCGAATGCTGTCCCAGTTGCGCGCCAGATAGGCATCGAGATAGCTCTCGGAAAACTCCCGCATCGTCAGCCGCACCTGGCCGACATGGCGCCAGACCGGGCGGCCCCGATGGCACAGCACCGCGGCCGAAAGCAGGCTGTGCCGCTTGCCGCGCATCGCCCAAAGCTGGGCCTTCGCCTCGTCCGGGCTTTCCGGTTTCGACAGCAGGCGCCCGTCGAAATCCAGCACCTGATCGCAGCCGATCACCAGCGCCTCGGGCATTCTGGCGCTCTGTTTCATCGCCTTCGCCTCGGCCAGGGCGTCGGCGATATCGCGCGGGTTGGCTCCCTCGCTCAGAAGCGATTGCTTGATCGTTTCCTCGTCCACGCGCGCCACCGCCACGGTGAAGGCGACCCCCGCCTTGCGCAGCAGGCTCTGGCGGATTTCGGAGCCTGAAGCCAGGACGATGGGACGAGGCATGTGGATAACCAGGTGGGTTTGTTTACGGAGTCTTAACGAAACTTTCCGGGGAAATCCAAGCACCGACGGGATCGCGGGGAAAACCCCCATCCGTCGCCCGGGCTCGCGGATGTTTTCCTCGGTGGACATGGACAACCCAGATGGGGCGCAAAACGCCCGCCCGATCCCGGTTATCCTTGATTTTATCCACAAGCTGACCAGGGGTGGTTTCTGTCTAACCTACTGTATTATTATATTTATTTTTCATCTTGCCGCTAGGGAAACCCGTTTGTTCAGGAATATTAACATCTCTTGCGGTCTCGTGGATAACCCGGGACAATCCGATAATCCACAGCTTGGGTGCTGCCTACATCATCATCATCTTTTTCTTTATATTTATTATTTGATTTGTTCCGGTGACCTCGCGCCCGATCCGCCAGGTCCTTGCAAAGAGCCTTCGGTTGACTCGGTCGATGATCCGGCGTATCGAGTAACTCCAACCTGCCCGTCCGGGCGATCCGGTTTTCCATTTCCAGAACAGAACGCACGCCGCCTTGCCGGCCGTTCAAGGATGTATCCATGACAGTCGAACGTATTTCCTTGCCGATCTCAAGGCAAAAAGCCCCAAGGAACTTGTCGATCTCGCCGAAGAGCTCGAGATCGAGAACGCCTCGACCATGCGCAAGGGCGAGATCATGTTCTCGATCCTCAACGAGCGCGCCGAGGACGGTTGGGAAATCTCGGGCGATGGCGTGCTCGAGGTGCTGCAGGACGGCTTCGGCTTCCTGCGCAGCCCCGAGGCCAACTATCTGCCGGGCCCCGATGACATCTATGTCTCGCCCGAGACGATCCGCAAGTTCTCGCTCCGCACCGGCGACACCGTCGTCGGCCCGCTGGCGCAGCCGCTCGAGAACGAGCGGTACTTCGCGCTGACCGATGTCACGCTGATCAATTTCGAGGATCCCGAGAAGGCCCGGCACAAGATCGCCTTCGACAACCTGACCCCGCTCTATCCCGACGAGCGGCTGAAGATGGAAATCGAGGACCCGACGATCAAGGACCGCTCGGCCCGGATCATCGACCTGGTCGCGCCCATCGGCAAGGGCCAGCGCTCGCTGATCGTGGCGCCGCCGCGGACCGGTAAGACGGTTCTGCTCCAGAACATCGCCCACTCGGTCGAGGCCAATCATCCGGAATGCTATCTCATCGTTCTTCTGATCGACGAACGCCCCGAGGAAGTGACCGACATGCAGCGCAGCGTTAAGGGCGAGGTGGTGTCCTCGACCTTCGACGAACCCGCCACCCGCCACGTCGCCGTGGCCGAGATGGTGATCGAAAAGGCCAAGCGCCTGGTCGAACACAAACGCGACGTGGTGATCCTGCTCGATCCCATCACCCGCCTGGGCCGCGCCTATAACACCGTGGTGCCGTCTTCCGGCAAGGTTCTGACCGGCGGTGTCGACGCCAACGCGCTGCAACGCCCGAAACGCTTCTTCGGTGCGGCCCGGAATATCGAGGAAGGCGGTTCGCTCACCATCATCGCCACCGCGCTGATCGACACCGGCAGCCGCATGGACGAGGTGATCTTCGAGGAATTCAAGGGCACCGGCAACTCCGAGATCGTGCTCGACCGCAAGGTCGCGGACAAGCGCGTCTTCCCGGCGATGGACATCCTCAAGTCCGGCACCCGGAAAGAGGATCTGCTGGTCGATGCCAAGGACTTGTCGAAGACCTTCGTTCTGCGCCGCATCCTGAACCCTATGGGCACCACCGATGCCATCGAATTCCTGATCGGCAAGCTGAAGCAAACCAAGACCAATGGCGAGTTTTTCGATTCGATGAACGGCTGAGGCCCGGCCCCGGGGGCTGGGTAACGACCCATGGACACGATCTTTGCCCTGGCCAGCGCGCACGGAAAGGCGGGCGTGGCCGTCATCCGTATTTCCGGCTCCCTGGCGTGGGAGGCTGCCGCGCGGCTCGCAGGCCCCCTGCCCGCGCCGCGCGTCGCCGGGTTGCGGGTGCTGAAGGGTGCCGATGGCATTCGCCTCGACGAGGCGCTGGTGCTGGCCTTCGAGGACAAGGCCAGCTTCACCGGCGAACCCGTGGTCGAGTTACAGCTGCATGGCTCGGTTGCCACCGTTTCGGCGGTGCTGGCGGCGCTGGGCCGGATCGACGGGCTGCGGTTGGCGGAACCGGGCGAATTCACCCGCCGCGCGCTTGAGAACGGCCGCATAGATCTGGCTCAGGTCGAGGGTCTGGCCGATCTGATCGACGCCGAGACCGAGGCGCAACGCCGGCAGGCCCTGCGGGTCCTGTCGGGCGATTTGGGCGACCGGGCCGAGGCCTGGCGCCGCGATCTGATCCGCGCCGCGGCGCTTCTGGAAGCGACGATAGATTTCGCCGACGAAGAGGTTCCGGTCGATGTGACACCCGAGGTGCGCGCGCTGCTGCACCGCACGCGGGACAGCCTGACGAAAGAGATCGCCGGCGTTTCGGTGGCCGAACGGGTGCGCAGCGGTTTCGAGGTGGCCATCGTCGGCGCGCCGAATGTCGGCAAGTCGACGCTGCTCAATGCGCTGGCCGGGCGCGATGCCGCAATCACCTCGGAATATGCCGGGACCACCCGCGATGTGATCGAGGTGCGGATGGACCTGAACGGCGTGCCCGTGACGCTGCTCGATACCGCCGGACTGCGCGAGACCGAGGACCATGTCGAACAGATCGGTATCGCCAGGGCGAAAGAGCGCGCGGCTCAGGCCGATCTGCGGGTGTTCCTGATCGAAGGCGAGACCGCGCCGGATTTTCCGCCCTCTGACGGCGATATCGTTTTGCAGGCAAAGGCCGATTTGTTGCAGGACAAGGCCGGTGCCGTATCCGGTGTGACCGGTGAAGGCGTCGGCGAGCTGATCGCGCGGGTCAGCGCTGTGTTGGACGCGCGAGTGGCAGATATTGGTGTCGCAACACGTTTGCGCCACAAGATGTCGATGGAACGAGCTGTCGAAGCGCTGGGCCGTGTGGACGTGCTTCTTGATCTCGGCGCCGAGCATACCGATCTTGCGGCGGAAGAACTGCGCGGCGCCGTCCGGGCGCTTGACGCGTTGGTCGGCCGTGTGGATGTTGAGATGATCCTCGACGAGATTTTCGCCAGCTTCTGCATCGGCAAATAGGAGTGTTTCACGTGAAACATGATTTCGATGTCATCGTTGTCGGTGGCGGCCACGCCGGAACCGAAGCCGCCCATGCCGCGGCCCGGATGGGAGTGCGCACGGCGCTTGTGACGTTGCACCGGCGGGATATCGGCACCATGTCCTGTAACCCGGCCATCGGCGGTCTGGGCAAGGGCCATCTGGTGCGCGAGATCGACGCGATGGACGGCGTCATGGGCCGTGTGGCGGACCTGGCCGGAATTCAGTTTCGCCTGCTCAACCGCCGCAAGGGCCCCGCGGTTCAAGGCCCCCGCGCCCAGGCCGACCGCGCGATCTATCGCCGCGAAATGCTGCGCGAAACCGAGGCGTGCGAAGGTCTGACCTTGATCGAAGGCGAAACCACCGATTTCCTGATGCAGGGCGACCGGGTGACCGGCATTCGCCTGGCCGACGGGTCCGAGCTGCGCGCCGCTACGGTGATCCTGACCACGGGCACCTTTCTGCGCGGCGTCATTCATATCGGCGATGTGTCGCGGCCCGGCGGCCGGATGGGCGACCGCCCTTCGGTGCCGCTGGCCGACAGGCTGACGGCCTTTGCCCTGCCGCTTGGCCGGCTGAAAACCGGCACGCCGCCACGGCTCGACGGGCGCACCATCGACTGGGATATCCTCGAGAAACAGCCCGGCGACGATGATCCGGCGATGTTTTCCTTTCTTTCGGAGGCTCCGACGGCGCCGCAGATCGCCTGTGGGATCACCCATACCAATCCTCGCACGCATGAGATCATCGAAAAGAACCTCGCGCGCTCGGCGATGTATGGCGGCCATATCGAGGGCGTCGGTCCGCGCTATTGCCCCTCGATCGAGGACAAGATCGTGCGTTTCGCCGACAAGACCTCGCATCAGGTGTTTCTGGAGCCCGAGGGCGTGACCGATCATACCGTCTATCCCAACGGTATTTCGACATCGCTGCCCGAAGATGTGCAGCACGATTATGTCCATTCGATCCGGGGGCTGGAGCAGGCGGTCATCCTTCAGCCCGGCTATGCCATCGAATACGATTATGTCGATCCGCGCGCCCTTACGGCGACCCTGGCGTTGAAGGATGTTCCGGGCTCTATCTCGCGGGCCAGATCAACGGCACCACCGGATACGAGGAAGCCGCCGCGCAAGGCCTTGTCGCCGGATTGAACGCCGCGCTGGCGGTTCAGGGGCGCGATCCGGCGATCTTCAGCCGGGCTGACAGCTATATCGGTGTGATGGTGGACGATCTGACCACCCGTGGTGTGGCCGAGCCCTATCGCATGTTCACCTCGCGCGCCGAGTTTCGCCTGTCGCTGCGGGCGGATAACGCGGATCAGCGGCTGACGCCTCAGGCGGTTTCGCTGGGATGTGGGCGAAGATCGGCGTATCGCTTTTCAGGCGAAGGCCGAAGCGCTTGCCGCCGGCCGCGATAAGCTGACAAGGCAGAACTGGACCCCGAGCGAGCTGATCGCGGCCGGTCTGAATGTGAACCAGGATGGCAGCCGCCGCGATGGAATGCAGCTTTTGGCCTTTCCGGACCTGGGGTTCGACGATCTGTTGCCGCTCGACCCCTCGCTGGCCGATATCGCGCCGGATATCCGGGCCCAACTGGAAAAGGACGCGCTTTACGCCAACTATATCGAGCGCCAACAGCGCGATGTCGAGGCCTTGAAGCGGGATGAGGGGCAGGTCATCCCGGCAGATTTCAGATACGAACCCATCGACGGCCTCTCGAACGAGTTGAAGGCCAAGCTTTCGCGGGCCCGGCCGGAAAACCTGGCGCAGGCCGGCCAGGTCGACGGTATGACGCCGGCGGCGCTGGCGCTGCTCCTGGCGCGATTGAAGCAGGGAAAACGGGAGAAATCGGCGTGACCCCAAGCCCCGAGAGCTTGGATGTTTCACGTGAAACATTCGAAAAGCTCGCGCTCTATGCCACGCTGCTCGAGAAATGGAACCCAAGGATCAACCTCGTGGCCCGCTCCACGCTCGATGATTTGTGGACCCGGCACATCGTCGATTCGCTGCAACTTCTGCGTCTGGCCGATGGCGCGATGCCCCATTGGGCCGATCTGGGCAGCGGCGGCGGCTTTCCCGGCCTCGTTATCGCCATCGCTGCGCAGGAAACCGCCAATCCGGCGCGCGTCACGATGGTCGAATCCGATCAGCGCAAGGCCACCTTCCTTCGCACCGTCCTGCGCGAAACCGAAGTCGCCGGCCAGGTGATCGCCGAGCGGATCGAGAAGGTTCCGCCGCTTGGGGCCGATATCCTCTCGGCACGGGCGCTGGCCGATCTGAGCGCCCTTCTTGGCTTTGCCGAACGCCATCTTGCCCCCGGCGGCCTCTGCCTGTTCCCCAAGGGCAAAAACTGGAAATCCGAGCTTCAATCTGCGCAGCAAGCATGGCATTTCTCTTATCAGGCGATCCCAAGCCAAACCGAATCCCAGTCCGTTGTCTTGAAAATCGAAGGACTTTCCCGTGTCTGATCCCACACGTCCGCCGGGCCCGAAAATCATTGCCGTCGCCAATCAGAAAGGCGGCGTCGGCAAGACCACGACGACGATCAACCTTGGCGCCGCCCTGGTCGAACAGGGCTGCCGCGTGCTGGTGATCGACCTCGATCCGCAGGGCAACGCCTCGACCGGGCTCGGCATCGAATCGGGCCAGCGGGAATACACCACCTACGACCTGATCCTGGGCGAGGCGACGCTGGACGAGGTGATCCACGATACCGAAACCACCGGGCTCAAGATCGTGCCGGCGACGGTCGACCTCTCCTCGGCCGATATCGAGCTGATCTCGAACGAAAAGCGCAGTTTCCTGCTGCATGACGCCCTGCGCCAACACGCGATGGACAATTTCGACTTCGATTACATCCTGATCGATTGCCCGCCGTCGTTGAACCTGCTGACGGTCAACGCCATGGTCGCGGCGCATTCGGTGCTGGTGCCGCTGCAAAGCGAGTTCTTCGCGCTGGAGGGCTTGTCGCAGTTGATGCTGACGGTGCGCGAGGTGCGGCAGACGGCGAATACCGCGCTCAGAATCGAAGGTATTGTGTTGACCATGTATGATGGCCGCAACCGGTTGAGCCAGCAGGTCGAGGCCGACGCGCGCGACAACCTTGGGGATCTGGTGTTCAAGACCATCATCCCCCGCAACGTCCGCGTATCCGTGGCCCCGTCTTTCGCCATGCCGGTGCTGAGCTACGATCCGGAATCGAAGGGTGCGCAGGCCTATCGCGATCTGGCATCCGAGATGCTGGGCAACCACAAGCGCGCGGCGGCGTAACAGGGAGAGGTCGAGATGGCAGAGAAGAAACGGGGTCTGGGGCGTGGTTTGTCGGCGCTGATGGCCGATGTGAACCGGGACGAGCCTGCGGCCGACACCGCGGCGCCGCGCCGCGCCGAACAGCAGATGCCCATCGAAAAGGTCTCGCCCAATCCCGATCAGCCGCGGCGCAGCTTCGATATGGAGAAACTGGCCGATCTGGCGAATTCGATCCGCGAAAAGGGCATCATCCAGCCGCTGATCGTGCGGCCCGATCCAGCCAGGGACGGCGCCTATCAGATCGTCGCGGGCGAACGCCGCTGGCGCGCGGCGCAGATGGCGCAGCTGCATCAGGTGCCGGTTCTGGTGCGGAATTTCGACGATACCGAGGTTCTGGAAGTCGCCATCATCGAAAATATCCAGCGCGCCGACCTGAACCCGGTGGAAGAGGCGGCGGGCTATCGCGCGTTGATCGACCGGTTCGGCCATACCCAGGAACAGTTGGCCCAGGCGCTGGGCAAGAGCCGCTCGCATATCGCCAATCAGATGCGGCTTCTGACACTGCCGCAAGATGTGCTCGACCTGCTGGAAGCCGACAAGCTGACCGCCGGCCACGCCCGCGCCCTGATCACGGCCGAGGATCCCTCGGGTCTGGCGAAACAGATCGTGGCCAAGGGCCTTTCGGTGCGCGAGGCCGAGCGGTTGGCGAAACAGGCCGGGCTGCCGAAGCCCGCCGCAAAGCCCAAGGCCATGGCCGAGAAGGACGCCGATACCGCCGCGCTGGAAGGCGATCTTTCGGCCAATCTGGGCATGAAGGTGCAGATCAATCACCAGTCGGGCCGCGAATCCGGCCAGGTGACGATTGCCTACAAGACGCTGGACGAACTGGACGCGCTCTGCAACCTGCTGTCTAGAAGTTAGGCCGCGACCAGATGAAGGTCAGCACCGCGCCCAGGATCGCGGCTTGAAGCAGAAGCAGCCAAAGCTTCAGCCCCAGCGCCAGCGAGATACCATAGACCACGACGATCGACAGCGTGGCGATCCGCTTGACCCGCGGGTTGATGGCGCCGCGTTCGTTCCAGTCGACAATCGGCGGACCGAACGTCGGGTGGGTGATCAGCCAGTTGTGCAACCGCTCGGACGAGCGGGCAAAGAAGAACGCCGCCAGCAGCATGAAGGGCACGGTCGGCAGCAGCGGCAGCACGATCCCGATCAGGCCCAGCCCGACGCAGATCAACCCCAATGCCGCCCAGATATATTGCATGTCAGTCCGCGAACAGCTCCCTGATGACGGAATTCAGAACCGCCCGGCCCCTATCTGTCACGCGCAGGTTATCGCCGGATTGCCGGATCATGCCAATATCGGTCAAATGCGAGAGTTTCGCGGCTGGCAGGTTATCGCCGGAAAGCGAATTATATCGTTTTAAATCAATGCCTTGGGTAATTCTCAGCCCCATCATCAGATATTCCTCGGCCTGTTCCTGGCCGCTCAGGGCGCGGCGCAGGTTCTCACCCCGGCCGCGTTCCGCATCCGCCAGCCAGGTCTGCGGGGCCAGCGGCGTTTCGGTGGCGTATTTCTGCCCCGCGACGGTGATCCGCCCATGCGCGCCGGGTCCGATGCCCACGTAATCGCCATAGCGCCAATAAAGCAGGTTGTGCCGCGATTCCGCGCCGGGTTTGGCATGGTTAGAGACTTCATAGGCCGCCATCCCCGCCGCGCCGCAGATCTCTTGCGTGGCGTCATACATCTCGGCCGCGCTGTCGTCATCGGGCAGGCCGCGCAGTCTGCCGGCGTCATAGCGGTCACCAAAGGCGGTGCCGGGCTCGATGGTCAGTTGATAGAGCGACAGGTGATCGACGGCCAGGTCCAGCGCGCGGCGCAGTTCGGCGCGCCAATCGGCCAGGCTCTGGTTCTGGCGGGCATAGATCAGGTCGAAACTGACCCGCTGGAACGTGTCGCGGGCGATGTCGAAGGCGCGCAGCCCTTCCTCGACCGTGTGCAACCGGCCCAGGGCGCGCAGATCGGCATCGTTCAGCGCCTGAAACCCCATCGACAGCCGGTTCACCCCGGCGGCGCGGTATCCCGGAACCGACCGGCTTCGACCGAACCGGGATTGGCCTCGAGCGTGATTTCCATGTCATTGGCCGTGGGCCAGCGCATCCGGATGCGCTCGATCACCGCCGCCACCGTCTCGGGCGCCATCAGGCTGGGCGTACCGCCGCCGAAGAAGATCGAGTTCACCACCCGTCCGGAAAGCTCGTCGGCGGAACGGTCGATTTCGGAAAGATAGGCTCTAACCCAGCGGGATTCGTCGATTTCGGCCGCCACATGGCTGTTGAAATCGCAATAGGGGCATTTCGAGGCGCAGAACGGCCAATGCACGTAAATGCCAAAGCCGCCGTGTTGCCAATCCTCAGCCAAAGCAGCCCTTCACGAATTTGGCGAAGGCATCGGCGCGGTGGCTCATGCCGTGTTTCTTCGCCGGGTCCATTTCGCCGAAGGTCTCGGTCTCGCCATCGGGAAGGAAGACCGGATCGAAGCCGAATCCGTTCTGCCCCCGCATCGGCCAGACCACCTGACCCCGGACGATACCTTCGAAAATCTCGTCATGCCCGTCCGGCCAGGCCAGGCACAGCGTGGCGTGAAACGCGGCCTTGCGCGGAAACGGCGCGTTCCGCTCTTCCAGCAGGCGCCAGACCTTTTCCATCGCCATCGGAAAATCGCGCCCCGCGGGCGTTTCGGCCCAGTCGGCGGTATAGACCCCGGGCGCGCCGTCCAGCGCCTCGACCGTGATGCCGCTGTCATCCGACAGGGCCGGCAGGCCGGTGGCTTTCGCCGCGAAATGCGCCTTGATGCGGGCGTTTCCAGCGAAGGTATTCTCGGTCTCGTCCGGCTCTTCCAACCCGTGATCGGCGGCCGAACTCACGGCCACCCCGAACGGCGCCAGCAGCTCGGCAATCTCGCGCAGCTTGCCCTTGTTGTGGGTGGCAATGACCAGCGCGTCGCCGTCGAACTTACGCACCTGTCGCGGCCTTCTGAATCTCGGCCAGCTGGCGCACGCCCTTGTCGGCCAGCGCCATCAGCTCATCCATCTGCTCGCGCGAGAAGGTCGAGCCTTCGGCGCTCATCTGCACTTCGATCAGCCGGCCATTGCCCAGCATGACGAAATTGCCGTCGACCCCGGCCTCGCTGTCTTCGGGGTAATCCAGGTCCAGCACCGGCTGGCCGGCATAGATACCGCAGCTGACGGCCGCCACCGGCTCGACCAGCGGGTTCGAGATCACCTCGCCGGTCTTCATCAGCTTGTTCACGGCCAGCCGCAGCGCCACCCAGCCGCCGGTGATGCTGGCGCAACGGGTGCCGCCATCGGCCTGGATCACATCGCAATCCACCGTGATCTGCCGTTCGCCCAGCGCGACGCGGTCGACCCCCGCCCGCAGGGACCGCCCGATCAGCCGCTGGATTTCCACGGTGCGGCCGCCCTGCTTGCCCGCCGCGGCCTCGCGTCGCATCCGGCTGGTGGTCGAGCGCGGCAGCATCCCGTATTCCGCCGTCACCCAACCGAGCCCCGAGCCCTTGATGAACGGCGGCACGCGATCCTCGATCGTCGCGGTGCACAGGACATGGGTGTCGCCCACCTTGATCAGGCAGGACCCTTCGGCATGTTTGGTCACGCCCGTTTCAATCGAAACCGGCCGCATTTCGCTTAAATCTCTGCCCGAGGGTCGCATGAAAGCCTCCATCCTTGCGTTGGCCCCGGGATACAGGCGGCGCCCGGGCACATGCAACCCCGATTGACCTTTGCCGCGCGCGCTTCTTTAATGCCCGGCGGTTTGAGGATGCAGCAGATGACCGACACGGCCCGATTGCTGGCGGAAATGAACGACCGCTCGCGCGAAGTGTTTCGCCGCGTGGTCGAGGCTTATCTGGAAACCGGCGATCCGGTGGGCTCTCGCACCCTGACCCGCACGATGAGCGAGAAGGTCTCGGCCGCCACCATCCGCAACGTGATGCAGGATCTGGAATTCCTCGGCCTGCTCGACAGCCCGCATATCTCGGCCGGGCGGGTGCCGACACAGGTGGGCCTGCGGATGTTTGTCGACGGGTTGCTCGAGGTCGGCGATCTGGCCAGCGACGACCGCCGCCGGATCGACGCCACCATGGGCGCGAATACCGGCGATGTCGGCACCATGCTCGACCGGATCGGGTCTGCACTTTCCGGCGTGACACAAAGCGCCTCACTGGTGCTGGCGCCCAAGCACGAGGCGCCGATCAAGCATATCGAGTTCGTCAATCTCGGCCCCGACCGGGCCCTGGTGGTGCTGGTCTTCGCCAATGGCCATGTCGAGAACCGCATCTTCACGCCGCCCGCCGGCCAGACCCCCAGTTCGATGCGCGAGGCGGCGAATTTCCTCAACGCCCTGATCGAGGGCCGCACCCTCTCCGAGCTGAACACCGTGATCCGCAGCCAGATCGAAATCCGCCGGCGCGAGATCGACACATTGGCGGCCCAGCTGGTCGACAGCGGCCTTGCCGTCTGGGACGGCCAGGGCGAACAGCACGAACGGTTGATCGTGCGCGGGAGGGCGAATCTTCTGTCCGACGCCGCTGCCGAGGAAGGGCTGGAACGCATTCAGGCCCTGTTCGACGATCTGGAACGCAAGCGCGACATCGCCGATTTCCTGCAGCTTGCCGAAGAGGGCGAAGGCGTGCGCATTTTTATCGGCTCGGAGAACAAACTTTTCTCACTTTCGGGTAGCTCTTTGGTGGTTTCCCCTTATATGAACGCTGACCGAAAGATTATCGGAGCGGTCGGCGTCATCGGTCCAACGCGGCTGAACTATGGGCGGATCGTTCCGATTGTGGACTATACGGCGCAGCTGGTCGGACGCATGGTGTCGGATCGCGGCTGACCGGGCAGAGATTGGGGATTGAAGATGGCGGAACCCAAAGAAGACGATTTTCTCGACGACATCTCGGCCGCCGAGGCCGAAGAACTGGCCGAGGAGATGGCGGAAATCGATTCGGTCGAAGCCGAGATCGACGCCCTGAAGGCCGAACGTGACGAACTGCGCGACAAGTTCATGCGCGCCCTGGCCGATGCCGAAAACGCCCGCAAGCGCGGCGACAAGATGCGCCGCGAGGCCGAGCAATATGGCGGCTCCAAGCTCGCCCGGGACATGCTACCGGTCTATGACAACATGAAGCGCGCCCTGGAACATGCCACCGAAGAACAGCGCGCCGTCGCCGGTGCCCTGCTCGAAGGGGTCGAGCTGACGATGCGCGAATTGCTCAACGTCTTCGGCAAGCATGGCATTCAGGTGGTGTCGCCCCAGGTCGGCGACCGGTTCGATCCGCAGATGCACGAAGCGATGTTCGAGGCCCCGGTGCCCGGCACCCAGTCGGGCGATATCATTCAGGTGTCGGCCGAAGGCTTCATGCTGCATGACCGCCTGTTGCGTCCGGCGCAGGTCGGCGTGTCGTCGATGCCCAAGTCCTGACGGCCTTGAGATACGACCAGTAGGCCGGGGTTTCACCCCGGCTTTCGTTTGTCAAACCGCGATCCGCGGCCGCCCCGATGCCTCGACCGTGATCGTCGCCTCGATGAACACGTCGCGTCCCTCGACCGCCGAATGCCTCACGTCGCGCCGCGCGTCTATCTGCAGGTCTTCCGCCCCCGACTGGCGCGCTTCCGTCTCGGCCAGCGCCGTCAACGCGGCCTCCATCGCCGCCATCGCCGCCTCGGCCGTACCGAAATCCTGCGGCCCGTCCTCGCCATGGCTGCGGAACCGGCCTTCCGTCGGGCTGGTCACCGTGCCGCTTTTGCGCACCGTCACCCGCCCCACCACGGCGCCGATGGCATTGGCCACTCCGGCGTGCTCGGGCAGGATCATCTGACAGCGAAGCCGCTCTCCCACCTCGGGATAATAGGTCGGAGCCGAGGCACCCAACCCCACCACCGGAACATTCAGCCCGGCGTCCAGCCGCAACAGCCCGCGATGCCCGTCCAGCGCCCGCAGCAACAGTTCGTGCCGGGCCAGCTGCTCGGGCGCCCCTTGGAAAAACGCGCTTTCTTCCGCAAAAGCAGTCTCTAACAAGGCTGAACAGGTCTGTTCCCGCAATTGCGCGACGATCATTTGCGCCAGCGTTGCGGCATCGGCCGCCACACGCTGCCCCGCGCCGGTCCGACGCTTCGTCATCAGGTTCAGCGCCATTTCGGCGGCCGTGCGATCCCAGGCGTCCAGAACGCCCAGCACATGCGCCGCGTCCGATGGCGTGACGCCGGCGATCTGCACCAGCCCCCGGTCCTGCAGGCGTTTCAGCGCCGCCGCCTCCATCCGTGTCTTCAGCACCGCGCCGATCGGCCGGACCGCGTCGATCCGGTCAAGGACATCCCGGTCGCGCGTCGCCAGCCCGCCGGGGTCCACCCCTTCGACCCGCCGCACGAAACGCCCGTCATATTCGCCGGGGCGGTCGCGCGCGGCCTGTTCCTCCAGCACCGGCAGCACCGCCTCGGGCGCTTCCTGCGCCAGCAGGCTGATCGGCACCAACCGCCGCGGGCCCAGCCGGACACCGCCGTCCAGGCCTTCGGTCAGGATATGCACCTCGCTGTCGCCACCCAGCCCGGTGGTGCGCATCGCCACCGCCTCGACCATGGTGCGAAACGGCCCGACCCGCGCGCCATCCGGGTCGATGGCCGGCTTGCCGCCGCGCAACAGCGCCACATCGGTCGTCGTCCCGCCGATATCCGAGACGATGGCATCGCTGACCCCGGTCAGCCATCTCGCCCCCACGATCGACGCCGCCGGGCCGCTCAGGATGGTCTCGATCGGCCGCTCCCGCGCCAGCGCCGCCCCGATCAGCGCGCCGTCGCCGCGCACCACCATCATCGGCGCGGGAATGCCCAGCTCGGCCAGCCGGGTTTCGGCCCGGCCGATCAGCCTGTCGATCATCCCGATCAGCCGCGCGTTGAGCAGCGCGGTCAGCGCCCGTTTCGGCCCGTTCAGCCGCGCCGAAAGGTGATGCGAACAGGAAACCGGCCGCCCGGTCGCGGCGCGGATCGCCTCGGCGACCTGGTTCTCATGCGCCGGGTTGCGGGTGGCGAACTGCGCCGCGACGGCAAAGCCGGAAATGCCAGAAACCGTCTCTAACCAGGCCGAAAGGGCCCGAGCGTCCAGGGCAGCGGCCTCCTGCCCGGCATGGTCATGCCCGCCGCGCAGCACCAGAACCGGATCGCCCTTCAACGCCTCGCGCAGCCCGTGGCGGTCAAGATCGTCCTCGCCGAAGCCGACGAAGACCAGACCGGCCCGCCCGCCCTGCCCCTCGACCAGTGCGTTGGTCGCCAGCGTCGTCGACAGCGCCGCCATGCCGATCTCGCCCGGCGCCACGCCCGAGGCCTTCAGCACCGCCTCGACCGCCTGACCGATGCCGATGGCCAGATCGTGCCGCGTGGTCAGCGCCTTGGCGCTGGCGATCACCTCGCGCTGATCGCGGATCAGCACCGCGTCGGTATAGGTTCCGCCGGTATCGACCCCCAAGGCCAGGCTCATCCCGTCACCCTCTCCATCGCCCAGCGCGCCGCATCGGCGACCACCGGGTCTTCGTCCTCGATCAGGCCCCGCGCCACGCCGGCCAGCGCCGCGTCGCCCGAATTGCCGATGGCATAAAGCACATTGCGCACGAACCGCCCCCGCCCGATCCGCTTGATCGGCGATCCGCTGAACCGGGCGCGGAACGCGGCATCGTCCAGCACCGCCAGCTCGGCCAGCGGCGGCGCGATCAGGTCGGGCCGGGCGTGATACCTCACCTCTCGCGCCGCAACCGCGAACTTGTTCCACGGACAGGCGGCCAGGCAATCGTCGCACCCATAGATGCGGTTGCCCATCAACGCCCGCAGATCGAGGTCGACCGGGCCCTTGTGCTCGATCGTCAGATAGGAAATGCAGCGCCGCGCGTCGATCCGGTGCGGCGCCGGGAAGGCATCGGTCGGGCAGGCATCCAGACAGGCGCGGCACGACCCGCAATGATCCGCCTCGGGCGCATCGACCGGCAGGTCCAGCGTGGTAAAGACCGATCCCAGGAAGAACCAGCTTCCCAACTCGCGGCTCACCAGATTGGTGTGCTTGCCCTGCCAGCCCAGCCCCGCCGCCTGCGCCAGCGGCTTTTCCGGCACCGGCGCGGTATCGACGAATACCTTGATCTCGCCGCCCGCCCGCTCGATCAGCCAGCGCCCCAACCGCTTCAGCCGCTTCTTCAGGACGTCGTGATAGTCCCTGTTCCGCGCGTAAACCGAGACCAATCCAGCCGAATCCGGCACTTCCGGCATCTCGTCCGGCCCGTAATTCTCGGCCAGCACGATCACCGATCTCGCCTCGGGCCACAGCGCCACGGGATCGCCGCGCCAATGGCTCCTCTCGGCCAGCCACCCCATCGTGCCGTGATAACCCGCCTCCAGAAACCCCGCCAGATCGTCCGCCACATGGCCCACATCCCCGGGCCGACACACCCGGCAGGCCGAAAACCCCTCGGCCATCGCCTGCTCAAGCAAAAGCGATTTCAGCTCCGGCCCCTTCATCTGACCGAAAATATCCCGGGGGGTCTGGGGGGCTGGCCCCCCAGCGCCTTCGGTTCAGAAATCCAGGTCGGCATAATGCGCCGGCGGCGGAAAACCCGGCACCTGATCGGCCAGGATCGAACGGAAGGCCGGCCGCGACTTGATCTTGGCATACCAGTCCTTCACCACGTCCGAGCGGTTCCAGTCGACGTCCGAGATATAATCGAGCGCGCTCAGATGCGCGGCGGCGGCGAAATCGGCCAGCGTCATCACATCGCCCGCCAGCCAGCGCCGCTGATCCAGCAGCCAGGCCATGTAATCGAGGTGATACTTGATCTTCTGCGCCCCGGTCTTCACCGCCTTCGAATCCGGATATCCCCGGCCCATGATCTTCTTGTTGATCCGCTCATAGACCAGGTTCGAGGTCACCTCGCTGTGGAACTTGTCGTCGAACCAGGACACCAGCCGGCGCACCTCATAGCGGCCGACCGCATCCTTGGGCATCAGCGACACCTCGGCGCGGGTTTCCTCCAGATATTCGCAGATCGCCGCGCTCTCCGACAGGATCATGCCGTCGATCTTCAGCACCGGAACCTTGCCGGCCGGATTGCGGCGCAGGAAATCCGGGTCCTGCTCCCAATAGCGCTCCTCGATCAGCTCGCATTCGACCCTCTTCTCGGCAAGGCTCAGGCGGACCTTGCGGCAGAAGGGGGACAGCGGAACGTGATAAAGTGTGGCCATGGAGCGATCGCCGATTGGGGTTGCGTCCTCTCAATGCCTGCTCGGGAAGGGTTTTTCAATCCTCGAAACAGGCGGCACGGCCATCGCGGCGGATTGTCTCCGCCCCATCCATGATCCGCTGCGCGTGCCGGGCCAGCGCCTTGCCCGGGTCGCTGGCCGACCGGCCCGTGGGGTTGGGCAGCACCGCGGCCAGCCGGGCCGCCTGCTGCGCGCTCAGCTTCGATGGCGACACATGGAAATAGTGCTGCGATGCCGCCTCGATCCCGAAGACGCCCTCGTCGAACTCGGCCACGTTCAGATAGACCTCGACGATCCGGCGCTTCGACCAGATCGCCTCGACCACCGGGGTCAGAACGGCCTCCATCGCCTTGCGGGCCCAGTTGCGCCCCTGCCAGAGATAGACGTTCTTCACCACCTGCTGGCTGATGGTCGAGGCGCCGCGCCCCGCGCCCTCCTCCAGCGCGGCGCGGATCGCCTCGACGTCGAAACCCCAATGCAGGCAGAAATTGGCATCCTCGGCGGCCACGACCGACCGCGCCATCACCGGCGCGACCTCGCTCAGCGGCACCCAGATATGGTCGATCCCGCCCAGCCGCCGGGCCTCTTGCCGCATATAGAACGTCTGCCCGGGGTTGAAGACGGAATGATAGGACACCACCAGCAAAAGCACGGCCAGAACGATCACGATCATGCGGATCGCCCAGCGCCTGAGCCAGCGCACCGGGCCCAGCGCGCGCTCGACCCCGCCGCGGCGCTCGGGCTTTGCGGCGGGCTTCTTTCCACCCTTCCCGGCGGGTTTCGCTTTCGGTTTCGTTGCCATGGCTCAGCTATAGACGCTTTCGCGGCCGATCAAAACAAAACCCGCCCGGGCAGGGCTGTCCGGGCGGGTCGAACTTTGCAGAAAGCGGCTCTATTCCGCCGGAACAGCGCCTTTTTCCAGGCTCAGCGGGTGGCTGATATGGATCAGCATTTCCTTCGGACAGACCTGCAGGAAATTGGCCTTCTCGATATCCCAATGCTGCAGGATATCGGCCGCCTTGGCGCTGCCGGTCTCGGCCAGGTGACGCTCGATCAGCTCTTCCAGCTGGCGCTCCCAATGCGGCACGGTGACGGGGCAGGTGACCAGCGTCTCGCGGTTCATCAGGCTTTCCGCCTTGCCGTCCGGGTCATAGAGATAGGCCATGCCGCCCGTCATCCCGGCCCCGAAGTTGGCGCCGATGGCCCCCAGGATCACCGCGACCCCGCCGGTCATGTATTCGCACCCGTTCGAGCCGCAGCCCTCGACCACCACCGTCGCGCCCGAGTTGCGCACGGCAAACCGTTCGCCCGCCCGGCCGGCAGCAAAGAGGAAGCCATCGGTGGCACCGTAAAGCACGGTGTTGCCGATGATGGTGTTGTCCTGCGCGACCAGCGGCGAATGCATCGGCGGCCGCACCACGATGGTGCCCCCGCTGAGGCCCTTGCCGACATAGTCGTTGGCGTCGCCCGAAACCTCGATCTTCAGCCCCGGCGCCGCGAAGGCGCCAAGCGACTGGCCGGCCGAACCGGTCAGCTTCACCGTCAGGTGATCGGGCTGCAGCGCGTTCTTCATGCCGAAGTTGCGCACGATGTGGCTGGAAACGCGGGTGCCCACCGTGCGGTGCGTGTTCTGCACCGCATAGCTCAGCTGCATCTTCTCGCCATCCTCCAGGAACCGCCGCCCGTCGCGCACGATCTCGGCGTCCAGCGTCTTGGGCACGCGGTTGCGCTTCTTGTAGCGGTCATAGACGATGTCCTTGGCGCCATCGACGGTCAACAGCAGCGGGTTCAGGTCGAGATCGTCCAGATGCTCGGCCCCGCGGCTGACCTGGCTCAGAAGATCGGCGCGGCCGATCACCTCGTCCAGCGACCGGGCGCCGATGCTGGCCAGAATCTCGCGCACCTCGGTGGCGTAGAAGGTGATAAGGTTCACCACCTTCTCGGCCGAACCGGTGAACTTCGCGCGCAGGCTCTGGTCCTGGGTGCAGACGCCCACCGGGCAGGTGTTCGACTGGCACTGGCGCACCATGATACAGCCCATCGCGATCAGCGCGGCGGTGCCGATGCCGTATTCCTCGGCCCCCATCATCGCCGCCATGACGATGTCGCGCCCGGTGCGCAGCCCGCCATCGGTGCGCAGCGTGATGCGTTCGCGCAGCTTGTTCATCGCCAGAACCTGATGCGCCTCGGTCAGGCCCATTTCCCGAGGGCAGGCCGGCGAACTTGATCGAGGTCGAGGGCGATGCGCCGGTGCCGCCATTGGCGCCGGAAATCAGGATCACGTCGGCCTTGGCCTTGGCCACGCCGGCGGCGATAGTGCCGACACCGGAACTGGCCACCAGCTTCACCGTCACCTTGGCGATCGGGTTGATCTGCTTCAGGTCATAGATCAGCTGCGCCAGGTCCTCGATGGAATAGATATCGTGGTGCGGCGGCGGGCTGATCAGGGTCACGCCGGGGTGGAATGGCGCAGCCGGGCGATCAGCTCGGTCACCTTCATGCCGGGCAGCTGGCCGCCCTCGCCGGGCTTGGCGCCCTGGGCCACCTTGATCTCCAGTTCCTCGCACTGGTTCAGGTATTCGGCGGTGACGCCGAACCGGCCGCTGGCCACCTGCTTGATCTTGGCGCTGGGGTTGTCGCCATTGGGTTCGGGCACGAAATGCGCCGGATCCTCGCCGCCCTCGCCGCTGTCGGACTTGGCGCCGATGCGGTTCATCGCGACGTTCAGCGTCTTGTGCGCCTCGGGGCTCAGCGCGCCAAGGCTCATGCCCGGGGTGACGAACCGCTTGCGGATCGCGGTGATGCTTTCGACCTCTTCGATGGGGATCGGCTTGCCCAGCGGCTTGATCGCCAGAAGGTCGCGCAGATGGATCGGCGGGTTCGATTGCATCGCCTTGGAATACTGCTTCCACAGCTCATAGCTGGCCCGGTCGCAGGCCGATTGCAGCAGGTGCATCGTGGTCGCGCCCCAGGCATGGGTCTCGCCCGACTTGCGCGCCTTGTAGAAGCCGCCCACCGGCAACACATCGGTGCCGCCCAGCCAGCCCTGGCGGTGGATTTCCTCGACCTTCTTCTGAATGCCGCTGACGCCGATGCCGGAAATGCGGCTCAGCATCCCGGGGAAGTACTCGGCGCACATCGCGCGGCTCAGCCCCACGGCCTCGAAGTTCAACCCGCCGCGATAGGACGAGATGACCGAGATACCCATCTTGGCCATGATCTTCAGCATCCCCTGATCCACCGCCTCGCGATAGCGCGAGACGTTCTCGGTCAGGGTGCCGTCCAGCAGCCCGCGCGCGATGCGGTCGGCCAGGCTGTCCTCGGCCAGATAGGGGTTCACCACGGTGGCGCCACAGCCAACCAGCACCGCGAAATAATGCGGGTCGATACACTCGGCCGAGCGCACGGCCAGCGAACAGAAGGTGCGCAGCCCCTTGTCGGTCAGGCCGGAATGCACCGCGCTGGTGGCCAGGATCATCGGCATCGGCACGCGGTCTTCGCTTTGCAGATGGTCGCTCAGCACGATATGCCCGGCACCCGAACGCACCGCGTCCTCGGCCTCGGCCCGGATGCGCTCCAGCGCGTCATGCAGCGCGTTTTCATGGCCGCCGGCGGGGAAGGTGCAGTCGATCTCGACCAGTTCCGACTTGAAGATCGTGGTCAGCTCGTCCCATTCGGCATTGCCGACGAAGGGGCTTTCCAGCACCAGAATCTCGGTCTGGGCGCTCGATTCATCCAGCACGTTCTTCAGGTTGCCGAACCGCGTCTTCAGGCTCATCACCCGGTATTCGCGCAGGCTGTCGATCGGCGGGTTGGTCACCTGGCTGAAGTTCTGGCGGAAGAAGTGGCTCAGCGGGCGATACTTGTTCGACAGCACCGCGCTGGGCGTGTCGTCGCCCATGCTGGCCAGCGCCTCCTTGCCGTCCTCGGCCATCGGCGCCAGCACCTGTTCCAGCTCTTCCAGCGTATAGCCGGCCGCGATCTGCCGCTTGCGCAGCTCGCCGCCCGAAAACATCGGCTTTTCGACCAGGTCCTTCAGAACCTCGTCCAGCTCGTTGATCTTGCCGACCCATTCGCCGAAGGGCTGGCTGGCGGCCAGTTTGTCCTTGATCTCGGTGTCGTGGAACAGCCGGCCCTCCTTCATGTCCACGGCCAGCAACTGCCCCGGACCCAGCGCGCCCTTTTCCTTCACGCTGCGTTCGTCCACCGGCACCATGCCCGCCTCGGACCCGGCGATCAGCATCCCGTCGCCGGTCACGACATAGCGCATCGGCCGCAGCCCGTTCCGGTCGAGCCCGGCACAGACCCAGCGCCCGTCGGTCATCGCCAGCGCCGCCGGCCCGTCCCAGGGCTCCATCACCGAGTTGCAATAGGAATACATGTCGCGCCAGGCCTCGGGCAGTTCCACCGCCTGCTTCGACCAGCTTTCCGGCACCAGCATCGTCTTGGCCATCGGCGCGCTGCGCCCTGCCCGCACCAGCACCTCGAACACCGAATCCAGCGCCGCGGAATCCGAGCTGCCGTTCTGGATGATCGGCTTGATGTCGTCCGCCAGCTCGCCGAACGTGGACGAGGCCATGCGGATTTCATGGCTCTTCATCCAGTTGACGTTGCCCTTCAGCGTGTTGATCTCGCCGTTATGGGCCAGCATCCGGAACGGCTGGGCCAGCCACCATTGCGGAAAGGTGTTGGTGCTGTACCGCTGGTGATACAGCGCATAGGCGCTCTGGAACCGGTCGTCCTTCAGATCGGGATAGAACTCGGCACAGTCCTGCGCCAGGAACATGCCCTTGTAGATGACCGAGCGGCAGCTCAGCGAACACAGGTAAAGCCCTTGGATGCCGGCCTTCGATGCCGCCTTCTCGATCCGGCGGCGGATGACGTAAAGCTCGCGCTCGAAGGTTTCCTCGTCGACGCCCTTCGAGTTGGAAATCAGGATCTGTTCGATCTCGGGCCGCGTGGCGTTGGCCTTGTCGCCCAGCACTTCAGTGTTCACCGGAACGTGGCGCCAGCCATAGATGTAATAGCCCATCCGCAGAACTTCGGTTTCCACGATGGTCCGGCAGCGTTCCTGCGCGCCGAAATCGGTGCGCGGCAGGAAGACCTGGCCAACCGCGATCAGCTCGTCCATGCGCGGCTCGTGCCCGGTGCGGCGGATCTGGTCATAGAAGGGCGCCGGGATTTGCAGGTGGATGCCCGCGCCATCGCCGGTCTTGCCATCGGCATCGACCGCGCCGCGGTGCCACACCGCCTTGAGCGCGGTGATGCCCGCCTCGACCACCTTGCGGCTGGGTTTGCCATCGACATTCACCACCACCAGACCAACGCCGCACGAGGCATGTTCATGCTCTTCGCGGTAAAGGCTGTTCTCCTGCATCCAGGCGCGCAGCGCGGCCTCGTGCTCGGCGTAGTTTTCGATGTCCTTCATCATGCCACCTCTTGGTTTGGGCGCGGTGCCCGGGTGTCGTCTCGCGGTCTTGCGCCGGGGGGCGCTTAACCTTTTCTTCATCACATGCGTCAGCGGTTCTGACGCTTTAACCTCTTCGTTAACGCCGTGTCGCGATTTCGTGCCAGACGCTTTGCAGCCGGCGGGCAGCCGGGGTGCAGACACTGAAAATCACTCGGCGGCGACAGTCTTAACGGCGTTAAGGTTCTTCAAGATCGCATCGGCACAGTCGCGACCGTCCTTGATGGCCCAGACCACCAGGCTGGCGCCTCGAACGATATCGCCCACCGCATAGACGCCCGGCATGGCGGTTTCGCCGCTGCCATAGGCCGCCTTCACCGTGCCCCAGCGGGTCACTTCCAGTTCGGGCTGATCCCACAGCGCCGGCAGGTCCTCGGGCTCGAAGCCCAGTGCCTTGATCACCAGATCGGCGCTTTCGGAATAATCCGCGCCCTCGATCACCTCGGGGCTCTGGCGGCCGCTGACATCGGGCGGGCCAAGCCGCATCTTCTGCACCATGACCGATTTCACCGGATCGCCGCGAAAGCCCTTGGGCGCGGCCAGCCATTCGAAGATCACGCCTTCTTCCTCGGCATTCTGCACCTCGCGCTGGGACCCCGGCATGTTGGCCCGGTCGCGGCGATAGAGGCATTTGACGCTCTCGGCGCCCTGCCGGATGGCGGTGCGCACACAGTCCATCGCCGTATCGCCGCCGCCGACCACGATCACCTTCTTGCCGGCCGCGTTCAGCGTGCCGTCCTCGAACTCGGCCACGCTGTCCCCAAAGCTCAGCTTGTTCGACGCGGTCAGATAATCGATCGCCCGCACGATCCCCTTGGCGCCAGCGCCGGGGCCTTGCAAATCACGGGTTTTATAGACGCCGGTGGCGATGATCACCGCATCGTGGGCGGCGCGGATATCGGCGAAACTGCGGTCCTCGCCAACCGTGCAATTCAGCTCGAATTTCACGCCCGATTGCTCCAGCTGAAGGGTCCGGCGCATGACCACGTCCTTCTCCAGCTTGAAGCCCGGGATGCCATAGGTCAGCAGCCCGCCGGCGCGGTCGTAACGGTCATAGACCACCACCTGGATACCGGCGCGGCGCAGCCGGTCGGCGGCGGCCAGGCCCCCGGGGCCGGCGCCAATGATGCCCACGCTCTCGGGGCGCTCCTGCGCCGGGGTCACGGGCTTGACCCAGCCTTTTTCCCAGGCGGTATCGGTGATGTATTTCTCGACGCTGCCGATGGTGACGGTGCCGTGGCCGGATTGTTCGATCACGCAATTGCCTTCGCACAGGCGGTCCTGCGGGCAGATGCGGCCGCAGATTTCGGGGAAGGTGTTGGTCGACTGGCTCAGCTGATAGGCCTCTTCCAGCCGGCCCGTCGCGGTCATGCGCAGCCAATCGGGGATGTTGTTGTGCAGCGGGCAATGCGACTGGCAATAGGGCACGCCGCACTGGCTGCACCGGCTGGCCTGTTCCTTGGCCTTCTCGTCGGCGAACTCGGCGTAAATCTCGTCGAAATCCTTGTTGCGCAGACTGGCGCCGCGCTTCTCGGGCATTTCACGGCCCAGGGTCACGAATTTCAGCATCGGTTGCTTCGCCACGGCGGTCTTCTCCGTCTCTCGATCAGGTGAATTGCCTCTTAAACCACACTGGGGCGGATGAAAAGTCAGTATAGTTGACCTATATTATCTCAAATCGTGATATTGGAAGAAATATTTGGTCGAGAGAGCAAGATTTAAGGTCCGATACGGTCCTAACTGCCTGCTTTCCCTTGTTTCGCCCCGGGATTATAGCTGCGATCAAACATAAGAGGCCCGTGCAGATGCCGCTCTATCATTTGATTCTCGTCGCCCTGATCCAGGGAATCACCGAATTCCTGCCGGTTTCCTCTTCGGGTCACCTGATCCTGCTGCCCGAGCTGACGGGCATGGCCGACCAGGGCCTGGCCATCGACGTGGCGGTGCATGTCGGCACGCTTTTCGCGGTGGTCCTCTATTTCTGGAGCGATGTGCGCGAAGGCCTGGCCGGCATTCCCCGGATGCTGACCGGCCGGATCGACACGCCCGGATCGAAGCTCGCTTTCCTGCTGATGATCGCCACCATCCCGGCGATCCTCGCGGGCCTGGTGCTGAAACTCACCGGGATCGAGGACGCCATGCGCTCGATGACCGTGATCGGCTGGACCATGCTGCTGTTCGGCCTCTTCCTCTATTGGGCCGACCGCAACGGCGGTGAAGAGAAGACGGGCAGCGACTGGAGCCTCGGCGACGCTGTGAAGATGGGCCTCTGGCAGGCGGTGGCGCTGATCCCGGGCACGTCGCGCTCGGGCATTACCATCACCGCCGGACGGCTTCTGGGTTATGCACGGCCCGACGCGGCCAAGATCTCGATGCTGATGTCGATCCCGACGATCTTCGCCTCGGGCGCGCTTCTGTCGCTGGATTTCATCGGTCAGGCCAATGCCCAGGCGGCCCGCGACGGCGCCATCGCCGCCGTCTTCGCCTTCGTCTCGGCCCTGCTGGCGCTCAGCCTGATGATGCGGCTGCTGCGCTCGACCAGCTTCACGCCTTACGTGATCTACCGCGTCATCCTCGGGGCCGGCCTTCTGGCGCTCGCCTATGGCGGTTAGTGCGCCTTGAGGTTCTTGGCCGAATCGCGGATCGCGTCGAACTGCCCGTTGGGGCGATAGCGCCACAGATAGCTGTCGATCACCGCTTCCGGCGCCACCGGGTCGATCCCCAGATCGGCCAGCGTCTTGGCGCCTTCGCCGACCACGTTGTCGTGGCGCAGCTGCTTGACCTGATCGCGGGTCAGGATGCGGTTGCGGATCAGCCCCAGGCTGAACGCCTCGACCATGTCGAACCCGAAGGCCATCAGCCGCCCGATCCACATCGGCAGGTTCGGAACCAGCCGCCAGCGCTTGACCGAGGCGAGGATGACATCGACCCAGCCGCGCAGGCTCTTCACCTCGGGACCGCCCAGCTCATAGGTGCCCTGGGCCTTGCCCTCGACGCCCATCACCGCGGCCTGGGCCACATCCTCGACATAGACCGGCTGGAACCTGGTCGCCCCACCGAAGATCGGCAACACCGGCCCCATGCGGCTGAGCCCGCCGAAGCGGTTGAAGAACCCGTCCTCGTTGCCGAAGATCACGCTTGGGCGCAGGATCACGGCCCGCGGGAAGGCGCCCAGAACGGCGGCCTCGCCCTCGCGCTTCGATTTGGCATAGCGGCTGTCGTGATCGCCGTCGATCCCGGCGGCCGAGATATGGACCAGCGTTTCGACCCCGCCGCCGCGGCCGCCGGGCGATCCGGCCGGCGCCGTCCGCCTGCACCGCCTGGAAATCGTTCCGCCCGCGCCAGTCGAAGGTGCCGACGCAGTTCACCACCGCATCCGCCCCCTTCATCACCGCCGCCACACTGGCGTCGTCGCGGATGTTGCACAGCACCGGCTCGACCTGTCCGGGCACGCCATAGGGCTTGACGAACAGCGCCTCGTTCGGGCGCCGCACCGCGACCCGCACGCGCCAGCCCTTCGCGGCCAGCTTCTGGGCGATATAACGCCCGACGAATCCCGATCCGCCATAGATGGTGACAAGCTTGGCCATGGCGCCCTCCGCCGGTTGAAAATCCTGTCTTTTCCTAGCCCCGGTCGGCATTCAGGACAAGGCGATAACGCATTCCATCCGATTTCGGTGAAAACCCCGTTGACACCGCCTTTGGCCCCGCGTAAACGCCTGCCTCACGACGCAAGTCACCTGTGCCCAGGTGGCGGAATTGGTAGACGCGCTGGTTTCAGGTACCAGTGGCTTAACGGCCGTGGAGGTTCGAGTCCTCTCCTGGGCACCACTCTTCCCCTAGACCCCTCATATTCTCAATGAGAACAGGCTGATAGCCGTTTGCCCGGCCGATTTCGGAAGGCAAATCCGCTCGCTTGGTTGCCGGGGTATCCCCCGCGGCCGGCGAAGACCTGCCCGGAACGGGGTTCGCGGCGCCCGGCAGGACGACGGTTACGCCACGGACACTGCCGACCGATCGGCGCCGATCGCGGCAAGGAATTTCCGTTCGATCATCAGGTGGCTCCACACGACATGCCGTCCGTTGGCATGGACATGGTGAAGCGTTACCGTGGGACATCCGCCCAGTTCGCGGGCATGGGCCGCATCGAGCCGGGACAAGGGGTCGAAGAAAGCATCGACCTTCGGCGCCGCGCTGCCGGCCTCTCGCAAGGGCAATGCGCGGAGGTAGGCATCGGAGGCTCCCTGGAACAAGCGGCGTTGCCCGATCTTGGCGCGATTGTCGCCGATGGACTCCATGAACTCCGGCGTCACATTGGAGGGCGACGCGAAGAGGATAATGCGTTCGGCGCCGAGGGCCTGACCATAGTTCAAAGCCGCAAGGCCCCCTGCCGAGGCGCCGATCACCAGCGGCGCTCCGGCGTTGCGGCGGTTCAGCCGGTCCTGCAAGGCCGCGAGAGTGCTTTCGAGATCCTGCCCCAGCGCCGTAATCCCGCAGGCCCCCACGCGCCTGGTATGATCGCGCACGTAGATCGCATTATAGCCAGCCATCGCAAGATAGGTGTCGAACAGCTCGAGCGACCCTCCGTTCATGTCGCCGAGGCCGGGAAACACGATGGCCGTCGGGGCACCGTCCTCGACAGGGCTTTCCAGGACTTCCTCATCGGTCAGGTCCCGCGCGATGGCGCGTCCCAGCGGCCAGTCCCGAAGGTCCGCGTCGAAGGACCGAAGCAGCGCCGCGCCGTCGAAGCTTCTCCAGTTCCGGGCCGCCAGAAGCTTTCGCACATCTTCGGGAGCGATCGCGTTATCGGCAGGGCCGGACGGTTCGCGCTGAACCCTGAGCTTGGCTGTCATCTCGGCCACAGCGGGATCGTCAGGCCAGCGCTCGATCGCGCCTCGCACCAGGGTGTCGACCAGCGCCGGATCGTGACCGATCACATTCAGGTGCAGCTGGACCGCAAAGATGTTCTCGGGCACCGCATCCTCGCCGAGGACGAACTCACGCAGGATCTCGGCAGGGGGGCGATCGTCGGCTCCGGAAATGGCGCGCTCATAGGCCGCGCGGGCGCCCCTCCGGCTGCGGCGCTGGGCGCCGAGATAGGACGAAAGACGGTCGTATTCTGCGACCCTGCCCAGCCTGGCACAGGCCTCGACCGCAAGCAGCGCATATTGCTCGGGCAATCCGTTGGGAAGCTCGGCAGCCGTCAGCGCATGCTCCAGCATGCTGGCATCGTCTTCCTTGTGTTTTGCCAGGTGCATCTTCGAATGAAGGATCATCCTGACTTGTGGGATCGCGCCATCCTGCGGCACCGCGCCCGCCAGCGCGACCTCGGCGCTGTCCGCATCGTCCAGCGCCAGGTGCGCCCGAAAGAGCGACAGCGCCGAAGCCAGGGCATCGGGCCAGTTCCGCTGCATCGCCTTGGCGACGCTCAGGGCCTCGGCCGGTCGGCCAGCCTTGATCAGCGCGACGACCTCTTCGGCCCGCGCCCGGATGTCGTCCATGTCGTCATGCTGCCCGTTCGGTTCCTGGCCGCCCGCAGTTTCGTTTCCTGTATCCTGCATCCGACCTTCCCAAAGCGTTATGGCAATTTGATTACACAGGTTCGGGAGTGGGTAAAGACCTCAGTTCCCGTGTCATGCGCATCCCATCGGCA
>JAWKXE010000009.1:0-131371 GCA_041397165.1 Paracoccaceae bacterium | reverse complement strand
CCCCCCCCCCCCCCCCCCCCCCCCCCCCCCCACCTGGTCGGGCCGCGCAGGCGGCCCGAAACCCATGGCTCAGTTGCGCACCGAAGGCCCTTCGACGCTCAGCCCGTTGCCGCGGCTCGCGACATACATCTCGAGCGCGATGAACTCCGGGCTGCCGGGGCTATAGGTCTCGGCCCGGGTGTCGCGGATGCAGCCCTTGAAGCGGTCCTGCACACCGTTCAGCTTGGTGTTCTTCAACCGGTAGGCCGGGAAACCGTTGATCTGGCCCTGGCTCAGGTGATCGGCCCGGATCATGTTGCCGTAATTCTGCTCGTGGCAGTTGGCACAGCTCAGGTCCAGCTGACCGAACCGGGTGTAATAGATCTCCTTGCCCTTCTCCCAGGTCGGCTGACCCGGCCCGTCGATGGCCACGTTGATCGGCATGCCGCGCGACACATAGGCCATCAGCGCATCCATATCGATCGCCTTGCCGCTGTCGTATTTCCACGCCTCGGCGCCCATCCGGGTGGTGCGGCAGTCGTTCACCTGCATCTGCAGGGTGCGCACCTCGCCGGCCGCCTCGTTCCACTTGGGATAGACGGCGCGCAGGCCCTTCATCGACTCCTCGGGCGTGCCATGGCAGCTGGCGCAGGACTTGCCCTCGGTGCCTTCCACGGTTTCCCAGGTCTTCATGGCGTTCTCGACCCCGATCATGCCGGGATTGTCGAAATCGTCCATTTCCATCGCCTGGGTGTCGTCGCTGCGGAAATGCCAGCCCGACATGACCACCGGATCGAGCGCGCCTTCCAGATGCGCTGCCGGAGTCACCTTGGTGGTGATCTCAAGCTCGCCGTTGATCACCAGCTTGTCGTCGTCGGGGTCGGCCAGCGTCACGGCGGGCAGCGTCATGGCGACAGCGGCGATGACGGACATCGTCTTGAATTTCATTCGGTTTCCTCCCTGAATGTCAGGCGCCCCACCCTTCTTCCGAGGCGGGGCGCGCCTTGTCTCGCTCAGCCCACGGCGACCGATTTGACGTCCTCGTAGACGGACCCGTCATCGTCGTACCAGGTGAACTTGAAATCGCCCGCTTCCGGCACCTTGGCATCGAATTCGAAATAGGGGTTGGTCGAGATCGCGCCATGCATCTCGACATCGATCACCGACTTGCCGTTGAACTCGGCGGTGAAGCGATTGATGATCGAGCGCGGGATCAGATTGCCGTCCTTGTCCTTGCGCTGACCCGATTCCATCTTGTGGCTGATCAGGGTCTTGATCGTCACCACCTCGCCGGCGGCGGCCTTCTTCGGCGCTTTCACGCGGGGTTTAACACCATCTGCCATTTTTCATTCTCCTCTGGATCAGCCGCCGCAGCCGCCGATGGTGACCTTCACGGTCTGGGATGCCTGCTTGAAGCTGCCGTCCGCCATCTTGGCGATGGCCAGCACGTCCTGGGTGCCCGCCAGACGGATCCGGGTCGAGGCCGAAGCCGCGCCGGCCAGCTCGCCGAAGTTGAAGGTGGCGACGCTCGGGTTCGGGTTGCCGGTGGCCAGCAGGATGATCGCGGTCGCGCCCTCGGCGGCCACGCCCACGGGCACGGTATTGCCGTTCTCGGCGATCTCGGGCGCGGTCAGCGTGACGCCTCCGTCACCGATCGCGGCGCCGCCGGTAAAGGCGGCAATCTGCTCTTCCGCGGCCGCGCTCAGGCGCAGCGGAAGCGCGGCCAACACGGCGGCACCGGCACCCAGCGCCAGCGTATCGCGTCGTGAGAAGCTCATACTCTCTCTCCCTTGAATGGTTGATGTGCTGTTGCGACCGCGCGCCGGGTCACTCTTTCAGAGTGCTCAGGAACGCGATCACGTCTTCGATCTGCTGGGCGCTCAGAAGCGGCCCGTAACTGTCATCGGCGGCCTTGCCGGTATAGGCATTGCCCGGCCGGGTGAAGCCGTCGACCTTGTAATAGGCCGGCATCACCGTGCCCTCGAAGGTATTCTTCGAATTCACCAGGATGCCGCGCAGCCCGGCCAGGTCGTGGCGGTCCGCCACGCCGTCCAGGCTGGGGCCGACATTGCCCGGGAAGGGCGCATCGACCGAACTGATCTGATGGCAGGCGATGCAATTGCCCAGCTTCTTCGACGCATAGACCTTGGCGCCCTCTTCGGGGTTGCCCGGAACGCCGGTCAGCGATGCCTCGACCAGGCCATCGGTGAACACGACGTCGCCCGGGGCGACATCGGCCGCGCCCGCCATGGTTGCCGTGCCCGCGCACAGGACCACAGCCAGTTTCAGTGTCGTAAACCTCATCTTTCCTCCCTTCGCTACCTTGATTGGGTCCAGGTTAGCTTCTTTCAACTTAGGCCAGATTGTCGCAGTGACGCAACAACAAATTCATAAAAGTGAATTGAACAGGCGCCTCAGATGTCGCTTTGGCGCGAAACATTCTTGCTCATTCGCTGTCTTTTCCGGTGCGTTCCTTGAACTTGCGGGCGTGATATCTTTGGAAATCTTCCCCGCTGTCGCTTTCGTATTCCTTGTCGCGCACCCAGTGGAACATGTTGATCGTGGTGTGGAACCCGAAGGCCCCCGGCATCACCGCGACGGCGGCCTGCGGCGCGGTCTTGCCCTCGGGCACCTCCTCGGGGAGGAAGATCAGCGTCGGCGTGAACAGCATCCCCCATTTGCGCATCATCGCGCTCTGCTCCATCTCCTCGCCGTCGAAATCGATGGCCTTGTCATTGCCGTGCAGGTTCATCTGCACCACGAAGAAATTCTCGGCGATGTAATCGGACAGCTCGGGGATGACATAGACCTCCTCGTGCATCTTCTTGCAATAGATGCAGCCGCGCTGCTCGACGAACAGCACCAGCCGCTTGCCCTCGGCATTGGCCTCGGCCAGATCCTCGCGCAGGTCCTTGAAGGTGTCGCGGAACCACGGTTCCTTGTGCAGCCCGTCATCGCCCACCTCGGCCGCCGCCATGCCGGCCAGCCCGACCAGCGCGATCACTGCCATCACAAAACGTCTCATCATGCGTCCTCTCGCTTAACCCAATGTGCCGAAGCTCGGCATCACCTCGATCATCCAGTTCGAGATCACGTTGACCGAATCCGTGGCGATCAGAATGGCGAAGACGATCAGCATCACGCCCATCACCTTCTCGATATGCGCCATCAGCCCGCGATGCCGCGCCAGCCAGGCCAGGAAGGGCCGCGCGAAGAACGCCGCCACCACGAAGGGTGCCGTCATCCCCAGCCCGAAGACCAGCAGCAGCAGCGCGCCCTTCAGGATCTCGCCCATGCCGCTGGCGATCATCAGGATCGAGGCCAGAACCGGCCCCACGCAGGCGGTCCAGCCGAACCCGAAGGCCAGCCCCATGACATAGGCGCCGAAGACGGTGGTCGGATCGGATTTGCTCTCCATCCGTGCCTCGCGCATCAGGAAGCCGATACGGATGATCCCGAGGAAATGCAGCCCGAAGACGAAGATCACCGCCGCCGCGACATAGGACAGCGGCTGCTTCCACTGGGCAAAGGCCTGCCCCAGCGCGGTGGCGCCCATGCCCAGCAACACGAAGATCGTCGTGACGCCCAGCGCGAACATGATCGACGAAACCACCAGCCGCCGCGCCGCTCCCGGCGCGATCTCGCCGTCGCCGCGCAGCTCGGCCATGCTGATTCCGGCCATATAGGACAGATAGAACGGGACCATCGGCAGGATGCAGGGCGTGAAGAACGCCGCCAAACCAGCCAACAATGCCCCGACATAGGTAATGTCGAGCATCGTGATTCCTCTCCTCCCTTGAAGAATTCACATATTCAGATTAGGCTCAGTGTCGGGTTTGTCAATCGAGTCTGCAACGTGTCCGCGATCCTTCGAACTGCCGCTCTCGTCATTGCGATACTTGCGGGTTTCGCCCTTCTGCCCCGCGGCGCCCGCGCGGCCGAGCTGCTGATGGTCGAGCAGGAGGGCTGCGGCTATTGCGCCCTCTGGAACAAGGTTGTCGGCCCGATCTATCCCAAGACGCCCGAAGGCGCCTTCGCGCCGCTGCGCCGGGTCGATCTCCACGACGGCGCCCCCGAGGGCATCACCTTCGATCGCCGCGTGGTCTTCACCCCCACCTTCATCCTGGTCGAGAACGGCCGCGAGCTGGGCCGGATCGAAGGTTACCCGGGCGAGGATTTCTTCTGGGCCCTGCTGGGCCAGATGCTGAAGGCCAGGACCGACTATCAGGAGCCCGGCAGCCTGCCGGGCGCCCAACAAGCAAGCAAGACGCCGGACAAGGCGTAAGCGTAACGAAACAAGGGAGTTTGCCGGACCAGGGGTGTGTTCCGGCGCTTTGACAGAGGGGGTGAAGGCATGGGCCTGCCCGTATTCGATACCAGCCTGAGCGAGGAAGAGCTCGACCGTTTCGCGGCCAATGCGCTGACCGCGTCGAATTTCCTGAAGACCGTCAGCCACGAGGGACGGCTGATGATCCTGTGCCATCTGGTCACCGGCGAGAAATCGGTGACCGAGCTGGAAGACCTGCTCTCGGCCCGCCAGGCCGCCGTGTCGCAACAGCTGTCGCGGCTGCGGCTGGAAGGGCTGGTGGTGCCCCGGCGCGATGGCAAGGCGATCTATTACCGCTTGGCCGACAACCGGCCCAAGCGTATACTCGAACTGGTATACGAGCTGTTCTGCTCCGACGAGGACTGCGCCTGAACCCGTTCCACGGGGCCACGCAGCGGAGGCGAACGGCTCTGGGGAGGGAAGACGGGCACCATGCTCGACCTTATCGGCGACCATAGCGCCACCGCGCTCGTCGGAGCGCTCGGGGGCGTGGCCCTCGGGCTGGCGGCGCGGCTGGGCCGGTTCTGCACCATGGGCGCGATCGAGGACCTGCTCTATGGCGGCTCGTCGCTGCGGATGCGGATGTGGGCGCTGGCCATCGGCGTGGCGGTGCTGGGCACCTCGCTTCTCACCGCATCGGGCGGGCTGGTGCCGCAGGACAGCTTCTATCTGAACATCCGCTGGATGCCGCATGCCTCGGTGATCGGCGGGCTGATGTTCGGCTATGGCATGGCGATGTCCGGCAATTGCGGCTATGGCTCGATCGCCCGGCTGGGCGGCGGCGACCTGCGCGCCTTCGTCATCGTGCTGGTGATGGGCGTCTCGGCCTATGTCGTGCTGTCGGGGCCGCTGGCCGGGCTCAGGGTCTGGGCCTTTCCCCAGGCGCCCGCGACCGGCGACACGCCGCCCGGGATCACCTTCGCGCTCGCCCGGCTGACCGGCCTGCCCGGCCCCCTGATCGGTGCCGCCATCGGCGCGGCCATCGCCGCCGGCGCGCTCGGCTCGCGCGGCTTTCTGGCCAAGCCCAGGATGATCTTCTGGGCCATCGTGGTCGGCCTTGCCGTGGTCTCGGGCTGGGCCGGCACCGCCTGGATCGCCGCCCACGGGTTCGAGGCGGTGCCGGTGGTGTCGCATTCCTTCGCCGCGCCGGTGGGCGAAACCCTGCTCTATGCCATGACCGCCTCGGCCCGGGCGCCCTCCTTCGCGGTGGGCTCGATCCTGGGTGTGGCGACGGGGGCCTTCATCGGCTCGCTGATCAAGGGCCATTTCCGCTGGGAAGCCTGCGAGGACCCGCGCGAGCTGCGCCGCCAGATCCTCGGCGCCGCCTTGATGGGCGCCGGCGCGGTCATCGCCATGGGCTGCACCGTGGGCCAGGGCATCTCGGGCTTCTCGGTGCTCAGCTATTCCGCGCCGGTGACCTTCCTGTCGATCTTCGCCGGCGCCGCCGTCGGCCTGCGCCAGCTGATCGAGGGCTTCCAACCGGCCGAGTGAGCACCCCACAAGGTTTCGCCGCCTGCGGCGCCGACCCGCGCCCTCGCTCCGCTCGGAGGCAAAACTCGGGTTTCGCCGCCTGCGGCGTCGACCCGCGCCCTCGCTCCGCTCGGAGGCAAAACTCGGGTTTCGCCGCCTGCGGCGCCGACCCGGGCCCTCGCTGCGCTCGGGCGGGCACCGGCGGGCAGCCTCGCTATTCCATCGCAAGGATCAGGCTGCGCACCTGCGGATAGACCTCGCGCTCCCAGCGGCTGCCGGCGAAGACGCCGTAATGGCCGGCATTGGCCTGCAGGTGATGCCGCTTCAGATGCGGCCTCAGCGAGGTGCAAAGCTCGTGCGCCGCCGCCGTCTGGCCCATGCCGCAGATGTCGTCGCGCCCGCCCTCGACGGTCAGAAGCGCGGTCTTGCGGATCGCCCCGGGATCGACCTTGCGGCCCTTGTAGGTCAGCTCGCCCCTGGCCAGCAGCGCCTGCTGGAACACCCGGTCGATGGTCTCGACATAGAACTCCCCGGCCAGGTCGAGAACCGCGAAATACTCGTCATAGAAGGTCTTGATCCGCTCCGCCTCGGCCTTCTCGCCCGCGACCAGATGCTGGAACAGCTTCTTGTGCTGCGCCTGGTGCCGCTCCATGTTCATCGCCATGAAGGCGGTCAGCTGCACGAACCCGGGATAGACCTTGCGCCCCGCCCCGGGATAGCGCGCCGGCACCTGGGCGATGACCTGGGTCTCGAACCAGTCGAGCGGCTTGTCCTGGGCCAGCTCGTTCACCGCCGTCGGGCTTTCGCGCACGTCGATCGGTCCGGCCATCAGCGTCATGGTGCGCGGCGTCGCCGGATTGCCCTCTTCCGACATCACCGCCACCGCCGCCAGGGTCTGCACGCAGGGCTGGCACACCGCCAGGATATGCCCGCCCGGCCCGATCTCCTCCATGAAGCGGATCAGGTATTCGATATATTCGTCGACCCCGAACTTGCCCTCGTCCAGCGGCACGTCGCGGGCGTTCTTCCAGTCGGTGATATAGACGTCATGGTCGCGCAGCAGCACCTCGCAGGTGTTGCGCAGCAGGGTGGCGAAATGCCCCGACAGCGGCGCCACCACCAGAACCTTGGGCTGCGGCGCGTCCATCTCGCGCACGAAATGCAGCAGGTTGCCGAACGGCAGGTCCAGCGCCACCTCCTCGCGCACCGGCACCTCGCGGTTGCCCGCCTTGACGCTGCGGATCGCGAAATCCGGCCGCGCGTGGCTCAATTCGAAGCGCGACACCATCTCGGCCGCCGCCACGGCGGGCCGGGCCAGCGCCGCCCAGGGCCCGTCGCCCCCCGGCAGGAACCCCATCGCCATTCGCGCAGCGGCGCGGAAAGGGGCAATCATGTCGTCTTGGCCTTGATAAGCAGCATATAGCATGTCGGTCCATCCATCTGGTCTGCACAAGAATAGCGCAGCCCATGCCGACGGCGTTAAAATTCAGGCGAAACCATGCGATCAGGCCGGAAAAAGATCATGACTCAGGCAACCCTCACGATTTCGTCCAAAAATTACTCATCCTGGTCGCTGCGCGGCTGGCTTCTGTGCCGCATGGCCGGGCTCGACTTTGCCGAGGTGCATGTCGATCCCGACGATGACGACGTCCGCCAGGAACTGCTGCTGCTCTCGCCCTCGGTGCTGGTGCCGCGGCTCAAGCATGGCGATGTCGACGTCTGGGACACGCTCGCCATCGCGCAATACCTGGCCGAGGTGGCGCCGATGGCCGGGCTCTACCCGCGCGACATGAAGGCCCGCGCCCATTGCCGGGCGATCTCGGGCGAGATGCATTCGGGCTTCTTCAACCTGCGCTCGGCCCTGCCGATGAACCTCAAGGCCCGGCACGAGACCTTCAAGATCTTCTCCGGCGCCCGCCCCGATGTCGAGCGCGTCAAGACCATCTGGCACGAATGCCTCGAAGCCTATGGCGGGCCGTTCCTGTTCGGCCGCACGCCCACCGTGGCCGACGCCATGTATGCCCCGGTCTGCACCCGGTTCCGCACCTATAACGTCGCCCTCGACGCCCCGCTCCAGGCCTATTGCGAGACGATCTTCAACTGGCCGCTGATGGTCGAATGGACCGAGGGCGCGCTGGCCGAGCCGACCGAGATCGTCGATCTCGAAGTCGAGTTCTGAGCGCCCGGGCCGGCCCGTCTCGACGCGGCCGGCCCCGCCCGGCCGCCTCACAGCGTGGCGTTGATGCCGCCGCCGTCCAGCAGAACGTTCTGCCCCACCATGTAACCGGCATAGCGCGAGCACAGGAAGGCGCAGGTCGCGCCGAATTCCTCGACCGTGCCGTCGCGCCCGACCGGATTGGTCGCTTGCCGCATCGCGCGCGCCTCCTCGACCGATATCCCCTGCTGCTGCGCCGTGCGCTCGTCCAGCGCCCGGATCCGGTCGGTGTCGTGGCTGCCGGGCAGCAGGTTGTTCATGATCACACCGCTGCCCGCGATCTGCCGCGCGGTACCGGCGACATAGCCGGTCAGCCCGGCGCGCGCCGAATTCGACAGGCCCAGCACCGCGATCGGCGCCTTCACGCTCTGCGAGGTGATGTTCACCACCCGGCCCCAACCGCGGCTCATCATCCCCGGCACCAGCGCCTTGATCATGGCGATCGGCGTCAGCATGTTGGCCTCCAGCGCGGCCAGGAAATCCTCGCGGTCCCAGTCGTACCACATCCCCGGCGGCGGCCCGCCGGCATTGTTGACCAGGATATCGACCTCGCCCGCCGCCTCGATCACCCGGGCCCGGCCCGCCTCGCTGGTGATGTCGGCCGCCACCGGCACGACACGGACGCCATGCGCCGCCGCGATTGCCTCGGCCGCCTCCGTCAGCGGCCCCTCGCTGCGCGCGTTCAGCACCAGGTTCACCCCCGCCGCGGCCAGCGCCTCGGCACAGCCCCGCCCCAGCCCCTTCGAGCCGGCACAGACGATGGCCGTCTTCCCCGCAATCCCCAGATCCATCGCCGCTCTCCCATTGCTGTTGCGAATCCTGGCCCCGATCAAACCCCAAGCCGCGCCCCATGGCCAGAGCCGACCCGCCCGCGCCCCGCCCGCGCCCCCAGTCGCGGCTTGCCAGTTGCCCCGATCTCGGCCACCCTCGCCGTATCGAACCGCGCGAGGGCCCCATGACCGATACCCCCACCGATTTCTCCAAAGGCGCCGCCTGGATGGCCGGCGACGTCATGCCCATCGCCGAGGCGAAGATCAGCGTGCTCGACTGGGGGCTGACGCATTCCGACATCACCTATGACGTGGTGCCGGTGTGGAACGGCGCCTTCTTCCGCCTGCCCGATTACCTGGAACGCTTCCGCGCCTCCATCGACGCGCTGAAACTCTTCATCCCGCAAAGCAACGACGATATCGCCGCGATCCTGCACGCCATCGTGGCCCGATCCGGCCTGCGCCAGGCCTATTGCGCCATGGTCGCCTCGCGCGGGGTGCCGCTGATCCCCGGCTCGCGCGACCCGCGCGATTGCGGCAACCACTTCTTCGCCTGGGTCATTCCCTACGTCCACGTCATCACCCCCGATGTGGCCGAGCGCGGCTGCCGCCTCTGGATCTCGAAATCCTCGCGCCGCATCCCCGAGGACAGCGTCAATCCCCGTGCCAAGAACTATCACTGGGGCGATTTCACCGCCGGGCTGATCGAGGCCAAGGAGGCCGGCTTCGACACCACCGCCCTCCTGGACCATGCCGGCAACGTCACCGAAGGCCCCGGCTTCAACGTCTTCGCCGTCAAGGGCGATACCGTCGTCACCTCGGACCATGGCGTCCTCCACGGCCTCACCCGCCGCACGGTGCTCGAACTTTGCGCCGCCCGCGGCCTCGGATGCGAAACCCGCCCCCTGCCGCTGGCCGAGTTGATGGAGGCGGACGAGGTCTTCCTCTCCTCCTCCGGCGGCGGCGCCATCCCGGTGACGCAGGTCGACGACCGGGTGTTCTCGAACGGCAGCCCCGGCCCCCTGGCCCGCAGCCTGCGCGCCGACTATTTCGCCCTGCTCGAGGACGGCGCCCTCAGCCAACCAGTCGCCTACTGACCGGCCGCGGCAAGCCGTTTCGAAACGGCTTGACGAACGCGTTTCTAAACGCGTTCCCAAAGGCCCTTCGAAGGGCCTTCGGCAAGGGTTTTCGTAAACCCTTGTCCGCGCTTCAGATCAGCCGCAGCGCCTCGCCGATATTGGGATAGGCCCGCGCCGCCGGCCCGATCGCCGTCTCCTGCAGGATCGGGCGCAGCGCCTCGGCCAGCTCGCCCGGCCGGTCGCCCAGAACGCCCCGCCGCGCGGTCAGGCTGATGGTGCGGCTCAGCGGCGCGAAGGGCAATTCCAGCACGTCGAGCTGCGGCGCGAACCGCCGCGCCCGCATCAGCGCCAGCGGCGTCAGGATGGTCCATGCCCGCCCCCGGGCCCACCAGCGCCAGGATCGCGTGATAGCTGTCCAGCTCGAACCGGTGCGCCAGGGTCAGCTTCTGCCGCGCCAGATGCTCGCCGATGGTCCGCCCCATCAGGTGGCGCGAGGTATATTGCACGAAAGGCAGCGCCTGCAGCTGGGCCAGCACGTCGCCGCCCGCGTCCACCGCCCCCGGCGCCGCCACCACGAAGCCGTCGCGGGCGATCGGATGCACCTCCATCCAATCGGCCGGCGCGCCCATCTCGGCCGCGACGATCGCATCCAGCGCCTGGGCGTCCAGCTGATCGTAGAGGAAATGGCTCGCCCCCGTCTCCAGCAGGAACTGGCAGCCCTCCATCTCGCCCGCCATATGCGCCAGCAATCGCGGCGTCACATCGGCCTCGAAATCCTCGATCATCCCCAGCCGGACCCGCGTCAGCCGCCCCAGCCCGCCCGAGGCCAGCTCGGCCCGGGCCTGCGCCGCCTCGTTCAGGATGGTCGAGGCCCGCCGCCGGAAGGTCTCGCCCGCCGGGGTCAGCCGCACCGGCCGGGCGCTGCGTTCCAGCAGCGCCACCCCCATCGCGGTTTCCAGATTGGTCAGCTGCTGCGACACCGCCGAGGGCGAGGCCCCCAGCCGCCGCGCCGCGGCCGAGATCGACCGCTCCTCCACCGTGGCCACGAAGACCTCGATCCCCCAGAGCGTGATCTTGCCGGGGCCCAAAGCCATGCGCCGGGTTACTTGCCCAGCTTCGACAGCTTCGCCTGCAGATCGGCCAGCGCTGCTTGATCTCGTCCAGCGCCTCGCCGCCGCCGTCCTTGGCGGTGTCCTCGGCCTCGGGCATGCTGGTCTTGGCCGCCGCGCCCCAGGCGCCGGTCATCGCCTTCATGAAGGCCTCCTGCTGCGCCTGCATCGCCTCGAACCCGGGCATCTTGGCCATCGGGTTCATGGTCCCGATGTTCTCCATCATCTTCGACTGGCCGTCGCGCAGCATCTCGAAACTGGCCTGCAGGAATTGCGGCACGACCGAACTGGCCTGGGTGGTATAGGACCGCACCAGATCGTTCAGCACCGCCACCGGCAGCACGTTCTCGCCCCGGCTTTCGTGTTCGGCGATGATCTGCAGCAGATACTGCCGGGTCAGGTCGTCGCCGGTCTTGAGATCCACGATCTGCACCTCGCGCCCCGCCCGGATGAAGCCCGCGATATCCTCCAGCGTCACGTAATCGCTGGTCTCGGTATTATAGAGCCGCTGGCTGGCGTAACGCTTGATCAGAAGCGGTTTGTCACTCTCGGCCACGGGCAATCCCCCCAAAGTTGCAGCACTGCAGCAAAGCTTACGCGAGCGCAGAAAAAAAAGAAAGGGCGGGCCGCTGGGGCCCGCCCTTCACTTCATCCGCACTCCTTATGGGAGGAGAGGGAGAGAGGGGTGCGAAATCGCGATTACTTCGTGGTGGCCTTCTTGGCGGCCGCGGTCACCTCGTCGGTGGCCTTCTTCATGGCGGCGGTGGCCTCTTCCGGAGACGTCCTTGCCGGCTGCCATCAGCAGTTCCACGGTGTCGGCCTGAACCTTCTTGGCGACCTCTGCGAAGGCGGCCATGTTCTCGGCGGCAACCTCGGCGGTGGCCGATGCGAAATCGGTCATGGCCTTGGCGTAATCGGCCGGCTCGGCCTTGGCTTTCGACATCTCGGTCAGCTTGGCCAGCGTGTCCTTGGTCCATTTCGAGGAAATCTCGGTCGATTTCTCGGCGGCGGCCAGGGCGACCGATGCCAGCTTCTCGTTCAGCGAGGCCTGGCTCTTGAACTGCTTTTCGAAGGCGGCGGTGTCGACCGGGAACGAGCCCATCATGTCTTTGAAGACGGCGGTGAAATCTTGGGTCTTGGCCATGGGAAGCATCCTTGCGTTGGCGTTGTTTCTGGTGTTTCGGGCTGTATTGGGAGGACCCGATGCTGCGTCTGCACAAGGATATACATTCTGCAGTGCAGCATTTCAAGTGTTTTTGCTGCACTGCAGAAAAAATCTGCCGGCCGAGAGGAATATCAATCGAAATCAGCCACTTGCCTTCGCCTTCACATAAGTGCCCGGCGCCGGCGCCAGCGGCTTATAGCTCGAATCACCCGGAAGGCGAGCCTCGATCATCTTACCCGAGCGCTTCTTCAGCCAGGTTTCCCAGCGCGGCCACCACGACCCTTCGGTGAAATCGGCCTCAGCCCGCCAGGTGGCGTGGTCGAGGCTCAGATCGGCATTGGTATAGTGGCCATACTTCTTCTTCGACGGCGGGTTGACGATGCCGGCGATATGGCCCGACTGCGACAGGATGAAGGTCTTGTCCTTCGACCCGGCCATCGCCATGCCGCGATAGCAATCCTTCCACGCCGCGATATGGTCGGTCTCGCAGGTGATGGCGCAGAACGGCACCTCGACATCCGCGATCTGAAGCACCTCGCCGCACAGTTTCATGCCATCGGTGGTGAAGGCATTGGCCTGGCACAGGTCGCGCAGATACTGCATCGTCATCCGCCCCGGTAGGTTGGTGGCATCGCCGTTCCAGAACAGCAGGTCGAAGGCCGGCGGCGTCTCGCCCATCATGTAGCTCTTGATGGCGGGCGTATAGATCAGGTCGTTCGAGCGCAGGAAACTCATCGTGCGGCTCATGATGAACGACCGCAGGATGCCCCGCTCGGTCACTTCCGCCTCGATCCCGTCGACGAAATCGTCCTGCAGGAAGGGCACGAACTCCCCCTGGTCCGAGAAATCGGTCAGCGCGGTAAAGAAGGTGGCCGACTTGATCGAGCTGTCGCCGCGCTTCTTCAGCAGGGCCGCGGTCAGGTTCAGCGTGGTGCCGCCGATGCAATAGCCCACCGTGTTCACCTGTTTCTGGCCGGTGATCTCCTTCGCCACCCGGATCGCCTCCAGGAAGCCCTCCTCGATATAGGTGTCCATGCCGACATCGCGGTATTCCGGCCCCGGGTTCACCCAGCTGACCACGAACAGAGTGTATCCCTGATCCACGATCCAGCGGATCAGGCTGTTTTCCGGCTTCAGGTCGAGGATATAGAACTTGTTGATCCAGGGCGGGAAGATCACGATCGGCGTGGCGTGCACCTTGTCGGTGGTCGGCGCATACTGGATCAGCTCCATCATCCGGTTGCGGAAGATCACCTCGCCCGGCGCGGTGCCCACGTTCACGCCCAGCTCGAAGGCGCTCTCATCGGCCAGCCGCACCAGCATCTCGCCGTCGTTGCGCTCCAGATCGGCGACCAGGTTCTCCAGCCCCTGCACCAGCGATTCGCCCTCGGTGGCCAGCGCCTTCTCCAGGGCGTCCGGGTTGGTGCCCAGGAAATTGGTCGGGCTCATCATGTCGATGATCTGATTCGAGAAATAGTTCAGCCGCCTGCGGTCGGTCTCGCTCAGATCGCCCGCCGCCGCCACCGCCTCGCGGATCGCCCCGGCATTCTGCTGATACTGCCGCATCACCAGGTTGAAATAGGGGTTCGACACCCAAAGCGGATTTGCGAACCGCCGGTCCTTCGGCCGTTCTCCGGTGGCCGGCTCGGCCTCGCCCTTCAGAAGCTGATTCTGCGCATCGATGAAATGCGCCATGGTCTTGCCCCAGTATTCGACCTGGGATTCGAAGATCTTCGCCGGATTGTTCAGCCATTCCTGCCAATAGGCCCCGGCGGCGCGGGCGAAAAGCTCCTGATCCGGGGCGTTCAGCGCCGCATTGGGCGGCTTGCGATGCGACAGCGCCGTCACCAGACGCTGCGACAGGGTTTCGATGCGGGCCATGTTCGCCGTCATCCGGTCCAGCGCCTCGGAAGACACAGCCTCGGGGGGTTGTGGGCCTGCGGCATCGTCTTTTGTTGTCATCTTAATGAATATTCCCTATCTTCGCTGCTACGCAGCATTGCGCGCCCGGTTGGAGGGGCTGGACAGTGGTGAGGTTGCGGCGGCAACATAATCGGGCAGGCAAACGGTCGATCCCACCGCCTGCGCGCCCAGCAAGGAGACGCACATGCGTTACATGGCCACCTACGACCTGATGGAATCCTTCCGTAACACCAATCAATGGTTGGGTGCCTCCGCCCTATCCTTCGCATCCTACCCGATCTTCTCGATGGTGCCAAACCCGGCGTTCAGCTGGCTGGCCGCCTGGGGCCAGGTCACCGAACGCACCTTCGAACGCATGGTCGCCAAGCCCGACTGGGGCATCCGCACCTTCACCTGCGCCGACGGCAAGGACCACCTGGTCAATATCGAGACCGTGGTCGAGAAGCCCTTCGGCAACCTGATCCATTTCGACATTCCGGGGCGCGAGACGGCACCGCGCAAGGTGCTTCTGGTGGCGCCGATGTCGGGCCATTACGCCACCCTGCTGCGCTCGACCGTGAAATCGCTGCTGGTCGATTGCGAGGTCTATGTCACCGACTGGCACAATGCCCGCGACATTCCCGTCAGCGAAGGCAAGTTCGATGTCGAGGATTACACGCTCTACCTGGTCGACTTCATGCGCCACATGGGCCCCGACACCCATGTCATCGCCGTCTGCCAGCCGGCGCCGCTGACGCTGGCCGCCACCGCCTACCTGGCCGAGCTCGACCCCGACGCCCAGCCGCGCTCGCTGACCCTGATCGGCGGCCCGATCGACCCGGACGCCGCGGCCACCGACGTGACCGATTTCGGCGCCCGCGTCACCATGGGCCAGCTGGAAGAGACGATGATCCAGCAGGTCGGCTTCAAGTACAAGGGCGTCGGCCGCAAGGTCTATCCCGGGCTGCTGCAGCTGGCTTCGTTCATGTCGATGAACGCCGACCGCCACGCCAAGGCCTTCCGCGACCAGATCATGCGCGTGGTCCAGGGCGAAGCCGGCGATCACGACCCGCATAACCGCTTCTACGACGAATATCTCGCGGTGATGGACATGACGGCCGAGTTTTATCTCTCGACCGTGCACCGCATCTTCAAGGAACGCGAAATCGCCCGCAACGCCTTCGTCGTCGCCGGCCACAAGGTCGATATCGGCAAGATCACCACCGTCGCGGTGAAGACGGTCGAGGGCGAGAAGGACGATATCTCGGCCCCCGGCCAATGTGTCGCCGCGCTGGGCCTCTGCACCGGCCTGCCCGAGGCGAAGAAGGCGCATCACGTCGAACCCGGCGCCGGCCATTACGGCATCTTCGCCGGCTCCAGCTGGCGCAACAACATCCGGCCCTTGGTGCTCGACTTCATCGACGCCAATTCCGAAGGGCCGGTGTCGCGCGCCTCCGAGGCCAAGCCCAAGCTGAAGGCCAAGAAGGCCGCCAACACCAACGCCGCCTGAGGCCCGGATCCGGCGTCGAGGCCCGGGCGGGCGGGCGTAGGGTGGGTTTCCAACCCACCATCCGCCGCTTGATCCGGGGCCGTCACGCGTCCAGGCTCCAGCCGTCCTCTTCGTGGAGCCCGCCATGACCACCCTCACCTTCTCCTGCCGCTGCGGCCAGGTCGCGGGCACGCTCGACGTGCCCTCGCCCGCCGCCGGCAATCATGTCGTTTGCCACTGCCCCGATTGCCGCGCCTCGGCCATCCATCTCGGCCAGCCCGATCCCGGCGTCAAGCTGGGAACCGAGCTGTGGCAGACCACCCCCGACCGCGTGACCCTGACCCGGGGCGCCGACCGCCTGGCGATCCAGCAGCTGTCGCCCAAGGGGCTCTATCGCTGGTATGCCAGTTGCTGCAACACGCCGCTCTTCAACACCTTGCGCAAGTCGCGGCTCGCCTTCGTCGGCCTGCCGGTGGCCTGCCTGTCCGACAGCGCCGCGCTCGGCCCGCTGATCGGCCGCGCCTTCATCAAGGGCCCGGACGGCAAGTATCGCCACGAAGGCTTCAACCGCATCGGCTTTCGCATCGCCAAGATGATGCTCGCCGCCAACCTCTCGGGCAGCTGGCGCAAGACCCCGTTCTTCGACGCCGACGGCACCCCCACCGCCCCCGTCCATGTCCTCACCAGGGAAGAGCGCGCCGCCGCCACCCCCGCGACGTAGGGTGGGTGCCAACCCACCATCCACGGGCGTCGAACAGGCCCCGTAGATGCCTCGCTTTCCGACCGCGCCGTGCTCTGGGTGGGTGCCAACCCGCTCCACCTGCGCGCGCCCGAGGGTGGGTTTCCAACCCACCCACGCCCGCGATAGCCCCCTCACCGCCGCCCGCGCAGCCAGCGCCAGATCGGCAGCACATCCGCCGCCGCCACCGCGACGCCCAGCGGGATCATCCAGAACCCCAGCACCGGCAGAAAACCGAAGAGGCCGCCGACGATCAGCCCCAGCCCGGCGATCAGCCGCAGCCCCGGCGGCAGGTGTCGGCGTGCCCAAAGCCGCGCCGCCCGCCCATATTGCCGGATGCCCTGCCAACCCTTGCGTTTCATCCCGTCGCACCTCTTCCGCCCGACGCCCCGTAGGGTGCGTTTTCAACGCACCACCCGGCCCTCTCGGCCTCGCCCTGCGGGCCAGCGCACGCCGCGTTAACCTCTGCCCTTGCCAAAACCCTGCGCCACCGCGCGCCCGACGCAAAGCAGCCAGCGCGCCAGCCGGGTTGCAGACAACCGTTTTGCCCGAGCGCCGCACGGTCACATTGGTTGAGATCAGGTTAACCCGGCCCCGGCCCTATTGCAGCACGAAAGGCTGCGCCAGCCAGTCGCGCAGCGCCTGCGTCACCCGCTCGGGCGCCTCCAGCGTGGGCACATGGCCGGCCTCGTCCAGAATCTCCAGCTTCGCATAGGGGATCAGTTCCGCCATGAAGGTATGGCGCTTGGGCGGGGTCAGCCCGTCATGCGCGCCGCACATCACCAGCGTCGGCACCTTGCACTTGCGCAGCGTGCTCTGCTGGTCGCGCCGCTTCTGCAAGGCCCTGATCTGGCGCAGGAAAACCTCCGGTCCCAGGTCGCGGGACATCTCGGCCATCATCGCCAGAACCTTCACCCGCCCCGGCCCCGGCGCCAGGAAATCGGGCTTCATGAAGCCGCGCATCACCTCCTCCAGCCGGCCCGCCTTCACGCCCACGATCATCGGCTCGTATCCGGCCGCGCTCTGCGGCGTCTCGGCCAGCGGGTTGGTGTCCATCAGGCACAGCCGCGTCACCCGCTCGGGCGCCCGGCGCAGGATTTCCATCGCGATGATGCCGCCCATGCTGAGACCCGCCAGGGCGAATTTCTGCGGCAATCCCATAAGGATATTCGAAGCGATCTCCTCGATCCGCTCGCCCCTGGTGGCGCAGGCCACCATGACATTCCGCTCGCGGCTCAGCGCCTCGATTTGGGGGGCGTAAAGCCGCGCATCGCACATCATGCCCGGCACCAGAACCAGCGCTTCGCTCATGGGAATCCCTGCTCGTTTTTGCTGGCCCCAACTTGGCCATCTGTCTGGCCGCGTCAACCGGACAATCGCCGCAACGTCGCGTCCGGGCGGCGGTCCGCCAACCGCGCCGCCGGTACCCCCGTCACACCGTCAACCCCCGAAACGCCGGGAAATCGGCATAGCGCGCCCGGCGCGCCTCCAGGCTTTCCCCCGGCGCAGCGCCGCGCCGCAACAGCGTCCCGCGCGGCGCGATATAGGACGAGATCACCCGCCACGGCTCGGGCCGCCAGCTGATGTTGAAGGCGCAAAGCTTGGGGAAGAACCACAGCTCGGAATAGGGCAGATGGTCGTGGATCCACCAGGCCAGATCGCGCCAGTCGCGCCCCGCGTCATACTGGTCGGCAAACCACGGGATGACGATCGACGCGCCCGCGATCGCCTCCGCCCCCCGGCCGCGATCCCAGATATGGCATTCCTGCGGATAGTCGTTACGGGCGCAATTCAGCCTGTTTTCATTACCGAAAGCGTTCAAACTGGCCGAGCGATAGCCCGAGCGCACCGCCACCCGCCCGAAGGTCTCCTCCAGCGGATCGAGCAGCGCCGTGCAGAAGGCGCGCCCGGTCTCGATGGCCAGATCGGGGTCGTCGGGAATGTTCTGAAGCCCGTGAAAATTGGCGATCTCGGAATAGAGGAACTCACGCATATAGAAATACTTCGACAACCGCACCCGGCCCAGCGTCTCGAGGCTCCACATGCTTTGCGGCCGGCGCATGGTCCGCTCCCTTCTGCAATGGCTTCAGAAATACGGGTCCACCCCATGGCCGCGCTCACCCCAAAAGACATGCCAGCGGCCAGCCTGATCCACGATATGGGCCTGTGAGGCAGGATCATCCTCGCCCACCCACTCAAAGCTCCTGTCGCCCAGGACATGGCTCACATCGTTTCGCTTGGCAAAGTCGGCCGCCGCACGCATCAACATCTGGCCGTAAGCAACTGTTTCCGGGGCCAGTTTCGGCTCCCAAGCCTCTTCGAGGTGGCTTGGCCCACGACCGGGACGCAATCGTTCAGGAACTCGCCTCGAAAGCTGGTTGCGTCGACACCCTCATACTGATCACCGTTGCTGTAGATCGCAGCCCGTCGCAGGGCCGAGCAGGTCCAGAACATGATATCCCGCCATCTGCTCCAGCGCGTCGGCCTCACTTGCGACCGAGGGCATCCGTCTCTCTGCAAAGGCCCGCCGCACCCACTCGTCCGCAGTGTCGTCCCGGCCCACCAACGGGGCATCTAGGACGGCAAATGCCGGGAGGCTTATGTCAAAGAACCGCGCCTGCGCAGCCTCGGGGTCGAATGCCTCGCGCCGATTCAGGAACCGTTTCCAGAACGGGCCTTCCGGCCTGGGCGGTGGCAACTTGCCGGAATACTCATTCAGCTGACGCCACAGTGTCTCGAACTCGGCCTCGAAACCGGGTTTCGGCTTGGCAGTGGAAGGATGTCCAACCCCATATCGCATTCCTTTTCAGTCGGGCGTAGGCTTGCGCAGCGCCCAGTCAATATCCGGCCCAACGGAACTCGCCGCCTCCGACAGCGGCGAAAACGGGTTCCAGGCCACTTCCCAGACATGGCCGTCCGGATCGGCGAAATAGCCGATATGCCCGCCCCAGAACACGTCATGCGGCTCTTTCAGAACCTTCGCCCCGGCCGCCCGGGCGGCGTCGAGCACCTGCGCCACCTCGGCCTTGTCTCGAACATTGAACGCATAGGTCGCGGCCCCGGTGCCCAGGCTCTCGACCGCGACCCCCATGTCACGGGCCAGGGCCTCCAGCGGGTAAAGCCCCAGGCTCTGGCCGATCAGGTCGAACACCACGATGCCCTCCTGCGTCTCGGCCCGTTGCCAGCCCAGCGCCTCATAGAACGCGGTGGCGCGGGCCATGTCCCGCACCCCCAACGTGATCAGCGAGACGCGCTGCTCCATCTCAAAGCCCCTTCGCCCAGTCGAGGATCAGCTGCACCGTCGGCTCGGTATTCCGGGGCGAGCGGATGTCGCCGGCGATGACATGCCGGGTCGCCACCACCTCGGCGTCCGGGGGCAGCAGAACCACCTTGGCCGGCCCGCCCCAGGCGGCGGCGATGCGCTTGGTTTCCTCGGGCCGCACCACCGTATCGCCTTCCGAGAAATAGAACAGCGCCGGCACCGTGGCCTTCGAATAATCCTGCGCGGCGGCATGTTTCACCAGCGCCGCCAGCGGCAACACCGCCACGGTGGGGTAACGCGTGGTCCAGAACTTCGCATGGGCCTCGTTCTCGGGCTGCCATTCCCGCTCGGCCCCGGCCAGCAAGGGCACGAACCAGCGCGCCCCGGGCCAGGTCAGAATGAACGAAAGCTTGTCGTTGATCCCGAAATTGGGCGACACGAAGACGATCCCCTTCACCCCCTGCACCCAGTCGGGATGCAGCGCCGCCTCGGCCATCAGCGTGCCGCCGGTCGAGGTGGTGATCACGATCACCTCCTCGCCCACCGCCCGTGCCGCGGCCAGCGCCTCGACCGTGTCGCGGATCCAGTCCTGCGCGGTGGCCTCGGCCAGCGCCTCGCCCGGGCGGCCATGGCCGGTCAGCCGGGTGAAGACCAGGTTGGCCCCCAGCGCCTGCGCCACCCGGTCGGGCACCGGGCGCAGCTCTTCCGGGCTGGACGAGAATCCATGCACGTAAAGCACCGCGACCGGGGTCTTCGCGCCGGCCGCTCCGGCCCAGATCACCCGTTTCTCGGTGCCCGGTCTCAGATCGCCGATCCCGGCCTCCTCGCCCTCGAAGAAGGCTTCCAGCCCGGCCGCCCCGCCGATTTTCGCCTCGTCCACGCTGACCTCCAGATCGACCGGCTCGTAAGGCCCGAAGGCCCACATCCCCGCGGCCACCAGCACCAGGACCAGCAGCAGCCGGCCCAACCATTTCCCGAATACTCTCATAGCTGCCGCATCCTTTCGATCACCTCTTCCACCGCATTCACGATCTGGTCCAGATTGTCAGGCTCCGAGAACCGGTGGTCCGCGCCCTTGACCAGGCTCAGCCGCATGTCGGGCCCGGTCGCGTGGGCCAGAAGCCGCACCGCCGTATCGACCGACACCGCCGTATCCTCGGTGCCTTGCAGGAAGCGCACCGGAAACGGCAGGTCCAAGGCCTCGCGCAGCACCAGCCTCTGCCGCCCGTCCTCGATCATCCGTTTCGTGACCACGTAGGGCTCCATGTAATCCGACGGCAGCTCGACCCGGCCCTCCTCCATCACCCGGCGGCGCTCGTCGTCCGTGAACTCGGCCCACCAGCCGTCCTCGGTGAAATCCGGCGCCGCGGCGATCGTGACCATGCCGCCGATCCGCCCGGGCAGCGCGCGCGCCGCCAGCAGCGCCTGCCAGCCGCCCATGCTCGATCCCACGATCACCACCGGCCCCTCGGTCAGGGCCCCAAGCGCGGCCAGCGTGTCCTCGTGCCAGTCGCCGATCGAGCCCTCTTCATAGACCCCGCCGCTGGTGCCGTGGCCGGAATAGTCGAAGCGCAGAAACGCCTGCCCCCGCGCCCGCGCCCAGGCCTCGAGATGCAGCGCCTTGGTGCCCTCCATGTCGGATTTCAGCCCGCCGCAGAACACCACGCAGGGCCCCTGCCCCCCGGTCTTGCGATAGGCCAGGCGCCGGCCCTGCGGCGTTTCCAGAATGCTGCTCATGCCTCGTCCTTCCCGGCTGTTCGGGAACACTACCGATGCGTGTCCGTTACGGCAATCGCTGATCCGGCCCTAAAGCGCGTCGCCCACCCGGATCGCGCTGCCATCGCTGAACCGGCCGAACCGGAAGCGATCCATGTCGAAGCCCGGCGCCGCGCCCTGCACCATCCGGCTCAGGATCAGCCCGAAGCCCGGCCCGATGCCGAAGCCGTGCCCGCTCATCCCCGTGGCCAGGATCAACCCGTCCAGCCCCGGCACCCGGTCGACCACCGGCACCACGTCGGGCATGGTGTCGATCATCCCGGCCCAGACCTGACGCAGCTCGGGCCGCCCGATCCCGGGGAACCGCTCGGCGAACCGCGCCTGCATCGCCGCCGCCTCGCCCCGGCCCGGAACGGGCTCCAGCACACGGGTGGCCTCGAACGGGCTCGGCTCGTCCTCGGCCCAGCCGCGCGGCGTGGTCCAGCCATCGGGAAAGCCCTTGCGCGGCATGGGCCGCAGCCCGGTCGCGCGCCAGCTTTGCCGCGCCAGCGGCAGGAAGGCCCGGAAATGCCGGAAACTGTCGGGCCCGACGAAATGCGTCTCGACACCGCTCAGCGACAGGGTAAAGCCGCCATCGGCGCGCCGCCGCAGCGCCAGCGCCTCATCCGCCGCCGTGCCACCGAAGAACCCCGGCAAAGGGGCGGTCTGCGCCACCGTATCCCGCACCGTCAGCTGCGGGATGACCACCCCGTGCCGCCGCGCCAGCAGCGACGACCAGGCCCCGCCGGCCAGGATCACCTGCTCGGCCCGCACCGGCCCGTCCTCGGTCACGATGCCCCGCACCCGTCCCGCCGCGATGTCGAGCGCCCGCACCGCGCAGCCCTCGCGGATCGCCGCGCCACCCGCCCGCGCCAGCCCGGCCACCGCCGGCACCGCCTGCCACGGCTCGCCGCGCGCATCCGAGGGCGTCAAGATCCCGCCCAGCCAGCGCCCATCGGCCTGGCCGCCGAACGCCTCGGCGATCTCGGCCCGGGTCAGCGCCCGCGTGTCCAGCCCATGCGCCGCCGCCAGTTTCAGCCAGCGGTGATGCTTCTCGACCTCCGCCGCGCTGCTGCCGAGGTAATAGCAGCCCCCCACCGCCACCCCGCAGGCGCCGTTCAGCTCGGCATCGACTTCCTGCCACAGCCGCACCGCCTGCATCGCGATCGGCAGTTCGGCCGCATCGCGCCCCTGCTGCCGGATCCAGCCCCAGTTGCGCGAGCTCTGCTCGCCCGCGACGCGGCCCTTCTCGGCCAGAAACACGCTCTTGCCCGCCCGCGCCAGGTAAAGCGCCGCGAAGACACCGATGACACCGCCGCCGATGATCGCCACATCCACCGCCTGCGGCAGCGCATCGCGAAACCGCATCGGCGTCTCTATCGTGATCCGTCCGCCCGTATCCATTCCCGCCCCTTCGCCGTTTCGGACACGCTATGCGTCGATGCTCTTGGCCAGAACCCGGCTGATCGTCGTCAGGCTTTCGCCCGATTGCGCCTTCCAGGTGTTGAACGCCGCCTGAACCGCCGCCCACTCCTTTTGCGAGCCGGGCGATTTGCTCACCACGCCCTCGGCCACCAGGCGCGCCACCACGCTGCCCGACAGGATATAGCTGTCGACGCCCATCCGCCGCATCGCATAGGCGCCCACCTGCCCGCCCAGCCGCGCGCCGTTCTTCTTCAGCCATTGCACCAGACCGGCGAAATCCTCGCCCGGCCAGTCGGCGATCCTGCGGCCGAAACCGCCCGCCTCGGCGCCGGCCTCGCGGATGAACACCGCATTCTGTTGAATCGCCCGCACCTTCGGCGCCGACCGGATGATCCGCGCATCCGCCACCAGCGCATCGAACCAATCCTCCGACATCATCGCCACCCGGCCCGTGTCGAAGCCATGGAACGCCTCCTCGATCCCCGGCCACTTGTTGCGCACCACCGTCCAGGCCAGCCCGGTCTGGAAAATACCCTCGGCCATCGAGGCCAGCCAGCGGTCATCCGGGATCGCGGCGATCTCGGCGGCCGGTTTCGGCGCCGGAATGTCGTCGAACACCGCGCCGAAGCTGCCTTTCCGTTCGGCCGCCATCGCCAGAATCTCGTCGTAATGTCGCATCGTTACCCCTTTCCCGCCCCGAACGCCCGCCGACGCGGCTTGCCACTTGACCACCCTTACGAAAAGGGCCATCTGAGTGCCACCACAATGCTGACATATCCCGCAACCGGGCGTTTCGTGGGCGCCAAACCGACGAGGAGGCCGATCATGGCACAAATCTCTCTCACCTTTCCCGATGGCAATGCGCGCGTCTATGACGCCGGCGTCACACCTGCCGAAGTGGCGGCCTCCATCGCCCCCAGCCTGGCCAAGAAGGCGATCTCGGCGCAGGTGAACGGCGCGCATTACGACCTGCAATGGCCGATCACCGAAGATGCCAGCGTCGCCATCAACACCATGGCTGACGACGCCCCGGCGCTCGAACTCATCCGCCACGACCTCGCCCATGTCATGGCCCGCGCGGTGCAGGAACTCTGGCCCGACGTGAAGGTCACCATCGGCCCGGTGATCGAGAACGGCTGGTATTACGATTTCGACCGCGCCGAGCCCTTCACGCCCGAGGACCTGGGCGAGATCGAGAAGAAGATGAAGCAGATCATCGCCGCCCGCGATCCGGTCCGGACCGAGGTCTGGGACCGCGCCCGCGCCATCGAGCATTATCGCGGCACGCACGAGCCCTACAAGATCGAGCTGATCGACGCGATCCCCGAAGGCCAGCCCATTCGGATGTACTGGCACGGAGACTGGCAGGACCTCTGCCGCGGCCCGCATTTCCAGCATACCGGCCAGTTGCCCGCCGACGGTTTCAAGCTGATGTCGGTCGCCGGCGCCTATTGGCGCGGCGATTCGGACCGCGCCATGCTGCAACGCATCTATGGCGTGGCCTTCCGCAACCGCGACGACCTCAAGGCGCATCTTCACATGCTGGAAGAGGCGGCGCGCCGCGACCACCGCAAGCTGGGCCGCGAGATGGACCTGTTCCACATCCAGCCCGAGGCGCCGGGCCAGATCTTCTGGCACCCGAACGGCTGGACCATCTATACCACGCTGCAGGACTACATGCGCCGCAAGCAGCGCGCCGACGGCTATGTCGAGGTCAACACCCCCCAGGTGGTGAACCGCGTGCTGTGGGAGAAATCGGGCCACTGGGACAATTACCAGGAAAACATGTTCATCGTCGAAGTGGACGAGGATCACGCCCGCGAAAAGACCGTGAACGCGCTGAAGCCGATGAACTGCCCCTGCCACGTCCAGGTCTTCAACCAGGGCATCAAAAGCTATCGCGACCTGCCGCTCAGGATGGCCGAATTCGGCTCGTGCAACCGGTACGAGCCGAGCGGAGCCCTGCACGGCATCATGCGGGTGCGCGGATTTACCCAGGACGACGCCCATATCTTCTGCGAAGAGAAGGATATCGAGGCCGAGACGAAGAAGTTCATCGCCTTCCTGTCCAGCGTCTATTCCGATCTCGGCTTCGACCAGTGGCGGATCAAGCTGTCCACCCGCCCCGAAAAGCGCGCCGGCTCGGACGAGGTCTGGGACCGCGCCGAAGCGGCCCTGGCCGATGCCACCCGCGCCGCCGGCTACGACTATGAAATCTTCCCCGGCGAAGGCGCCTTCTATGGGCCGAAGCTCGAATTCGTGCTGACCGACGCGATCGGGCGCGACTGGCAATGCGGCACGCACCAGGTCGATTTCGTGCTGCCCGAACGGCTGGATGCAACCTATGTCGGCGCCGATGGCGACCGGCACCGCCCGGTCATGCTGCACCGCGCCACGCTGGGCAGCTTCGAACGCTTCATCGGCATCCTGATCGAGGAAACCGCCGGCCACCTGCCCTTCTGGCTGGCGCCGCGCCAGGTGGTGGTGGCGACCATCGTGTCCGAGGCCGACGACTATGCCCGCGAGATCGTCGCGGCGCTGCAGGCCGCCGGCGTGCGGGCCGAGGCCGACACCCGCAACGAGAAGATCAACTACAAGGTCCGCGAACATTCCCTGGCCAAGGTGCCGGTGATCCTGGCACTCGGCCACCGCGAGGTGGAAGAGCGCACGGTGACCCTGCGCCGCCTGGGCGAGAAGCAGACCTCGGTCGAGGCGCTGGCCGATATCGTCGCGGGTCTGGCGAAAGACGCCACCCCGCCCGACCTGCGCTGATCCCGCCGGCAAGCCGGCGGCGTGCGACGCAGACCGCGTGCCGGGGCCTTGCGGCTTCGGCCGCCTGATCTATCGGAGGGCCTGAACATGTCGAATGTCAGCGGGCAATGCCTTTGCGGCAAGGTCGCCTATCGGATGGCGTCGGAACCGACGCGCACCACAGTCTGCTATTGCAGGTTCTGCCAGCGCGCGACCGGCGCCGCACAGGCGATCCTGCCGGTCTTCCCGCTGGCCGATCTGTCGCTCCGGCAAGGCCAACCCGATGTCTACACCCATGTCTCCGAAGGCAGCGGCAAGGAGATATATCTGCATTTCTGCGCCGATTGCGGCACCAGGCTCTACATGACCTTCGAACGCTGGCCCGGTTTCGTCGGCCTTTACAGCGGCACGCTCGACGATCCGTCGGTGGTGCGGCTCGACGGCGACACCGCCAAGCAGATCTTCGTTTCCTCCGCCCGGCCGGGAACGGTGCTGCTGGCCGGGGTGCCTGCCTATTGGAACCACGCCACGACCCCGGCCGGCGCGCCCGAGCAGGCCTTCGTACTGGACGCGCCCCTGGCCGTCGAGGATCTGCCCTCGCACCGCGACCGACAATAACGCGGCCGGCCGGCCCCTCCGGCCCCCTCTGGCGCCGCCCCGCCCCCCTCTCCCTGCCCGGAATTGTTTCAACCCCGTCAAAACGCGGGGCAAACGCCCCTTCGCATGCAAGGGCCGGAATGCGTCCTGTAACATTCCACCGCATCCGACCGCCGCCCGCGCCCTGCTGCGCCGCCGATCCCGCTGTTTTGTCACGGGATTGGGCGTCCTTTCCTGTTGCAGTTTCTCACGCCCCGCCGCGATTTCCTGACGCGTCCGTGATGCACAGGCTCGTGAGTGGCCCGTGACGCAACCCACCGGTTATCCCTTACCCATCGCACAATCGAACAGCGATCCAACTGCGACAGTAAAGGGAGAACCACATGTCGAACGCACTGAAAACCGCCGCTCTCGTCGGCGCCGTCGCCACCGCCCTGGCCGCTCAGGCCACCACCGCCAGCGCCGCCGAGCAGGAGAAATGCTTCGGTGTCTCCTTGGCCGGCCAGAACGATTGCAAGGCCGGTGCCGGCACCACCTGCGCGGGCACCTCGACCGTCGATTACCAGGGCAACGCCTGGAAACTGGTCGACAAGGGCACCTGCACCACCATGGAACTGCCGGCGATGACCGACGGCATGGCGCGCATGGGCTCGCTGACCGAGCTGACCCGCGACATCCCGTCGTAAACCCCGGCCCGGGCGCGGCGCCTCATCCCCGCGCCGCGCCCGGATTTCCCGCCCCGAAACCCCGCCAATCCGAAGGCCCGCCATGCTCGACCAGATCCGCCGCAACAGCCTCCCCCCGATGCCCGGGGTCGGCTACAAGCCCCAGCATTACGCCGCGATCATCGCCGATCCGGCCCCGGTCGGCTGGCTCGAAATCCATGCCGAGAACTACATGGGCGCCGGCGGCCGCCCCATCGCGCAGCTGCGCGCGCTCTCCGAACGCTTCCCCCTCTCGGTCCATGGCGTCGGCCTGTCGATCGGCGGCGAAGCCCGGCTCGACCCCGACCACCTGACCCGCCTGCGCCATCTCTGCGACTGGCTGCAACCGGCCAGCTTTTCCGAACACCTCGCCTGGTCGACCCATGAAAGCGCCTTCCTGAACGATCTGCTGCCGCTGCCCTATACCGACGCCACGCTGACCCGCGTCGCCGACCATATCGACGAGGTGCAGACCACGCTCGGCCGCCCGATGCTCTTGGAAAACCCCTCCTCCTACCTCGCCTTCGAGGAAAGCACCTGGTCCGAACCCGATTTCCTGCGCGAGATCGCCCGCCGCACCGGCTGCGGGCTGCTTCTGGACGTCAACAACGTCTTCGTCTCGGCCACCAATCTGGGCTTCTCGCCGCAGGCCTATATCGACGCCTTCCCGCTGCATCTGGTGGGCGAGATCCACCTCGCCGGCCACGACACCGACGAAGACGATCACGGCCGCCCGCTCCTGATCGACAGCCACGGCCGCGAGGTCGACGAACCGGTCTGGGCCCTGCTCGATCATACCCTGGCACGATCCGGCCCGCTGCCGGCGCTGATCGAATGGGACAACGACGTCCCCGACTGGCCCATCCTCGCGGCCGAAGCCGCCCGCGCCGCCGCCGCGCTGGAAAGGGTCGCGTCATGACCGCCAGCCGCCAAAGCCAGTTCCGCAGCGCGATCCTCGACACCGGCCAGCCGGCACCCGCCGGGTTGACCGATGGCCAGGGCGCCCCCGCCGGGCGGCGCTTCTCGGTCTATCGCAACAACGTCGCGGTGTCGCTGACCGAGGCGCTGGAACAGACCTTCCCGATCGTCCTGAAACTGATCGGGGACGAGAATTTCGACGCCGTCGCCGGGCTCTACCTGCGCTCCGACCCGCCCGCCTCGCCGATCCTCTCCAGCTATGGCGCCGGCTTCCCCGCCTTTCTCGAAGAGTTCGCGCCGCTCGCCCATCTCGGCTACCTGCCCGATGTCGCCCGGCTGGAACGCGCCATGGTCGACAGCTACCACGCCGCCGATGCCGCGCCGCTCGACCCCGCCGTCTTCGCCCGGACCCCGCCCGAGGACCTGCCGCGGCTGACGCTCGCCTTCGCGCCGGCGGTGCGCTTGCTGCGCTCGCCCTGGCCGGTCCATGGCATCTGGCGCTTCAACACCGAAGCGGGCGCGCCGCAGCCCCCCGCCCAGGCCCAGGACGTGCTGATCACCCGCCCCGATTACGACCCCGTGCCGCGCCTGCTGCCCCCCGGCGGCGCCACGCTGATCGCCGCCCTCGCGCAGGGCGCGCCGCTCGGCGACGCGCTCGACGCGGCCACGGCCGAGGCGCCCGATCTCGACTTCGCCGCCCTGCTCGGCCTGCTGCTGCAGGACAACGCCCTTTCCGCGGCGCAACTGAAAGACCCCGCATGACACAGCTCCTCGCCCTCCATGCCGCGCTCGCCCACAGGCTCGACCGTGCCGACTGGCTGCTGCCGACGCTGGCGCGCTTCATCTTCGCCGCCACCCTGCTGGTCTATTTCTGGTCCTCGGCGCTGACCAAGCTGGGCAGCGGCCTCACCGGCCTGGTCCGGCCCTCCTCGGGCGCCTATGCCCAGATCTTCCCCCGCGCCTTCGAGGCGGCGGGCTATGACACCGGCCAGCTGTCCCTGTTCCACTGGGCCGTCGCACTGGCCGGCACCTGGGCCGAGTTCCTGCTGCCCGCCCTCATCGTGCTGGGTCTGCTCACCCGGCTGGCGGCTCTGGGGATGATCGGCTTCGTCATGCTGCAAACCCTGACCGATCTCTGGGGCCACGGCGCGATCTCGGAACCGAAGACCCTCGGCGCCTGGTTCGACGGTATGCCCGACAGCGTCATCCTCGACCTGCGCGCCCTGTGGCTCTTCCTGCTCGTCACCCTGGTGATCAAGGGCGCGGGCCCCTTGTCGCTCGACCGCCTGCTCGGCGCACGGCTCAGCCCGCAGCCCGCCTGACCCGGCCCCTTCATCTGACCCCAAATATCCCGGGGGATGGCGACAAAATGCCAACAGGCATTTTGCGCCTTGGGGGCTGGCCCCCACGCATCCCTTGATCACGCCCTACCGCCGGTAATCCTCGGGCTTGATCCCGTAACGCGCCAGCTTGTCATAGAAGGTCTTGCGTGGCAGCTTCAGCGCCTCGGCGGCGGCGCTGGCCTTGCCGTTCTGCCGCCCCAAGGCCGCGATCAGAAGCGAGCGTTCGACCCGCGCGATCTGCTCGGCCAGGCCCAGATCGTCACCGGCCTGCACCTCTTCCGGCATCCCCAGCACGAACCGCATCGCCGCCGACATCAGCGACCGCGCATTGCCCGGCCAGTCCTGCGCCATCAGCCCGGCCAGATGGTCGGGCGACAGCTCGGGCGCGGCCAGCCCCGCCTGCTCGGCCGCCTGCGCCACGTAATGGCGATAGAGCACCGGAATATCCTCGGGCCGCTCCGACAGCGCCGGCACCCGCACCCGCATCACGTCCAGCCGATAGAACAGGTCGGCGTTGAACCCGCCCTCGGCCACCCGCGCGCCCAGATCGGCGGTGGTGCCCGCGATCACCCGCGTGCCGGCGCCCTGCTCCAGCCGCTCCAGCAGGGCAAACTGCGCCGCCTCGCCCAGGGCCGCGATCTCGTCCAGAAACAGCGCCCCGCCTTCGGCCTCGCGGCAGAGCGCCTCCAGCTCGGCCGGGCCCAGCCCCGCCGCCGGGCGCTTGACGAACGGGCCCCGGCCGCGCGGCGACATCAGGTGGACGACCTCGGCCACCTTGGAAATCCCCGATCCCGGCGGCCCGGTGACCAGCACCTCGGCGCCGGTGCCCGCCACCTGCCGCACCCGCGCCCGCAGGCCCTCGGCCCGCGCGCTGGTCCCGAACAGCATCCGCGCCGCCGGATCGCCGGCTTCCAGCTGGGCCTTCAGCCGCCGGTTCTCCAGAACCAGGGCCCGGGTCTTCAGCGCCCGCTCCAGCTCGGCCAGCAGATCGGCCGGGGCGCAGGGCTTTTCCAGGAACCCGAAGGCACCCCGCCCCATCGCCTTCACCGCCATCGGGATATCGCCCTCGCCGGTCAGCAGGATCACCGGCAGGTCGGCATCGACCGTGCGGACATGATCCAGCAGGAAGAACCCGTCGCGCCCCGGCATCCTGATGTCCGACACCACGACGCCCTCGAAGCCCGGCGCGATATGGTCCTTGGCCTCGATGAACGACCCCGCCACCACCGGCACGAGATCGGCCAGCTCCAGCGTCTGGCGCATCGCCTCACGCACCGCCGCGTCATCGTCGACGAACAGAACCCTGCGTGTCACGCCGCCTCTCTCCCCTCATCGTCCCGGGCACCGCCCGACCAGCGCTCCAGCTCGACCGTGAAGGTCGCGCCGCGCCCGTCCGGCGCGTTCTCGCCCCGGATATTGCCGCCGAAACTCTGCACCAGACCATAGGAAATCGACAGGCCCAGCCCCATGCCCTCGTCGCCGCCCACTTCCTTGGTCGAATAGAACGGCTCGAAGATCCGCTCCGGGTCGGCGATGCCGGGGCCGGTGTCGCGCACCGTGACCTGCCATCTCTCGCCCGGCGCGATCTCGATCCGGATCAGCTTGTCCTCGACCTGGCCCGCCATGGCATCGGCCGCATTGGTAATCAGGTTGACGAAGACCTGGGTCAGCCGCACCTCGCCCCCCCGCACCGGCACCGGCGCGTCCGGCGCCGCCCAGATCAGCCGCACCCCGTCGGCCTCGAGCCGCGCCTCGGTCAGCTCGATGGCCGCCTCGACCACCCGGATCAGATCGACCCGTCCCATCGGCTCGCTCTCGCCCCGGGCAAAGGCGCGCAGGTTCCTGATGATCCGCGCCGCCCGCACCGCCAGGGCCGAAATACGCCCCAGATTGTCGCGCGCCGCCTCGGGCCGGCCGCGGTCCAGAAAGGCCAGCCCGTTGTCGGCGAACTGCCCGATCGCCATCAGCGGTTGGTTCAGCTCGTGGCTGATGCCCGCGCTCATCTGGCCCAGCGCCGCCAGCTTGCCGGCCTGCACCAGATCGGCCTGGGCGCGTTTCAGCTCTTCGCTGCGCGCCGCCACCCGCGCCTCCAGAAGCCGATTGGCTTGCGACAGCGCCCGCCGCCGCTCCATCGCCAGGAACAGGAAGGCCCCGAAGGCCAGCCACAGCGCGGCAAAGACCGCCGCCTGCAGGCCCGCGATCCGCACCGCCGGGCCGGTATCGACCAGCGCCTCGGCCCTGAGCCCGATGACCGGCAGCTCGCGCACCAGATGCAGCGCGCTTGCCGGAATATAGGGCCCCCAGTCCAGCCGCCAGACCTCGCTGCCGCCCTGCCGCACGATCAGCGGCGGCGGCAGGGCACCGCCGCCCTTCTGCCAGAACAGCAGCTCCGTGCGGTTGGTGACGAAGACCCGCCCGGCGGCGTCGGTGAAGAACACGGTCGGCCGGGCGCCGCGCCACTCATCCTCCAGCCGGCTCAGATCGACCGCCACCACCAGCGCGCCCTCGACCCCGCCGCCGGGGGCGAAGCGCGGCGCTGCGAAGAAATAGGCGCGCTGCGCGTCACGGCCGTAAAGCCCGTGCCCGGCGCCCAGCGCGCCCTGCATCGCCCGCGCCACCCAAGGACCGCTGGCCGCACCCGCAGGCCCGCCGGGATAGGCCTCGGCCAGCACCCGGCCCGCGGCATCGACCTGGATCAGGTTCAGCGCCGCAGTCTTGTCCGACGCCTCCAGCAGCAGCGCCTCGGCCGCCGCGCGGTCGCCCGCGCCCAGTGCCGGATGCGGCGCCAACAGCACCGCCATCTCGCGATAGCGCTGCAACTGCCCGGTCAGCCGGTCGGCCGCCAGCGCCAGATCGGCCGCCCCGCGCCGCGCCAGCTGGTCCAGCGCCTGGTTCAGCCCCCAGGCGTAAAGCGCGGCGCTCATCGCCGCCACGGCGATCAGGAAACCAAGGCTCGCGCCCGCCCGTCTGAGAAATCCCGCATCCATCGCCCCGATTTAACCCCGCCCGGCCGGCAAAGGCCAGATCGCTTGCAATACCGCCCCCGACCGGCGCAAATGCCGCCATGCAGCACCTGTCGCAGTCCCCCACCGATCCGGGTTTCGTGCAGAACCCCTATCCGTTCTACGCCCGCGCCCGCGCCGCCGGCGATCTGGTGCTGTGGGAGGAGTACGGCCTGATCTGCGCCCCCACCCACGCCGCCGTCCACGCGCTTTTGCGCGACCGCCGCTTCGGCCGCGAATGCCCGCCCGAGCTGGCCCCGGACATCCCCGCGCCCCTCGCCCCGTTCTACGCGCTCGAGGCGCATTCGCTTCTGGAGCTGGAGCCGCCCCGCCACACCCGCATCCGCCGGCTTCTGACCCGCGCCTTCACCTCGGCCCGGATCAACGCGCTCGCGCCGCAAATCGCCGCCCTGGCGCATGAACTGATCGACGCCTTCCCCACAGGCAGCGCCTTCGACCTGCTGCCCGGCTTCGCCACGCCCATCCCGGTGCGCATCATCTGCCGGCTTCTGGGCGTGCCCGAGGAGATGGCGCCGCAACTGCTCGACTGGTCGCACGCCATGGTGGCGATGTATCAGGCCCGCCGCACGCCCGAGATCGAAACTGCGGCCGCCCGCGCCGCCGCCGATTTCGCCGGCTTCATGCGCGGCTATGTCGAAACCCGCCGCCGCGCCCCCGCCGACGACCTCATCACCCATCTCATCGCCGCCGAAGAGGCCGGCGACCACCTGACCCCGGACGAGCTGATCGCCACCTGCATCCTGCTTCTGAACGCCGGGCACGAGGCGACGGTGCACAGCCTCGCCAATGCGGTGAAGACCCTGCTCGAACATGGCAAACCGCCCGCCACCCCCGATGCCATCGAAGAGGCGCTGCGCCTCGACCCGCCGCTGCACATGTTCACGCGCTATGCCTATGGCGACGTCACCGTCTTCGGCCACCGCTTCCGGCGCGGCGACAAGGTCGGGCTGCTGCTCGCCTCGGCCAACCGCGACCCTTCGCACTGGCCCGATCCCGACCGCTTCGATCCCGCCCGCGCGGCGCAAACCCACCATGCCTTCGGCGGCGGCCTCCATTTCTGCATCGGCGCCCCGCTCGCCCGGCTGGAACTCTCCACCGCCCTGCCGATCCTGTTCGACCGCCTGCCCGGCCTGGCGCTGGCCGCCCCGCCCGAATATGCCGACAGCTACCACTTCCACGGCCTCGCCCGGCTGATGCTCACCCCCGGCTGACCGAAATCCGACGCGGATTTTCGTCCCGCCCTCGCCGCCGCGCGCGTCCTTTTTCCTCGCAGGAAAAAGGACCGAAATCCGCATCGGATTTCGCCCCCGTCAAAGCGGCAGCGACACCTCGGCCTTGATCTCTTCCATCGACAGAAGCGCCGTGACGTTATGCACCTGCACCTCGGAAATCAGCGCCTGATAGAAGGCGTCATAGGCCCGCGCGTTCTTCACCCGCACCTTCAGGATATAGTCGATATCGCCCGCCAGCCGGTGCGCCTCCTGCACCTCGGGCCGCGCCCGCACCGCCCGAAGGAACCGCTCCTGCCAGTCCTTCTCATGCGCGCTGGTGCGGATCAGCACGAAGAAGCAGGCCTCGAACCCCAGCGCCTCGGGGTCCAGGATCACCGTCTGTCGGCGGATCACCCCGGCCTCGCGCATCTTCTTCACCCGATTCCACACCGGCGTCTTCGAAGACCCCACCTTGCGCGCGATATCGTCCAAGGACTGCCCCGCGTCGCGCTGCAGCTCGGAAAGGATTTTCCTGTCGAGTTCGTCCACCCGGACCGTCATTCGTCTTTCTCCCACCAGACCGGAACGGTGCCCATGCAATCGGCCCAACCTGGAACATATGTCCTTATTTCCGCGCCCCTCTGGCGCAATACCGGAACTATTTCCTAAATTGAACCCAAGATCAAACCCGTTTCGAAGGAATGCCCCGATGTCCAGCCAGCCCGCCCTCAGCGTCGTCGCCGCCCAGTCCCGCCAGAGCGGCCAGATCGTCTATCTCACCGGCTGCGACGAATGGAGCCCCGAGATCCTGCATGCCGAATTCATCGACGATGCCGAACACGCCGATTTCCGCCTCTTCGTCGCCCAGCGCCAGACCAAGCTGGTCGAGGCGCCCCGCCTCGCCGCGGTCGAGATCACCGAAAACGGCCCCCTGCCGCTTCTGGCCGAGGCCCTCGCGGCGGAATAACCCGCCCCCATCCCCGTGAAAGACCAGACCGCGCGGCGCCCCCCGGCCCGCGCGGTTTCGCCTTGCCCGGCCACGATTTGAGCCAGATCAAAGACGCACCTGAAATATACCTTCAAAACCCGGCCCGATCTGCTCAGGAGGATGGGCAAACTCGTTTGCCAACGAACAGTCATGAGCGAGCCCACACCAGTGACCGAGACCCCGAAAGTTCCCAAGGCCCCCGCCCTGCCCGATGCCCAGACCGTCCTGTCGGTGAAACACTGGACCGACCGGCTGTTTTCCTTCCGGGTGACACGGCCCGCGTCCTTGCGCTTCCGCTCGGGCGAGTTCGTGATGATCGGCCTCATGGGCGACAACGGCAAGCCGCTCCTGCGGGCCTATTCCATCGCCTCGCCCTCCTGGGACGAGGAACTGGAATTCTACTCGATCAAGGTGCCCGACGGCCCGCTCACCTCGAAGCTCCAGCATATCCAGCCCGGCGACCAGATCATCCTGCGGCCCAAGCCGGTCGGCACGCTGGTGCATGACGCGCTGCTTCCGGGCAAGCATATCTGGTTCTTCGCCACCGGCACCGGCTTCGCGCCCTTCGCCTCGCTGCTGCGCGAACCGCAGACCTACGAGGACTATGACGAGGTCATCATCACCCATACCTGCCGCACCTGTGGCGAGCTCGAATACGGCGCCGGGATCATCGAGAGCCTGAAGACCGACGAGCTTCTGAACGAGGTGATCGGCGACGGCTTCTGGAAGAAGATCAAGTATTACCCCACCACCACCCGCGAAGACAGCCCCAAGATGGGCCGCATCACCGACCTCCTGCGCTCGGGCGAGGCGTTCCGCGATCTCGGCGTGCAGCCGATCGACCCGGCGCGCGACCGCGCCATGATCTGCGGCAACCTGGCGTTCAACCTCGAACTCAAGGCGATGCTGGAAGAGTTCGGCCTGGAAGAGGGCGCCAATTCCGACCCCAAGACCTATGTCGTCGAAAAGGCCTTCCTCGACTGAGCGGCCCGCCCGCACCGGCGCGGCGACACCGCCAGACGCTCCAATGAAAAAGGCCCCCCGCCATACCGGCAGGGGGCCTCTTGCTTTGCCATGGCAGGTCGGGCTTACATGCCCAGCGCCTGCTTGATCTGGTCCAGCGCGGTCTGCAGCAGCTCGGGATTGTCCTTGGCCTTCTGCAGCGCGGTCTTCAGCGCCAGTTTCTTGATGTCGCCGATATCCGAACCGTCGACCATCTCCAGCACCTTGTCCATGTTGAACCCGTCCGCGGTCAGCAGCGACGCCGCGCTGTCTGCCGCCTCGGTGGCAGCCGCAGCGGTCTCGGTGGTTGCGGTCGCCGCCTCGGTCGCGGCGGTCGCGGTCTCGGTGGCTGCAGTCGCCGCCTCGGTCGCGGCGGTTGCGGTGTCGGTCGCTGCGGTCGCAGCCTCGGTCGCTGCCGTCGCGGCCTCGGTTGCGGTCCCGGTCGCGGCGCTGACGGCATCGCTGGCGGCTTCGGTTGCCGTGGCGGCGGCGTCGCTCGCGGCCTCGGTCGTCGCCGTCACGGCATCGCTCGCGGCCTCGGTCGCGGCGGTCGCCGCCTCGGTGGCGGTTTCGGTCACGGCCGTGGCCGCATCGCTGGCGGCTTCGGTGGCGGTGGTGGCCACATCGCTGGCGGCTTCCGTCGTCGCCGTCACGGCATCGCTTGCGGCCTCGGTCGCGGCGGTCGCGGCCTCGGTGGCGGCTTCGGTCGCGGCAGTCGCGGCCTCGGTGGCGGTTTCGGTCACGGCCGCAGCGGCATCGCTGGCCGCTTCGGTTGCGGCGGCGGCCGCGTCGCTGGCGGCCTGCGTCGCCGAATCGACCGCCGCGCCGGCGGCATTGGCGGCATCGCTGGCCGCTTCGGTCGCGGTCTCGACCGCGCTCTGGGCCGCATCGCTGGCCGCGCTTGCGGCCTCGGTGGCGGCATTGGTCGCGGCCTCGGTCGCCTCGCTGGCGGTTTCCTTCATGCTGTCGACGGCGTCGCCCATCGACTGACCCTGGTAGAGATAGTATCCCACGCCCAGCACCAGTACGACCACAGCCACCCAAATCACGTTTTTCATGAGCCTATCCTCTCGGTCTCCGGCCCCAAGCAGAAGGGGCCCCATACGGGCATGGCACATGCGCGGAACGACCGAAAGCCGCAAGGGGAAAACGCCCCGGGTTGCGCCAGTTTCGGCCGAATTTTGCCGCTTGAAGTGCGCCCCCCCGAAGGCTAGTTTAAGGCCTCGAACCCCTGTGCCCACAACCGAAAGGCCGAAACCATAGCCCGCAGACCTCACAATGCGCCCCCTCAGCGCGACACCGGACCCCGCATCAACGACCGCATTCGCGCTCCGGAAATTCGCCTGATCGGCGCAGATGGCGAAAACCTCGGCGTCGTCACGCCCGAACGCGCGCTCGACCTGGCCGAAGAGGCCGGTCTCGACCTGGTGGAAATCTCGCCCAACGCGACGCCGCCGGTCTGCAAGATCATGGATTTCGGCAAGTTCAAATACGAGACCCAGAAGCGCGAGGCCGAGGCCCGCAAGAAGCAGAAGGTGATCGAGGTGAAGGAGGTGAAGTTCCGCCCCAACACCGATACCCATGACTATGACGTGAAGATGCGCTCGGTGCTCAAATTCCTGGGCGGCGGCGACAAGGTCAAGGTCACGCTGCGCTTCCGCGGCCGCGAGATGGCGCACCAGAACCTGGGCCGCGAACTGCTGGAACGGGTGGCCGAAGACGTCAAGGAAGCCGGCAAGATCGAAAGCATGCCCAAGATGGAAGGCCGTCAGATGGTCATGATGATCGGCCCGCTGCCGCAGAAGTGATCGCCCGCCCCGGTTGACGACCCGCACGCCCCGTTCCCATGTTCGGGGCGTTGTCCTGTCCGCAGACCGCCACAGCCTCAGGAGGCCAGACCCATGTGGGAAGAACGTTTCGCCGCCAGCCCCGATTTCGTCTTCGGGAAGGAACCCGCACGGTTCCTGACCGAGCATGAAAGCTGGTTCGAACCCGGCCAGACCGCCCTGTCGGTGGCCGATGGCGAGGGCCGCAATTCGGTCTGGCTGGCCGGTCGCGGGCTTGCCGTGACGGCGCTCGAATTCGCCCCCTCGGCGCTGCGCCGGGCCCATGCGCTGGCCGCCGAGCGCGGCGCGACGGTCGATTTCCGCCAGTTCGACGTTCTGGCCCAGGATTTCGACGGCGAATTCGACATCGTCCTCGGTCTCTTCATCCAGTTCGTCGGCCCGGTCGACCGCGCCAAGCTCTTTGCCAAGATGAAGGGCGCGACCCGGCCCGGCGGGCTGATCATGCTGCACGGCTACACCCCCGAACAGGTGGCCCACGGCACCGGCGGCCCTCCCAGCGTCGCCAACATGTATACCGAAAAGACCCTGCGCGAGGCCTTCCCCGGCTGGGAGGTGCTGGAGGTCTCGGAATACGAACGCGAGGCCCAGTCCGGCAAGGGCATCGCCGCCTATATCGACTTCATCGCCCGCAAGCCCGCCTGAGCGCGGCCAAGGCCTTTCGAAAGGCCTTGAAGCGCCTTTCAAGGCGCTTTCACGCGGTTTCGAAGCCGCGTCCCAAGGCCCTTCGAAGGGCCTTCCGCAAGGGTTTTCGAAAACCCTTGCCCGGCCTCAGTCCCGCGCTTTGCCCGCCCTCGGCTGTCCGCGCATCGGGGTTTCCTTCAGAAGGCCCCCCACCCCCATCGCCGCGATGTCCTTCTTGCCCACGTCGATGCCGCAGATCACCCGGCTCAGCACCCAGTCGGCACCGTTGAGCGCCGGCGAACGGGCACAGCCCGGCAGGCCGATCACCGGCCGTCCGCCCTGTTTGCCGATGAAGAGAAGGTTGCCGGGGTCCACAGGCATTCCGAAGCGCCGGATCTTGCCGCCCGCCGCGCGCACCGCCTCGGGCCCGACATCCTCGGGGTCCGAGGTGGCCGAGCCGGTGAGGATCAGAACCAGACCGCCCGCCGCCGCCTGCACCGCCGTCGCCAGCGCCCCGGTCTCATGCGGCACCCGCACCACCTCGACCAGGCGCACCCCCAAGCGGTCGAGCCGCGCCGCGATGGCGTCGCGCCCCTTCTCGCCCGGGCCGCCGGGGATCTCGGTGACGATCAGGCTGGCCTCGCCGATCGCCGGCCGCCGCAGCCCGATCGCGCCGCGCGCCAGCGCCACCGCCCGGCCGACATCGGCGCCGGGCACGCCATAGGCGATGATCTTCACCGTCGCCACCATGCCGCCTTCGTCCATCTGCTGGAAGGGCGGCACCGTCGCCACCGTGATCATCGGGTTCACCCGGTTCGCCGCCTCGATCTTCTCGGCATCCAGAACCACCACCCCCGGCCCCTCGGCGATCAGGTTCACCCGGCCGGTGAAGGGCGCAGTCAGGCGCAGCCCCTCGCCCATGCCCGCGACCAGCGCCTTGGCCACGGTCTGCGCCGCCCTGTCCTCGTGCTCGTCCTCGGCCTCCAGCCGGGCGACCGTGACCTTGGTGACACCGGCCTTTCGCAGCGCCGCGATATGCGCCTCTTCCAGCACCAGCCCCTTGCGCAGCCGCTTGCCCCCGGCCTGCACGGAATGCGCCAGAATCGCCCCTTGGGCGCGCGCGATGGCGATCGGCCCGAACTTCATCCCCGCCTCAGCACCTGAACCGCCTGGGCCAGGATCGACACCGCGATCTCGGCCGGGCTGGCCGCCCCGATGTTCAGCCCCACCGGCCCGTGGATCTTGGCGATCTCGCCCTCGCCGAACCCGGCCGCCTGCAACCGCTCGACCCGCCTGGCGTGGGTCCGCGTCGACCCCAGCGCGCCGATATAGAACACCTCCGAGCGCAGCGCCGCCTCCAGCGCCGGATCGTCCAGCTTCGGATCGTGGGTCAACAGCACCAGCGCCGTGCGCCCGTCCAGCCCCAGCGCCCGCACGCCCTCGTCCGGCCAGTCGTCCAGGATGGTCTCGCCCGGGAACCGCTCGGCCGATCCGAAGGCCGGGCGCGGCTCGATCAGCAGCGGGTCGAACCCCGCCAGCCGCGCCATCGGCACCAGCGCCTGGGCGATATGCACCGCGCCGACGATGATCATCCGCAAGGGCGGGTTGTGGATGGTGACGAAGCTGCCATCCTCCTCGAAGCCCGACCGGTCCATGCGGAACCGCTCGTCGAAGCCGTCGCGCACCAGCCGCCGCGCGCCCGCGTCGGGCGCCGACACCACCGCCACCTTCTCGCGCGCCGCCCGCGCCGCCACCAGCTCTTCCAGCACCGCGACGGGCAGCACCGGCCCGACCGGCTCGACCATCACCCGGATGGTGCCGCCACAGGCCAGGCCCACGGCAAAGGCATCGCCATCGCTGACGCCATATTCCAGCAGCACCGGCTGGCCCGCCTCGATCGCGTCCAGCGCCTCGACCACCACCGCGCCCTCGACGCAGCCGCCCGAGACCGACCCCTCGATCGCGCCCTCGTCCGAAATCACCAGCTGGCTGCCCACCCGGCGCGGCGCGCTGCCCCAAGTCTCGACCACCGTGGCCAATGCCACCTTGCGGCCCGCCCGCACCCAGTCCAACGCCACTTCCGGCATGTTGTCGAAACGCTGCATCGCGCACCTCCCCGTTCGCTGCGCCGATTGTCTGCCTCCCCCGGGACAGGGTCAAGCAACGAAACGGGCCGCCCCGGTTCCCCAGGGCGGCCCGATGCTCACAGCCGGAACAGGCTTACTCCGCCGGGGTCACCCGCGGCGTGTCCTTGCGCTGACAGACCACGCAATCGGGCAGCACGAAGGCGATGACCACGAAGGCCAGCCCCAGAACGATGCCCAGGATATCGCCCTGCACCGCGAAGATGCCGTCGAATTTCGACCCCGGCACCGTGCCCAGCGTCACCTTGCCGCCGGCCAGATCGTCGAGCAGCCCCGAGGCCTTCCATACCGGATAGCTCACCATATAGGCCGCCGCGCCCAGCAGGCCGCCGGCGATGAAGAACCAGGCGTCCTTGCGCCCGGTCGCCGCCGCCGCCACGCCGGTGCCCGGGCAATAGCCCGCCACCGCCCAGCCGGTGCCCAGCAGCAGCCCGCCCAGGAAGACGCCGACATAGGCCGCCTTGACGCTCATATGGCCGACATCGACCAGGCCCAGCATCTGGCCGCCGAACATCAACACCGATCCCACGCCGATGGCCAGAAGGATGGTCTTCATCAACCCCAGATTGGTCAGGCTCAGCATCCGGCCGATGACATTGGGGTTGGTCGCCCCGATCCGGTCCAGCACGGCGCCGAAACCCGCGCCGATGATCACTGCGAGAAGAATATGCGACATGGGATCAGGCCTCCTTGCGATACATCATGATGGCCACGGGGATCGCGGCGGCAAAGGCGCCCAGCGCGAAGATATAGCCCGACAATGCGGTCTGCATGATCCCGCTCATCATATGCCCCGAGGTGCAGCCGCCGGCCAGGCGCGCGCCGTAAAGCACGACGAACCCGCCCGCGAAGGCCGCGGCATAGCGCTTGCCCGCACCATCGCCGAAATTCGCCCGCCACAGCTCGGGCACCGTCCGCTCCGCCCGGCCGACACCGCCGCGCAGCAGCGCCGACAGGAAGGCGCCCAGCATCATGGCGCCGACGAAGATGAAGCTGTAATTCATCGGATTGGCGACCGACTTGGCGTATTTGCCCTTCGACTTGGCCAGATAGGCGTTGGTCGAGGTCCAGCCCTCGTCGGTCTGGCTCACCAGCTCGGGGTTGACGGCCTGCGCCACGATCCCGTCCAGGATAACGAACTGCGTCGACACCCCGATCGGTTTCACCAGCAGCACCGCCAGAAAGAAGACCAGCCCCAGGGCCAGCCCTCCGATTTTCCAGTTCAGTGTCATGGGAACTCCCTTTCATAAATATTCTATTTTCGATATATCTTATATATGGAATACTTGTAAATGCCGGAAACAAAAGGCTTTACCCAGGCGCATATCGGGTATTCCATGGGCGGGCATCATTCTGACGGGGGCGCCATGCACCTTTCCCACCTCACCGGCGCGCCCGGCGCGTTTGCCCTTTGCCTCACGCTTGCCGCGGTCCCGCCGGCGCGGGCCGAGGCGCCGCTGGCCCGCCATTTCGGCGCCGAGAACCGCTGTTACGGCATCCGCTTCCCCGAGGCTCACATGGCCGCGCATCCCGACCAGCAGCTGCGCGCCATCCGGCTCGATCACTTCCCCGGCTCTTCGGGCTCGACGATGGCCAGGGCGGGCTTCAGATCTATCCCGACGCGCGCGAGATCGTGATCTCGCTCACCGTCTGGCTGCGCGGCGAGGAGGCCGGCCATGACGGCAGCGGCTTCTGCTGGCCCGAGGGCGATCATTTCTTCTGCACGCTGGAATGCGACGCCGGTCAGTTCCGGCTCTACGACCGCGGCCAGACGGTGCTGCGCCTCAGCCAGCAGACCGACCTTCAGTTCCGCAGCTGCGAGGATGCCGACCAGGCGCAGGTCCGGACCCTCCCCCGGTCCCAGACCGCCGCCGGCCTCACCCTCGTCCGCCTGCCCGACAGCAACTGCCAACCGCCGCGCTGACCCCGGCGCCCGGTTCTTCGCCGAAGGATCGCGCCCGCCTCAACCGTCGCGCAGCATCGCCAGCATCCGCGCCTTCTCGCCCGCGTCGTCGGGCCGCGAGATCGCCTCGGCCAGCTCCTCCAGCGTGGCGATGGAATGGCCGGCGCGGAAGGTGTCGACATGGCCCAGCATCGCCGCGATGCCGCGTGCCTTCGGCGCGAACCCCTCCCACCTGAGCAGCGGATTGAGCCAGATCAGCCGCCGCGACGACAGCTGCAGGCGCTGGATTTCATGCTCCAGAACCTCGACATCGTCGCGGTCCAGCCCGTCGGTGATCAGCAGCACCACCGCCCCCTGCCCCATCACCCGGCGCGACCAGTCGCGATTGAAGGCGCGCAGGGATTGGCCGATCCGCGTGCCGCCCTCCCAATCCTGCGCCTCGGCCCCGGCCGCCGCCAGCGCCTGATCGACGTCGCGGGTGGCCAGATGCCGGGTGATGTTGGTCAGCCGCGTGCCGAAGGTGAAGGCGTGCACGCGGGCCCAGCCCGCGCCCTTCTGGTTCGCCACCGCGTGCAGGAAATGCAGCACCATGCGGCTGTACTGGCTCATCGAGCCCGAGATGTCGCAGAGCACCACCAGATTGGGCCAGCGCATCCTTGGCGCCTTCATCTCCAGCCGGTTCAGCTCGCCGCCGCGCCGCATCGACGCGCGCAGCGTCCGCCGCCAGTCCAGCCGCGCGCCCAGAGGCGAGGCCACCGTCCGCCGCGACGGGATCGGCTTCACCGGCAGCGTCAGCTTGCTCAGCATCCGCTTGGCCTGGGCGATCTCGTCGGTGCTCATCTGCTCGAAATCGAGCGTCCGGAGGCGCTCCTCGCCCGACATGGTGGCGCTGGCGTCGATCTCGATCTGCACCTCGTCCTCGGGGCCCTCGGCCATATCGGGCAGGTCGCGGTTCACCCCGTCGAGCAGCGCCTCGGCCGCGCGCTTCTCGCCGGCCTCGCCCCTCCGCTCTTCCTGCACACCGCGAATGGCCGGCAGCATCATCGCCATCATGTGCTCCATATAGCGCGGATCGCGCCAATAGAGCCGGAAGACCTGGGCAAAGACCCTCCGATGCTCGGGCCGGTTCACGAAACAGGCGTGCAGCACCCAAAAGAAGTCCTGCTTCTCGGTGAACCCCGCCGCCTCGACCGCGTGAATGGCGTCGATCACCCGCCCCGGCCCGATCGGCAGCCCCGCCTTGCGCAGGGCGCGGGCGAAATGGGTGATGTTGTGGGCAAGCTTCGGGTTGTCCGGCAGATCGAGCGCGGGAAACTCAGACATTGTGCGTCTCCGCCGGCTCTGGTTTCATTGCAGCATGGACGACGATCTCTCCACCGCGCTTCCCGAAGGCTGGTATCCGCTTTCGCCCGAACAGACCGAGACCTTTCAGGAGCAACTCGCCCGCGAGATCGGCCGGACTCACCCGATCTTCGCCTACGCACCTCGCGCCGTGGCCCGCTTCGGCGGCTCTGACGACGTGGTCTACGCAGCCGAAGGCTGGCAGGCGCCCTATTTCGTCTGCCACCTTGCCTGGCCCAACCCGGACACACGGCCGCGCTTCATCCGCTGGCTGCGCCCCTTGCCCAACAGCAACATCATCCCGGCCCTGTCGCCGCTTTCCAACCTCGCCGATCTCGCCCGCTATTTCGATTGACCGCCGCACCGCTCAAGCCGGCTCCAGACTGGCCTTGACCTCGTCCAGCAACCGTTTCGCCTCGGACCCTTGCAGCCGCTGGATGTCGTCCTGATATTTCAGGATCGCGCCCAGCGTGTCGGCGATCACCTCGGGGCTCAGGTCGATCACATCGAGCGCCAGCAGGCATTTCGCCCAGTCGATGGTCTCGGCCACGCCGGGGCGCTTGAACAGGTCCTCGGTGCGCAGCTTCTGCACGAAGCCCACCACCTGACGGCTCAACTCCGCCGCCGCCTCGGGGGCGCGGGCATGCAGGATCTCGATTTCGCGGTCGAAGGACGGGTAATCGACCCAGTGATAGAGACACCTCCGCTTCAGCGCGTCATGCACCTCGCGGGTGCGGTTCGAGGTCAGGATCACGATCGGCGGCTCGGGCGCCTTCACCGTGCCCAGTTCCGGGATCGTCACCTGGAAATCGCTCAAAGCTTCCAAGAGGAAGGCCTCGAACGGCTCGTCGGTGCGGTCCAGCTCGTCGATCAGCAACACCGGCGCGCCGCCCGGCTGCGGCCGCATCGCCTGCAACAGCGGCCGCTCGATCAGATAATCTTCCGTGAAAAGCTCGGTCTTCAGCTGGTCACGGTCGGCCCCACCCGCCGCCTCGGCGGTGCGGATCGCGATCATCTGCTCCGCGAAGTTCCATTCATAGACCGCGCTGGCCGCATCCAGCCCCTCATAGCATTGCAACCGGATCAGCCGCCGCCCCAACCCGCTGGCAATCGCCTTGGCGATCTCGGTCTTGCCGACGCCCGCCTCGCCCTCCAGAAACAGCGGCCGGCCCAGCTTCAACGCCAGGAACACAACCGTCGCCAGCGCCCGGCCGCAGACATAGTCCTGCCCGGCCAGCATCGCCTCCACATCGTCAATCGAGCCCATCGCCTGCATCGCGTCCTCCCTCGCCCCATCCCTGCATGGCAAACCGCTGCCGTCAAGCAACAGCGCCGCGCGCTGCGGCGCGCCCGCCGGCTAAAATTCCCGGAAAGATTGACGTTTTTCGCAACGAATGCGATGCTCAATCTCAACAATACCACGGCATCAATGCCGGGACGTAAAAGGTATAAGGCGGGCAGAACGATGATCAGGCCATCCGGACAACCGGCGGGGGCGCGGTGATGCGTATCACGGCCGTCACCTGCGTGAAGAACGAAGGGCCCTTCCTGCTGGAATGGATCGCCTTCAACCGCCTGATCGGCGTCACCGATCATCTGTTCTATTCCAACGATTGCTCGGACGGCACCGACACACTGCTCGACGCGCTCGAGGCGCGCGGCCTGGTGCGGCACCTGCCAAACCCGGCCGAGGGCCGCAATTACCAGATGGAGGCGCTGAAACACGCCAAGGGACAGGACATCGTGACCCAGGCCGACTGGGTCTGGGTCGCCGATGTCGACGAGTTCCTCAACATCCATGTCGGCGATCACACCATCCCGGCGCTTGTCAAAGCCTGCGGCGATCCCCAGACCATCTCGGTCAATTTCCAGTTCTTCTCGGATTGCGGCATCGAGGCCTTCGAAGACCGCCCCGTCATCGAACAATTCACCCGCTCCCACAATCCCGACCTCTGGTGCGGCGAAACCGCGATCGAGGTCAAATCGCTGGTCCGCCAGGATTTCCCGCTGAAATACTATGGCGCCCACCGCCCCTTCTTCCGCGACAAGCTGCCGAAGAAGAAGCGCCCCAGCTGGACCGACGGATCGGGCCACGACGTGCCGCACCGCTTCCTTGTGGCCGCCAACCCGCGCCGCATCCGCAAGTTCCCGGCCAAGGGCGCGCGCGATTTCGCCACGCTCAACCACTATGCGCTGCGCTCGCTCGACAGCTATCTGGTCAAGAACGACCGTGGCGACGTGAACCGCGAGAACCGCGATTTCGACGATACCTATTGGCGCGAACGGAATGACGACGCCTTTCTCGACACCTCGATCCAGCGCTACCTGCCCGGCCTCACCGCCGCGCTGGACGAGCTGAAATCCGACCCCGAGATCGCGGCCCTGCACGCCGCCGCCGTCGCCGCCCATATCGCCAAGCGCGACGAATTGCTGGCCCAGCCGGCCTATCGCGCGATGTACGACCAGCTGCGCGCGGCGCCCCGCATCAGCCCCCAGGAAGAGGCGATGCTGGCCGAACTGGGCCTCGCCGACCTCGCCGAGGCGGAGGCCGCCGCATGAGCCGCCTCATCGTCGTCAACCTCGGCCTGCCGAAATCGGGCACCACCACCCTGGCCCGCGCCCTGCGCGAGGCCGGCTTCAAGGTGGCCGACCATCGCATCCGCTGGAAGGACACGCAGAACCGCGCCCTGCGCGGCCGCGGTGTCGGCGGCCAGATGTACAAGGGCTATTTCACCTCGGGCGACCCGCTGGAAACGCTGGGCGAGTTCGATGCCTTCTCCGAAATCAACATCCTCAAGGGGCCGCATTCGCTCTGGCCGCAGACCGATTTCGGCGTGATATCGGCGCTCGAGGACCATCACCCCGGCATCCGCTTCCTCGCCTCGGCCCGCGACCCGTCGGATCAGGCCATGAGCATGCTTCGATGGTCCGACCTCGGCGCCGACCGCCTGCCCAATTCCACCGTGCCCGGCCTGCCGCACACCTATGGCCAGACGCTGCACGAACGCGCCCGCTGGATCGCCGCACACCATGCCTTCCTGCGCCGCATCTTCGACGGACGGGCGAATTTCCTGGAATACGACATCGCCGACCCGGGCGCCCCCCGCCAGATCGGCGCCTTCCTCGGCCGCGACATGCCCTGGTGGGGGCGGCTCAACGCCCATGACACCGCCGGCGCCAAGACCGAAGAGACCGAAGAGACCGCATCATGAAGATCCTCCTGCATATCGGCCTCGAACAGGTCGGCGCCGAGCGCCTGCAAGCCGTGCTCGACGCCAAGCGCGACGGCCTGATCCAGAAGGGTGTGCTGTTCCCGCGCTCGCCCGGCGCGCGCAACCACACAAGGCTTTTCATGGCCGTCACCGACCCCGGCCATATCGACCCGCTGCGCTTCAATCGCGGCTTCATCACGCCGCAGTCCCAGACCGATCTTCTGGCCCAGGTCGCCGCCGGCCTGGCGCGCGAGGTCGAAACCCACAAACCCGACCGGCTGATCCTCTCGGCCTCGCAGCTGGGCAGCTCGCTGGCCCGGCCGTCCGAGCTCGACCGCCTGCGCGCGCTCCTGCTGCCGCTCTCGGACGATATCGAAATCGTCGCCCATATCGACGAACCCGGCCGCGTCCTGGCCCGCCACTATGCCGCGCAGGTGCTGGAAGGCCGCGCCGCGCCGCTCGATCTGGAATTCGAGATGGCCGGCAGCCCCGACTGGTGGGATGACGCCCTGCTCGACGCGCATCGGATCGACCCCCAGGCGGGCCAGTTCCTCGAAACCCAGGCGCCGCCCTTCTGGCTGGATTATCAAAGGCTTGTGAACCACTGGGACGGCACGTTCGGCGCCGGCGCCGTCACCCTGCGCCCCTATGACCCCGCGCTCTTCCATGGCCCGGACGCGACCGAGGAACTGCGCGCCGCCTTCGGCATCGACGCCACCCTCGGCCGGGCCGAGCCCGACGCGCCCCCCAGCCAGCCCTCGGCGGCCTACCTGTCGCGCGCGCGCCGGCTCAACACGCTCTTCCTCAAGGTGCTGTCGGACGGCAAACGCATCCTGCCCCGCCCGCTCTGGCGCAACCTGCTGGGCGAGATCGAAATCGATGGCCCGCCCATCGCCCCCGGCGCACTGGCCGCCATCTCGCAGGCCTTCCAGCCGCAGATGCAGGCGCTGGCCAAGGCGCACCCGGCGCTCACCCCGGCCAGCATCGCCCCCGATGCCGCCCTGCCCGACTGGTCCGAAGCCGACCCCGGCAACGGCTTTCGCGCCTCGCAATACCTGCTCAGCTTCCTCTGGCGCATCGACCGCGCCACCCGGGACGAAAAGAAGACCAAGCTCGCCGCGCTGGAACAGCTCGCCCCGCCGGCCGAGACGGGCACGAAAGGGCCCGGCGAGGCGCCTGCCAAACCCCGCAAGCCCGCCGCCGACGGCCTCACCGACAAGGCGCGCGACATCCTGCCGCCGCTGGCCCAGGCCAATTTCGCCAAGCTGCGCCACTCCTCCTTCGCGCCGCACAACAATATCGGCCGCGTGAACGAGGAAGAGCTGGCCGCCGCCTACACCCCCGTGCCGCCGCGCGACCTGCCCCCCGGCACGGCCGGCAACGTCATCGTCGGCTGCATGAAGAACGAGGCCCCCTATATCGTCGAATGGGTCGCCTATCACCGCGCCATGGGCGTCGACAACTTCCTGATCTACACCAACGACTGCACCGACGGCACCGCCGAAATCCTCGACCGGCTGCAAGCCATGGGCGTGATCCAGCACCGCAACAACGACGACTGGAAAGGCAACTCGCCGCAGCAATCGGCGCTGAACAAGGCGCTGAAGGAACCGCTGATCCGCGAGGCCGACTGGATCGCCCATATCGACGTCGACGAGTTCATCAACGTGCGCTGCGGCAACGGCACCTTGGCCGATTTCTTCGCCCGCGTGCCCGATGCCACCAATGTCGCCATGACCTGGCGGCTCTTTGGCCATAACGGCGTGCACCAACTGCGCGACGAATTGGTGATCGAGCAATTCGACAGCTGCGCCCCGAAATTCTGCCCCAAGCCGCATACCGTCTGGGGCTTCAAGACGATGTATCGCAACATCGGCGCCTATGCCAAACTCTCCTGCCATCGCCCCAACCAGCTCGACCAGGCCTTCGAGACCCAGGTGAAATGGGTCAACGGCTCGGGCCAGGACATGACCGCCGAGGCGGCCAAGAAGGGCTGGCGCAACTCGAAGAAATCCATCGGCTACGACCTGATCCAGCTCAACCACTATGCCCTCAGATCGGCCGAGTCCTTCCTGATCAAACGCCAGCGCGGCCGCGCCCTGCATGTCGACCGCTCGATCGGCATCAACTACTGGATCCGCATGGACTGGTCCGACCACCGCGACATCACCATCAAGCGCAACATCCCCCGCACCCGCGCCGAAGTCGAGCGCCTGATGCAGGACGACCGGCTGCGCGACCTGCACGCCCAGGGCCTCGCCTGGCACCGCGCCAAGGCCGACGAGTTGCACGCCATGCCCGAGTTCCAGGAGCTTTACGACCAGGCGCTCGAGATCGAACTGACCGAGACCGAGCGTGTCGCCTACGCCCTCGCCCTCGACATGGAAAGCTGAGACGCCTGCCCCGCCGATACCGAACCCCGCCTGAGAAAGCCGCGATAACCTCTTGAAAATCCTCGCCGTCCTCACCGTCCGAAACGAAGCCGCCTTCCTGCTGGAATGGCTGGCGCATCACCAGGCCTGCGGCATCACCGATGTCCTGGTGTTCTCGAACGATTGCGACGACGGCACCGACGCCATGCTCGACCGGCTGGCCGAACTGGGCCAGCTGACCCATATCCGCAACGACGGCCCCTATGACAAGGGCGGCATCCAGTTCACCGCGATGAAACAGGCCGACAGGCACAAGGCGGTGAAGGCGGCCGACTGGATCGTCGCCCTCGATGTCGACGAATTCATCAACATCCATACCGGCGATCACACCATCCCCGCGCTGCTTGCCGCCCTGCCCCAGGCCACCGCCATCACCCTCACATGGCGGCTCTTCGGCTCGATGGGGCTGGCCCGCTATGACGATACGCCGGTTCTGGAAACCTTCACCCATGCCGCGCCGGCGATCATGTTCTGGCCCTGGCGCGCGTCGATGTTCAAGACGCTCTTCCGCAACGACGGCAGCTATCGCAAACTCGGCGTCCACCGCCCGCGCGCGCCGGTGCACGACAAGCTCGGCCAGACCCGCTGGTTCGATGGCGAGGGCCGCGAGCTCGAGGACCGCTTCAAGACCGGCCAGATCTTCTCGCCCTTCGGCCGGCACAATTACGCCCTGGCGCAGCTCAACCACTATCCCCTTGGCAGCATGGAGAATTTCGTGCTCAAGGCCGACCGTGGCCGGGCGGTGCACGACACCCATATGCTCGATCTCGACTATTGGGTCGAACGCAACTACATGGCCGAGGAAGACCTCTCCATCGCCGCCCTGGCCGGCCCCCGCGCCGCCCGCCTCGCCGCGCTCAAGGCCGATGCCGAACTGGCCCGCCTGCACGACGCCGCCGTCGCCTGGCGCAAGGCCCGCTTTCTCGACCTTCTCGGGCAGGAACCCTTCCGCGCCCTCTATGGCCGGCTGCTGCAAACCCCGCCGTCGCGCCCCGTCTCGCCCCAGGCGGCCCGCTTCCTGATGCAGCAGGCCCGCAACGGCAAGACCGCCTGACGCCCGCGCCCGCCCCGGTCTTTCGCCGCAGGATCGCGCCCCGCCCGGACGCAGCCCCCCGAAATCCCCTCAAATTTTGCGCATTTTCGCCCGATTCCCCGGCTAGCTCTTGCTCCCAAACAAGGTCCCACGCACCCAAGCGCGGGCGACAAGAGGCACAAGATGCAGGATACGGACGATCTTTCCGCACTCTCGCTCGCCGGGCTCGACAAAGCCGCCTGGCTGACCCGGCTTGCCGACATCGCCGAAGCCCGCGGCCATTTTCAGCCGCTCGGGCGCAAGCATCTTGCCGCCTTCGTCGATGCCGGCTCCACCCTGCTGGTCAGCTTCGAGACGATCCAGGGCATCCAGACCCTCTCGGACGCCGCCCGCCCGCTGGGCTGGGACGCCGCCGCGGCGCATGGCTGGTCCACCCTCAGCGTGATCTCGGACGGCGACACCTGGTTCCGCGCGCGTGAGGTCTATGGCTATTTCGACGCCCTGATCGACGACGGCTTCTTCGACGAATTCGACACCATCCTGTTCTACGGCGCCGGCCCCTGCGGCTATGCCGCGAGCGCCTTCTCGGTCGCCGCCCCCGGCTCGACCGTGCTGGCGATCCAGCCCCAGGCCACGCTCGACCCGCGCGTCACCGAATGGGACGACCGCTTCATTCACATGCGCCGCACCTCCTTCACCGACCGCTACGGCTATGCCCCCGACATGCTCGACGCCGCCGCCCGGGCCTTCGTCATCTACGACCCCCGGGTCGAACTCGATGCGATGCACGCCGCGCTCTTCACCCGGCCCAATGTCGACAAGTATCGCCTGCGCTTCATGGGCTCGGCGATCCAGACCGAACTGCTGGAGATGAAAACCCTGCTGCCGCTCCTGCAAAGCGCCGCCGCCGGCAGGCTCGACACGCTCTCCTTCGCCCGGCTGACGCGCGCCCGGCGCGATTACCCGCCCTACCTGCGCGGCATTCTCGCCGCGGTCGACCGCCAGGATCGCCCCTGGCTCTCGGCCATGGTTTGCCGCAACGTGCTGCGCCGCCTCGACAACGCCCCGCGCTTCGCCCGCCGCCTGCGCGCCCTCGAGCGCGAGGCCGACGACGGCAATATCGACATTCCCCCGGCCCGCCTCTGACCGCGCCACCGCGCGGGGCGCGACACGCCGCGCCCGTCCTGTTATCCTGCGGCCCAGTCACCGACAGGGCGCAGGACGACGATGATCACAAAGGCCGACACCTATTTCACCAAGGGCTGCGGCCGCTGTGCCCGCTTCGCCACCCCCGATTGCTCGACCCGGACCTGGGCCGACGGCCTCGCCGCGCTACGCCGCCTCTGCCGCGACGCGGGCCTTGGCGAAACCGTGAAATGGGGCCATCCTTGCTATACCCATGCCGGCCGCAACATCGCGCTGATCGGCGCCTTCCGCACTGATTTCCGCCTGACCCTGTTCGATGCCGCCCTGCTCGACGACCCGGGAAACCTGCTGCAACGGCGCGGCCCCAACAGCCGCGAGGCCGACATGCTGCGCTTCACCGACCCGGCGCAGGTCGCCGGCCACGCGGCCGCGATCCGTGCCTTCCTGCACCAGGCCAAGGCCCATGCCGAAGCCGGCCGCACCGCCCCGAAGACCCGCGCGCCGCTCGACCTGCCCGTCGAACTGACCGACGCGCTCGACACCGACGCCGACCTGGCTCAGGCCTTCCGCGCCCTCACCCCCGGCCGGCAACGCAGCTATGCCATCGCCCTCGCCGGCGCCAAAAAGCCCGAAACCCGACTGGCCCGCATCGCCCGCTTCCGCCCCCGCATCCTCGCCGGCAAGGGCGCCACCGAAGGCTGAGCCCCCTTCAAGCCCTCTGGAAAGCGCCCCCGCTTTGCGCTAAGCGGACGCCATGACCCAGATCACCATCCGCCGCCCCGACGACTGGCACCTGCACCTGCGCGACGGCGCCATGCTCGCGGCCGTGCTGCCCGAAACCGCCCGCCATTTCGCCCGCGCCATCGTCATGCCCAACCTGGTGCCCCCCGTGGTCACCGGGGCCGAGGCCGAAGCCTACCGCGCCCGCATCCTCGCCGCCCTGCCCCCGGGCCGCCGCTTCACCCCGCTGATGACCCTCTACCTGACCGAGGACACCGACCCCGCCGATGTCGCCGCCGCCCATGCCTCGGGCCTGATCACCGCGGTGAAACTCTACCCCGCCGGCGCCACCACCAATTCCGCCTCCGGCGTGCGCGACTTCGACAAGGTCCGCCCGGTGCTCGAGAAGATGGCAGAAATCGGCTGCCCCCTCTGCGTCCATGGCGAAGTCACCGACCCCGCCATCGACATCTTCGACCGCGAGGCGGTGTTCATCGACCGCGTCCTCGACCCGGTCCGCCGCGCCACCCCGGGCCTGCGCGTGGTGATGGAACATCTCACCACCTCGCAAGGCGTCGATTACGTGACATCCGAGGCGAAAGACCTCGGCGCCACCATCACCGTCCAGCATCTCATCCTCGACCGCAACGCCATGCTGGTCGGCGGGATGCGGCCGCATTACTACTGCCTGCCGATCCTGAAACGCGCCGACCACCGCCGCGCCCTGATGGCCGCCGCCACCTCTGGCGACACGCGCTTCTTCCTCGGCAGCGACAGCGCGCCGCACCCGACCCATGCCAAGGAAAGCGAATGCTGCTCGGCGGGCTGCTTCACCGCCCCCAACGCCCTCTCGATCCTGGCCGAGGCGTTCGAGGCCGAAGATGCCCTCGACCGGCTCGAAGGCTTCACCTCGCTCCACGGCCCCGCCTTCTACGGCTTGCCGGTGAACGACGACACCATCACCCTCACCAGGGGCGCGCCCATCACCTGGCCCGCCAAGATCCCCGCCGGAGACCACACCGTCACCACCTTCGACCCCGGTTTCCCGATCCACTGGAGCGTCTCCTGACCCCCTTCATCTGACCCCAAATATCCCGGGGGTCCGGGGGCAGCGCCCCCGGGTCTCTCGACCCAGAACAAAGGCCTGCCCCCATGATCCCCTCCTCCTTCCCGCCCAAGGATGAAATCGCCCGCCTCACCGCCCGGATGCTGCTGGAAATCAAGGCCGTCCATTTCAACGCGCGCGAACCCTTCACCCTGGCCTCCGGCCTGCCCAGCCCGACCTATATCGACTGCCGCACCCCGATCTCGCACCCCCGCATCCGCAGCACCCTGATGGATTTCATGACCGTCACCGTGATGCGCGACGCGGGTTTCGAGGCCTTCGACAACATCGCCGGTGGCGAAACCGCCGGCATCCCCTTCGCCGCCCTGGTGGCCGAACGGCTCGGCCTGCCGATGACTTACGTTCGCAAGAAACCCAAAGGTTACGGCCGCAACGCCCGCATCGAAGGCGCCATGACGGAAGGCCAGCGCGTGCTGCTGGTCGAGGACCTGACCACCGATGGCGGCTCCAAGCTCTCCTTCGTCGACGCCATCCGCGACACCGGCGCCACCTGCGCCCATACGGCGGTGATCTTCTACTACGGCATCTTCCCGGAAACCGAGAAGACGCTGGGCGATCACGGCGTGCAGCTCCACTATCTCTGCACCTGGTGGGACGTCCTGGCCGAGGCCAAGGCGCAGGGCAGCTTCGACGCCGAAACCCTCGAGGGGGTCGAGGCCTTCCTGGGCGACCCGCGCAAATGGCAAGAGGCGCATTCGTAGGGTGGGTGCCAACCCACCATCCAACGCCCCGCCGATTCGCGCCTGACGCCGTGGTGCCCCCGCCCCGCCCCTCGGCCAGCGTGGGAAAATCGCCGCGCCTTTCCCCGCCTTCCCTACCAGATCATGTGGGACTGCGCCGAAATCCTTCCAAACCGCCACAAAATCTGCTATCGGCAAACTATCCACAGAAACATACAATTTGCCCCCGCCGCCCAGCCCCGCATATCACCGCCCCGATGGGGAGATGTGGACCGAGATGAACGACCAGAGCAGCTTCAATCCGACCGGGGCCGAGATCCAGTCCCCCGACACCATGCCGCATTCGATCGAGGCCGAGCAGCAGCTTCTGGGCGCGATCCTGACCAATAACGACATCTACGACCGGGTCGCCGCCATCATCGGGCCGCACCATTTCTACGACCCGGTCCATGCCCGCATCTTCGAGACCGCCGCCGCGCGGATCGCCAAGAACAACCTCGCCTCGCCGGTGACGCTGAAGGCCTTCTTCGAGGATGACGAGGGGCTTAAGGAGCTTGGCGGCCCCGCCTATCTCGCCCGCCTCGCCGGCGCCGCCATCTCGGCCTTCGCGGTGCGCGACTATGCCCAGATGATCTATGACCTCGCCGTGCGCCGCGATCTCATTCAGCTGGGCCGCGACATCTCGGCCAAGGCATCGAAGGTCGATATCGCCTCGGAACCCAAGGAACAGATCGTCGAGGCCGAACAGGCGCTCTACCGGCTTGCCGAACAAGGCCAGACCGAAAGCGGATTTCAAAGCTTTCTCAAGGCGGTAACAGACGCGGTTAACGTGGCCAACGCGGCCTATCAGCGCGAAGGCGGCCTCGCCGGGCTTTCCACCGGCCTCATCGACATGGACCAGAAGCTGGGCGGCCTGCACCCCTCCGACCTCCTGATCCTCGCCGGCCGGCCCTCGATGGGCAAGACCTCGCTCGCCACCAACATCGCCTTCAACATCGCCAAGGCCTATCGCCGCGGCATCAAGCCCGACGGCACCGAGGGCGCCATCGACGGCGGCGTCGTCGGCTTCTTCTCGCTCGAGATGAGCGCCGAACAGCTTGCCGGCCGGATCCTCGCCGAGGCCTCGGAAATCTCATCGCACAAGATCCGCCAGGGCGACATGGACGAGGGCGAGTTCCGCCGCTTCGTCGACGCCGCCAAGGCGCTGGAATCCTGCCCACTCTATATCGACGACACCGCCGCCATACCCATCGCCCAGCTCGCCGCCCGCGCAAGGCGGCTGAAGCGCACCCACGGGCTCGACCTTCTGATCGTCGACTACCTGCAACTGGTGCGCGGCATGTCCGACAACCGGGTGCAGGAAATCGGCGAGATTTCCATGGGTCTCAAGGCCATCGCCAAGGAACTTAACATCCCGGTCATCGCCCTCTCACAGCTCTCGCGCCAGGTCGAATCCCGCGACGACAAGCGCCCGCAACTCAGCGACCTGCGCGAATCCGGCTCGATCGAACAGGACGCCGACGTCGTCATGTTCGTCTTCCGCGAGGAATATTACGTCGAGCGCGAAAAACCCTCCGAGGAACGCCTCGATGAGATGGCCGACTGGCAGGAACGCATGAGCCGCCTGCACGGCAAGGCCGAGGTCATCATCGGCAAGCAGCGCCACGGCCCCATCGGCACGGTCGAACTCAGCTTCGAGTCCGAATTCACCCGTTTCGGCAATCTGGTGAAGCCCTGGCAACAGGGTTCGGGCGACGATTTCTGATGCCGATCCACGCCTTCATGGACGCCTATGCCCGCGTCTGGCTCGACCAGGACAGCGAAGGCTTCGCCGCGCTCTTCACCCCCGACGGGCAATACTGGAACACCCCCTTCCAGTGTCAGGACAGCTTCGACAAACGCAAGACCTACTGGGACCGGATCAAGCTCCAGACCGACATCACCCATGTGAACGAGGTGCTGGCCGAAACCCCGGGCGGCGGCATCGCGCATTGGCATGTCGAATATCAGGTCGCCTCCGAGGAATTGTTCGAGATCTGGGCCAAGTCCACCGGCACCGGCCTGCCCGACCGGCGCCCCGGCGATCCGCTGCCGCGGATGATCCTCGATGGCACGCTGGTGGCCAGCTTCGCCCCCGATGGCCGCGCCCGCGAGGTCCGCATCTGGTGGCACTCCACCGCCGTGCCCGGCAAATAAAAGTGGACAGGCGCGGCGCGGCGCGGGTTGAATACAGCCCATGCGTGCGCTTCTCTTCCTCCTCGCCCTCCTTGCAGCCCCCCTCATGGCGGAAGAGGTCGATCTCGAACTGTTCCTCGCCGTCGACGTGTCGCAATCCATGTCCTTCGACGAGCTCGACCTGCAACGCCAGGGCTATGTCGCGGCGCTGCTCAGCCCGCGGGTGATGGATGCGATCCGCGGCGGAATGCTGGGCACCATCGCGCTCACCTATGTCGAATGGGCTGGCGCCGGCAGCCACAAGGTGATCGTCCCCTGGACCCGGGTCGAGACGCTCGAAGACATGTCCGGCGTGGCCGAGCTCATTGCCTCGAATTTCGAGAACCCGCGCAAGCGCACCTCGATCTCCTCCATCCTCCTGGCCGCCGAAAACTCGATCGATACCAATGATTTCAAAGGCCTGCGCCGCGTCATCGACATCTCGGGCGATGGCCCCAACAACATGGGCCCGCCCGTCACCGCCGCCCGCGACCGGGTCCTGTCGCAGGGGATCGTCATCAACGGGCTGCCGCTGATGATGCCCGGCAAATCCGCCGATATCTGGGGCATCCCCGATCTCGACCGCTATTACGCCGAATGCGTCACCGGCGGCCCCGGCGCCTTCGTCCTGCCGGTCCACCGCTGGGAGGAATTCACCGACGCCATCCGCCGCAAGCTGGTGCTGGAAATCGCCGGTCTGGTGCCGCTCCGCCATGCCGAACCGCGCCCGATCCCGGTCAGCGCCTATAACTGCTTCATCGGCGAGACGATCTGGGAGCGCAACACCGGCCGCGTCTGGGATTACTGACGCAAGGCCTTGCACTCGGCCCGCACCCGGCGCAGGTTCGCGGCCATGAACGCCATCCCCGTCATCGACCTCGGCTCCGAGCCCGACCTGCCCGCCGCCTTCGCCCGCGCCTATGGCGGGGTCGGCTTCGGCTATATCACCGGCCACGGCATCGACCCCGCCCTGCGCGCCGCCGTGTTCGAGGCCAACCGCCGCTTCCACGCCCTGCCGCTCGGCGACAAGATGCAGGTCGCGCTGGATGAAAACCATCGCGGCTATATCCCCCTCGCCACCTCGACGGATGTGAATTCGCAACTGGCCGAGGTCACCAAACCCAACCAGTCGGAAAGCTTCATGATGATGCGCGAGGATGCGGCGCATGACCCGGACGCTTTCCTCTCGGGCCCCAACCAATGGCCCGCCCTGCCGGGCTTCCGCGCCACGCTCGAAGCCTATAACGCCGCCCTCACCGCCCTGGGCCGGCGCCTGATCCACGCCGCGCTGGCCGCCACCGGCGCCACGCCCGAGGCCCAGGCGCAAGCGCTCGCCGGTTTCGACACCCCCACCACCTGGCTGCGCCTGCTGCACTACCCGCCCGCGCCCGCCACGGCGCCCGACGACCTCTATGGCTCGGCGCCGCATTGCGATTTCGGCGCGCTCACCATCCTGGCCCAGGACGATGTCGGCGGGCTGCAGGTGATGACCACGGACGGCGCCTGGATCGACGCCCCGCCGATGCCCGGTGCCTTCGTCGTCAACGTGGGCGACATGCTGCACCGGATGTCGAACGGCAGGTTGCGCTCGACGCCCCACCGCGTCATCAACCGCTCGGGCCGCGAACGCTATTCCGTGCCCTTCTTCTTCGACCCGCATGTCAGCGCCGAGATTGCCCCGCTTGCCGGCACCGGCACGCCCCGCTTCGAGCCGCTCGATTTCGGCGCCTTCCTGCGCGCCGAACTGGGCGCCGCCTATGACCGCCACAAACCCGAAACCGCCTGATCCCCTCCCAGCCTGACCCGGAGCCGCCATGAAAACCCCCTTCGACGCCGAGCTTGAGGCCCGCCTCCTGCGCTATACCGCCATCGACAGCCAGAGCGACGAGCACGCGTCCGCCACCCCCTCGACCGCGATCCAGCTCGACATGCAGCGCCTGCTCAAGGCCGAGCTGGAAGAGATCGGCGCCAGCGACGTGACCCTCACCGCCTATGGCGCCGTGCTGGCCACCCTCCCGGCCACCGTCGAAGGCGCGCCCACCCTGGGCCTTCTGGCGCATGTCGATACCGCCCCCGCCTTCAACGCCACCGGCGTGAAGCCCCGGGTGATCCGGGGCTATAACGGCGGCGAGATTACCTTCCCCGACGCCCCGCCCACCCTGTCGCCCGCCGTCTCGCCCTATCTCGGCAGCAAGCAGGGGCATGACATCGTCACCGCCTCGGGCACCACGCTTCTGGGCGCCGACGACAAGGCCGGCGTGGCGATCATCATGACCGCCGCGCGGCACCTGCTGGACAATCCGTCGATCCCGCACGGGCCCATCCGCATCGCCTTCACTCCGGACGAGGAAATCGGCCGTGGCGTGCACGCGGACCTGCCCGCCGATCTGGGCGCCGATTTCGCCTTCACCTTCGATGGCGGCGCCCTGGGCGAGCTGGATTATGAGAGCTTCTCGGCCGATGGCGCCACGGTGAAGATCGACGGCGTCTCGATCCACCCCGGCACGGCCAAGGACAAGCTGGTCAACGCGCTGCACCTCGCGGCCAAGATCATCCAGACCCTGCCGCAGGTCACCCTGACGCCCGAAACGACCGAGGGTCGCGACGGCTTCATCATGATCACCAACATGGCCGGCACCGCGGCCTCGGCCGAACTGCATTTCATCCTGCGCGACTTCGAACTGGACGGGCTGGCCGCCAAGGGCGCGCTGCTCAGCCAGGTCTGCGCCACGGTTCAGGCCACCGAACCGCGCGCCACCGTCACCTGCGACATCCGCCCGCAATACCGCAACATGCGCTATTGGCTGGAAAACGACATGACCCCGGTCGAGCTGGCCCGCGCCGCCACCCGCGCCGTCGGGCTCGAACCCGTCTCGCAGCCGATCCGCGGCGGCACCGACGGCTCGCGCCTGACGGAAATGGGCGTGCCCTGCCCCAATATCTTCACCGGGATGCAGGAACTGCACGGGCCGCTGGAATGGATTTCGGTGCAGGATATGGGCACCGCCACCCAAACCTGCCTGAAACTCGCCGAACTGGCCGCTCGTCCATCCTGACGGACGGCCTCGCCGATCGGAGGCGAGGCGCGCCCGTCAGGGAGCGACGCGCCCCCTTTCCCCCTTGACCTCGTGCCGCGCCGCGTGAACAAAGCGCCATGGCTACCGGAACCCTGACAATCGACCTCGACGCGCTGGTGCAGAACTGGCGCAGCCTCGCCGCCCTGGGCACCGCCGAACCCGGCGCCGTGGTCAAGGCCGATGGCTATGGCCTCGGCGCCGCCCGCATCGCCCGGGCGCTCGCCCGTGCCGGCGCCCGGCGCTTCTTCGTCGCCGTGGCCGAGGAAGGCGCCGCCCTGCGCGAAGCCCTGGGCCCGGGCCCCGAGATCAACGTCATGTCGGGCCACATGGCGGGCGATACCGACATGATCGGCGATCTGACCCTGACCCCGATGATCAACAGCGTCGATCAACTCCTCCGCCATGTCGAGGCCCTGCCCGGCGCGCCCTTCGGCATCCAGCTCGACACCGGCATGAACCGGCTGGGGATGGAGCCCGCCGAATGGGCCGCCATCCGCGACATCGCCCTCGCCCAGGCGCCGACGCTGCTCATGTCGCACCTCGCCTGCGCCGACGAGCCCGCCCATGACATGAACCGCCAGCAACTCGCCGCCTTCGTCGCGATGACCGAAGGCACCGGCGTGCCGCGCTCGCTCTCGGCCACCGGCGGCATCCTCTTGGGGCCGGACTATCATTTCGACGTCACCCGCCCCGGCATCGGCCTCTATGGCGGCCTGCCCTTCGATCTCGCCACGCCGGTCGTCCGGCTCGACCTGCCGGTGATCCAGATCCGCGATGTCGAACCGGGCGAAACCGTGGGCTACGGCAACACCTGGACGGCCGAGGCGCCCGCGCGCGTCGCCACCGTCTCGGGCGGCTATGCCGACGGCCTCCACAGGGCGCTGTCGCATACCGGCCAGCTCTGGCACGGCGATACGCCCTGCCCGATCCTGGGCCGCGTCTCGATGGACCTCATCAGCGTCGACATCGGCCACCTGCCCGAGACGCCCGTATCGCTCGAAATCATCGGCCCCAACCAGCCGGTCGATGCCCTGGCGCAGGATGCCGGCACCATCGGCTATGAACTCCTCACCTCGCTCGGGGCCCGCTATGCGCGGCGCTATATCGGCGGATGACGCTCACCGCGCCCCTCGCCGCCATCGGCCGGCCGGTCCTCGCGGCGCTCGCGCTCGTCGGCCGGGTCGCGCTCTTCGCGGGCCAGACCGTCACCCACCTCCTGCGCCCGCCCTTCTATGCGCGCGAATTTCTCCACGCCCTGATCCAGATCGGCTGGCTGTCGCTGCCCGTCGTCGGCCTCACCGCGCTCTTCACCGGCGGCGCCCTGGCGCTGCAGATCTATGCCGGCGGCTCGCGCTTCAACGCCGAATCGGTGGTGCCCTCGATCGTCGCCATCGGCATGGCCCGCGAACTGGGCCCGGTGCTGGGCGGCCTCATGGTCGCGGCCCGCGTCGCCAGCTCGATCGCGGCCGAGATCGGCACCATGAAGGTGACCGAACAGATCGACGCCCTCGTCACCCTCTCGACCCACCCGATGAAATACCTCACCCTGCCGCGCGTCCTGGCCGCCACCCTGGCGGTGCCGGTGCTCGTGGGCGTCGGCGACGCCATCGGCATCATGGGCGGCTATCTGGTCGGCACCCATCGGCTCGGCTTCAACGCCGCCGCCTACCTGAAGAACACCGCCGACTTCCTCGAAGCCTGGGACGTGATCTCGGGCCTGATCAAGGGCGCGGTCTTCGGCTTCATCGTCGCCACCATGGGCTGCTTCTACGGCATGCATTCCGGCCGTGGCGCCCAGGGCGTCGGCCGTGCCACCAAATCCGCCGTGGTCGCCGCCTCCGTGCTGATCCTCGCCGCCAACTACCTTCTCACCGAACTCTTCTTCTCGGCATGACGCTCCACCGCCCCCTTTCATCTTTCCGCAAATACTCCGGGGTCCGGGGCAGCGCCCCGGGTCTCACCACCAAGGCCACCGCCCGATGATCGAGCTCAAAGACGTCCACAAGGCCTTCGGCGCCAACAAGGTCCTGCAAGGGGTGAACCTGACCATCCCCCGCGGCACCTCGATGGTGATCATCGGCGGCTCGGGCACCGGCAAATCGGTGGCGCTGAAATGCATCCTCGGCCTCGTCACCCCCGACCGCGGCGCCATCACCCTCGACGGCCAGGACGTGACCAAGGGCGACCGCGACGCCTTCCTCGCCCGCTTCGGGATGCTGTTCCAGGGCGGCGCCCTGTTCGATTCGCTCACCGTCTGGCAGAACGTCGCCTTCCGCCTCTTGCGCGGCTCGCTCAAGCGCCCCAAGGCCGAGGCCCGCGAGATCGCCATCGAAAAACTGCGCCGCGTCGGCCTCAAGCCCTCGGTCGCCGATCTCTTCCCGGCGGAACTCTCCGGCGGCATGCAGAAACGCGTCGGCCTCGCCCGCGCCATCGCCGCCGAGCCCGAGATCATCTTCTTCGACGAGCCCACCACCGGCCTCGACCCGATCATGGCCGGCGTCATCAACGAGCTGATCCGCGAGATCGTGACCGAGATGGGCGCCACCGCCATGACCATCACCCACGACATGTCATCCGTGCGCGCCATCGCCGACAATGTCGCCATGCTGCATGACGGGGTGATCAAATGGACCGGCCCGGTCGCCCGGATGGACGCCAGCGGCGACCCCTATCTCGACCAGTTCATCCACGGCCGCGCCGAAGGCCCGATCGAGGCCGTGCGCTGAATGGCGACCAGGGCCCGACCGCGCGCCCGTTTAACCTTTCGCGTTAACCAACGATCAACCACCGTGCGCCAGACAGAGAGCAGCCGGCGGGCAGCCCGGGTGCAGACAGGCGTTTTCGCCCGGCAGCGCACGGTCATCTTGGTTAAGCCCCGGTAAACCGGCCGGCTTGCAACCGCGCGCCACGGCCCTTACCTCTGGGGTCGGACTGCTTCGGAGGCGCCATGCTGCGGCTTGCCAATCTCTCGCTGATCGTGCTGTTTCCCATCGCCTGGTTCGCCCCCTTGATGCGCGCCGGGCTCGGGCTGCCGCTCTTCTCGCTGAACGAGATCAGCGTCGTCTCCGGCCTGCAAAGCCTTTGGAAATCAGATGTTTACCTGGCGCTCCTGGTGACGTTCTTCGCCCTCTTCGCGCCCTATATGAAGACCATCGGCCTGGGGCTTCTGCATTTCGGCCTGCTGTCCGAGAAACTGCTGCCGGTGCTGCATATCCTGGGCAAACTGGCGATGGCCGACATCTTCCTGATCGCGGTCTATATCACGCTCTCGAAGGGCATCGGAATCGGCAAGATCGAAACCGCCTGGGGCCTCTACCTCTTCACCGCCTGCATCCTCGCCTCTCTGGTAATATCCATCCTGACGAAACAGTATTCGCAGCAAAGCCGTATTGATTGACGATACGAAACAATAAACCCCTTTTCTGCCACCATTGCGGAAACCCTTTGCCTTGCCGTCGCGAGTGCGCGTAAGCTCATAGCGTTATTCAGATTTCTGACGTCCGTGGGGGGTGTCATGGGGGCCAATTTCCAATCGGCGGGGGCGCTCGCCCTGATTGTCATGCACAGGATCGCCTATGCGGCCGTCATCCTGTTCACCCTTGCCATCCTGACGGCGACGCTGCTCTCGGCCATCGGCTATTGGCCCTGGCTGCAGATCGACGTGAAAGCCGGCGACCAAACCATTGCAAACGCGGGGATTTACCTGCAGGCCGGCCTGACGGTCATGGCCGTTACGCTGCTCTTCTTCCTGCCCGGCATCCAGCGCATTCTGCGGCTCGAGGATTCGCACCGCGCCTTTTCCATGGGGATCGAGGACGTCGCCCGCGCCTATCACCATGCCCACGCCGCCGACCGCGACGACGCCTTCAAGCTGGGCCCGGAGTTCGACGCCATGCGCGAGAGGCTGACCTGGCTGCGCACCCATCCCGACCTCGGCAATCTGGAACCCGAGATCCTCGAACTGGCCGCCCAGATGAGCTATATCTCCCGCGACCTGGCCGCGACCTATTCCAACGAAAACATCAACCGTGCCAAGGCCTTCCTCAAACAGCGCCAGGAAGAAGTCGAACGCTTCAACAAGCGCCTGGACGAGGCCAATGTCCTGCATCAGGAGCTGAAGCACTGGCTGACCATGGTCGAGCTCGAGGAAAGCGTCGCCGCGGCCCAGCTGGAACGGTTGCGCGACGAGCTCTACGTGATGATGCCCGATCTGGGGATGGAGGCGATCCCGCGCCGCGACCGTCAGCGCCGCAAGGTGATCGACCTGCACAGCGCCGCCGAATAGATCGGCGACCGGCCCGGCCCCGGCCCTGTGCGGTTCCTTATCCCGCCGTTAACCCTTTGCCGTCAGACTGCCCCGCAATTCACGTTTGACGCCGGGGCCGCGCTCATGCATCACGCTGATCATGGCCAAGACCCCCAGCTTCACCTGCACCGCCTGCGGCGCCAGCCATTCGAAATGGTCCGGCCGCTGCGATGCCTGCGGCGAATGGAATTCCATCGTCGAAGAGGCGCCGCTCAGCACCGGCGGCCCGGCTTCGAAGACGCTCGGCGCCCAGCGCGGCCGGTCGATGGTTCTGACCGATCTGGCCACGCAAGAGGCGCCGCCACCACGCACCACCAGCGGGATGGGCGAACTGGACCGCGTTCTGGGCGGCGGGCTGGTGCCGGCTTCGGCCATCCTGGTGGGCGGCGATCCGGGTATCGGCAAGTCCACCCTGCTCTTGCAAGCTGCCGCAGCTTTCGCCCGCAAGGGTTTGAAAACGATCTATGTTTCCGGCGAAGAGGCCAGCGCGCAGGTGCGGATGCGGGCGCAGCGCCTCGGCCTCACCGACGCGCCGGTGCAACTGGCGGCCGAAACCAACCTGCGCGACATCCTGACCACGCTCGAGGCCGAACGCCCAGGGCTGGCCATCATCGATTCGATCCAGACCATGTGGGCCGACAATGTCGACAGCGCGCCCGGCTCGGTTTCCCAGGTTCGCGCCGCCGCGCATGAGCTGACCAGCTTTGCCAAGCGGATGGGGATCTCCGTCGTGTTGGTCGGCCATGTCACCAAGGAAGGCCAGATCGCCGGCCCCCGCGTGGTCGAGCACATGGTCGACACCGTGCTCTATTTCGAGGGCGAGCGCGGCCACCAGTTCCGCATCCTGCGCGCCGTCAAGAACCGCTTCGGCCCGGCGGACGAGATCGGCGTGTTCGAGATGACCGGCGCCGGCCTGTCGCAGGTGCTGAACCCCTCGGCGCTGTTCCCTCCGAACGCGGCGCCCCGACCCCGGCTCGGCCGTCTTCGCCGGGATCGAAGGCACGCGCCCGGTTCTGGTGGAATTTCAGGCGCTTGTGGCGCCTTCCCCGCATTCGCAGCCGCGCCGCACCGTGGTCGGCTGGGACGGCGGCCGGCTGGCGATGATCCTCGCCGTGCTCGAGGCCCGCTGCGGCATTCCCTTCGCCGGGCTCGACGTCTATCTCAACGTCGCGGGCGGCATGAAGATCTCGGAACCCGCCGCCGATCTGGCCGTGGCGGCGGCGCTTCTGTCGGCGCGGGAAGACGCCGCCCTGCCTGCCGACACCGTGGTTTTCGGCGAAATCAGCCTCTCGGGTGCCCTGCGCGCGGTCAGCCAGACCGAAAACAGGTTGAAAGAAGCGCAAAAACTTGGTTTCACCTCTGCCATCACGCCCGAAGGCGGCAAGGCAGCAACGATCCGCGGCATGAAACTGACCCGGATGCGCGACCTGACCGGTTTCGTGGGCGAGGTGTTCGGCGCGGGATAAGCCCCGCATCGCGGCAGCGCAAAGGACGAAGGACGCACCATGGAAGGCTTTACCATCATCGACGGCGTCGTGGCGCTGGTCATCGTCGTCTCGGCGCTTCTGGCCTATTCCCGCGGCTTCGTCCGCGAGGCGCTGGCGATCGCCGGCTGGGTCGTCGCCGCCATCCTGGCCTTCATGTTCGCGCCGCAGGCCCGGCCGCTGATGATGGAAATCCCCTATGTCGGGGAAAAGCTTCTGGCCGGCAGCTGCGAATTGTCGATGATCGCCGGCTTCGCGGCGGTCTTTGCCGTGGCGCTGGTGGTGATGTCGCTGATCACGCCGCTGTTTTCCTCGCTGGTGCAACGCTCGGTGCTGGGCGGGCTGGACCAGGGCGTCGGCTTCCTCTTCGGGGTGCTGCGCGGCATCCTTCTCGTGGCGATCGCGTTCTTCGTCTATGACACGGTGATCACCAGCCAGGACATCAAGATGATCGACGATTCGCGCTCGCACCGCGTGTTCTCGCGCCTGACCGGCACAATCGAAGAGAACAATCCCGAAGGCGCGCTGCAATGGCTGACCGCCCAATACGAGGCACTGGTGGGCAGCTGCACCGAGTAATCCGGCCCAAATCGCCACACCCCGGCCTTCGGGCCGGCCCGTTATGTGATCCTTTCGTGACATGGGCCGCGTCAGCCATTAGAACGGGGCCAAGCCAGACGACGGATTCGGAGCTGCCCCCCGTGCCTTGCCAAATGCCCCCCGCGCACCCTTTCGACGATGACAAACTGAAAGAGGAGTGCGGCATCTTCGGCGTGATCGGCCTGTCGGACGCCGCCAATTTCGTGGCGCTGGGCCTGCACGCGCTGCAACATCGCGGGCAAGAGGCCGGCGGTATCGTCAGCCACCACCCCGAACACGGTTTCAACTCGGCCCATCGCTTCGGCTATGTGCGCGACAATTTCACCAAGCAATCGCTGATGGAGACGCTGCCGGGGCCTCTTGCCATCGGCCATGTGCGCTATTCCACCGCCGGCTCGAAGGCCGCCCAGATCCGCGACGTCCAGCCCTTCTTCGGCGAGTTCTCGATGGGCGGCGCGGCGATCGCGCATAACGGCAACATCACCAATGCCGACGCGCTGCGGCGCGAACTGATCGAGCGCGGGTCGATCTTCCAAAGCTCGTCGGACAGCGAATGCATCATCCATCTGATGGCCCGGTCGCTGCAGCGCACCATCCCCGAGCGGATCGAAGACGCGTTGCGCCGGGTCGAAGGCGCCTTTTCCATCGTCGCCATGACCCGCACCAAGCTGATCGGCGTGCGCGATCCGCTGGGCGTGCGGCCCTTGGTGCTGGGCAAGATCGGCGATGGCTGGGTGCTGAGTTCGGAGACGTGCGCGCTCGACATCATCGGTGCCGATTTCGAGCGCGAGCTCGAGCCGGGCGAGATGGTGGTGATCGACGCCCGAGGGTGGAAAGCCACTTCCCCTTCCGCCGCCAGCCGTCGCGCTTCTGCATCTTCGAACATGTCTATTTCTCGCGCCCCGACAGCATCATCGGCGGCCGCTCGGTCTATGAGACCCGGCGTCAGATCGGCGTCGAACTGGCCCGTGAGGCGCCTGTCGAGGCCGATCTGGTCTGCCCGGTGCCCGACAGCGGCACCCCCGCCGCCATCGGCTTCGCGCATGAGTCGGGCATTCCCTATGGCATGGGCATCATCCGCAACCAATATATGGGCCGCACCTTCATCGAGCCGACCGAACAGATCCGCAACATGGGCGTGCGGCTGAAGCTGAACGTGAACCGGGCACTGATCCGCGACAAGCGGGTGATCCTGGTGGATGACAGCGTCGTGCGCGGCACCACCAGCCGCAAGATCAAGGAAATGATCCTCGACGCCGGCGCCGCCGAGGTGCATTTCCGCATCGCCAGCCCCCCCACCGCCTGGCCCTGCTTCTATGGCGTCGACACGCCGCAGCGCGAGAAACTGCTGGCCGCCACGATGAGCGAGGACGAGATGCGCGAGCATCTTGCCGTCGACAGCCTCAAGTTCATCTCGCTCGACGGGCTCTATCGCGCCGTGGGCGAGGCGACGGGCCGCAACGCCAAGTGCCCGCAATATTGCGACGCCTGCTTCTCGGGCGAATACCCGGTCGCGCCCTCGGATATGATCGAGAAGGGATTCGAGCTGAAAGCAGCCGAATAGGCCCGGTTTCGGCGCGAACCTGCCGGTTTTCGCTGCTTTGCGGCATCGGACCTTTCGCATCCGCAGACTCGCCTCTATCTGCCCCGCCTGCGAAACGAACAGGCGACCTCGATACATGGCCCAAACCCAAACCACCGCCCCGCTGCCCGAGAAGGCGGCGCGGCTTGCAACCCAATCCGTTGCCCTGAAACCGACTGGCCTCCTCCTCCTCGGGACCTTCGGCAGCGCGGCCCGTCCCGGCGCCCTGCTGCGGCTGGAAGGGGGCGAGACGGCCCGCGTCACCCCCGGCGACAGCCTGGGCGACGGCACCGTGCTGGCCATTGCCGATGGCCGCGTGGTGATCGAAACCGCCGGCCAGACCGTCACCCTGAGGCTCCCAGAAAGCACGCTGTCGCCGGGCCTCGACGGTCAGCTGCGCCGCCGCACAGGGCGGTGACGCGGGCGCGCGCCCGCATGTCCCCGCGCCCCGAGTAGCGACGACATTTTCACGCACTGGACAGTCTCGCGCCGCTCTGGGATACCGGCCCCGAACCGACAGGAGAGGCCCCATGTCCGAGACGTCCGAGAAGATCGCCCTCATCACCGGTGCCTCGCGCGGCCTGGGCGCCGCCCTGGCCGAGGCCCTGGCCCCCACGCACCACATCGTCGCCGTGGCCCGCACCACCGGCGCGCTGGAAGAGCTGGACGACCGTATCCAGGCCAAGGGCCATGCCGCCACGCTGGCGCCGATGGACATCACCAATATCGACGCCATGGCGCAGCTGTGCCGCGGCATCTATGACCGCTGGGGCCGCGTCGATCTCTGGGCCCATACCGCCATTCATGCCGCGCCGCTCAGCCCGGCCGATCATATCGATGCCAAGGACTGGGACAAATCCGTCTCCGTCAACGTCACCGCGACCGGCACGCTGATCCGCTTCGTGGCGCCGCTTCTGGGCCGCGACGGCACCGCGATCTTCTTCGACGATCCGCGCGGCGGGCAGAAGTTCTTCGGCGCCTATGGCACCACCAAGGCGGCACAGATCGCCCTGGCGCAACGCTGGGCCGCCGAGACGGTGAACACGGGGCCCAAGGTCCATATCCTGGAACCGCGCCCGCTGGCCACCGCCAACCGCGCCCGCTTCTTCCCCGGCGAGGATCGCGCCGCCCTGATCCCGCCGCGCGACGAGGCCACCCGCCTTCTGGCCGGGCTGACGCTCTGAGCGGCGCTCCGCCGCTGAGGCGCGGCGGCGCCCATTCCCCTCGTTCCGCGCCGGCCGCCGCGCTAATCTGGCACCGTCACGTCCTGAGAGGTTTCCGCAGATGTCGCGTTTTCCGGCCGTTTTCCAGATGCTTGCCCTGGCCCTGAGCCTGGGTGTCCTGCCCGCCCTGGCCCCGCCCGCCCGCGCCGATGACATGACGCCGCTTCTGGTGCTGCAACGCCTGGTCGACGGCAAGGTCACGGGCGAGGTCGTCCTTTCGGGCAATGCCATCGACCCCAACACCGTCAGCGTCAGTGACCGCTACCGCATTACCGTCGACGGCCGCGCCGTCCGCCTGCCCGACGAGGCCCTGGCCACGCTGGCCCATGCCCGCCGCGCCTTTGCCTATGACAGCCAGTCGGGCGGCATCGAAACCCCCAACCGGCAGGCGCTCTGCGCCATGGCCGGGCCCGCCATCGGCGATCTGCTCTCGGTGCGCTATCTCGACTACAAGGACCACCGCATCGTCGGGGACCAGATGCGCCCGGTGCTGGGCCGCGCCGGCAATTGTCTCTTCACCACCCTGCCCCACCCCAAGACCCGCCCGGCCGAGACCGAGGCCGCCCGCCTGATGGGCGCCCTGCAAATGCTGCTGGCGCAAAAGGGCCGCTAGGCGCGGCCAAATCGCCCGCCGCACCGGCGCCGCGCTTGCCCCTTCGCCGCGCCTCCTCTAGACACGGGACAGGCGGTCAAGAGGCAGGCAGGCAAGGGGCGGGCGATGCGCATTCTCATCACCAACGACGACGGGATCAACGCCCCCGGGCTCGAAGCGCTGACCGCGATCGCCGCCGATCTGGCCGGCCCCGATGGCGAGGTCTGGACCGTGGCGCCGGCCTTCGAGCAATCGGGCGTGGCGCATTGCATCAGCTATACCCATCCGATGATGATCTCGAAGATGGGCGAGCGCCGCTATGCCGCCGAGGGCAGCCCGGCCGATTGCGTGCTGGCCGGCATCCACGAGGTGATGGAAGAGAAGCCCGACCTGATCCTGTCGGGCGTGAACCGGGGCAACAACTCGGCCGAGAACGCGCTTTATTCCGGCACCCTGGGCGCCGCGATGGAGGGCGCGTTGCAGCGCGTCACCGCCTTTGCCCTCTCGCAATATCTGGGGCCGCAGAATTTCCACGCCGACGATCCGTTCGAGGCCGCCCGCGCCCTCGGGGCGGATGTGATCCGCAAGGTCCTGGCCGCCGCGCCCGCCGAAGAGGCCGATTACCGCCTGTTCTACAACGTGAATTTCCCGCCGGTGCCGGCCGATCGGGTCAAGGGCACCCGGGTCGCCCCGCAGGGCTTCCGCCGCCACACGCGGTTCTCGACCGAGCCGCATCATTCGCCTTCGGGGCGCAAGTTCCTGTGGATCAGGGGCGGCGAACAGCACCGCCCGACCGACCCGGGGACGGATGCGGCGCTGAACCTCGACGGGTATGTCTCGGTCACGCCGATGCGGGCCGACCTGACGGCGCATGAGATGCTCGAACCGCTGCGGGCCATCGAATGAACGAACCCGACGATATCGCCCAACGCAAGATGCAGTTCCTCTTCGCGCTGCGCTCGAAGGGGGTGACGGACAAGCGCGTGCTGGCGGCGATGGAGAAGATCGACCGCGGCCCCTTCGTGCGGGGCCTGTTTTCCGAACGCGCCTATGAGGACATGCCGCTGCCCATCGCCTGCGGCCAGACCATCAGCCAGCCCTCGGTGGTCGGGCTGATGACCCAGGCGCTCGAGGTCAGCCCGCGCGACAAGGTGCTCGAGGTCGGCACCGGCTCGGGCTATCAGGCGGCGATCCTCAGCCAGCTGGCGCGGCGCGTCTATACCGTCGACCGGCACCGGCGGCTGGTGCGCGAGGCCTCGGAGATCTTCCGCGACCTCGACCTGACCAATATCACCGCGATGACCGCCGATGGCAGCTTCGGCCTGCCCGAACAGGCACCCTTCGACCGTATCATCGTGACCGCGGCGGCCGAGGATCCGCCCGGGCCGCTCTTGGCGCAGCTCAAGATCGGCGGTATCATGGTCGTGCCGGTGGGCCAGTCGGATGCGGTGCAGAGCCTGATCAAGGTGACGCGGAGCGAGACCGGTTTCGACTATGACGAGCTTCGTCCGGTGCGGTTCGTCCCCCTGCTGGAAGGCCTGGGGCGGGACTCGTAACACGTTGAGGTAAAATAGAAATCCCCACGAAATAGGGGAACAGTCGAGGATGTCGAGATGCGGTTTTCAGTCAGGCCCTTTTCCCTTTTGATGCTCGGATCGGCGCTGGCGCTGGCGGCGTGCGACAAGCCGCTCGATCTGGATTTCCGTGGCGCGCTCGGGGGGCTCGACACCGCCGACGCGGCGCGCGGCGCCTCGGCGAAGCGCCCGAGACCCGACGCGAGGGGGATCATATCCTATCCGAATTACCAGGTTGCTGTGGCACAGCGCGGTGACACATTGGCCGATGTGGCCGCCCGGGTCGGCACCGATGCCGGCGCGCTGGCGAAATACAACGGCATCGCCCCCACCGACAAGCTGAACGCCGGCGAAATCGTCGCCCTGCCGCGCCGCGTGGCCGAGCCGTCGCCCGCCACCGGATCGGTCACCACCGGCCCGATCCAGCCGCCCGGCGCCCAGGTCGACATCACTGCGCTGGCCTCGGGCGCCATCGACAAGGCGGGCGAGCAACGCATTGAAACCACGACACTTCCCGCCGCGCAACCGGCCCCCGCGCCGAAGATCGCGCGCGGCATCGAGCCCAAGAAACACAAGGTCCAGCGCGGCGAGACGGCCTATACCGTGGCGCGGCTTTACGATGTGTCGCCCAGGGCGCTGGCCGAGTGGAACGGGCTGGGGCCGGACTTTGCCATCCGCGAGGGTCAGTTCCTGCTGATCCCGGTGCCCGACACCGCGGCGCCCAAGGTCGAAACCGTGGCCGCCCCCGAGCCGCAGGCCAAGACCGAACTGCCCGGCCAGGGCAGCTCGACGCCGGTGCCGCCCAGCTCGACCAAGCCGCTGCCGAAGGAGAAGACCAAATCCGTCGCCGAGGCCCAGAAGGACGCCAAGACCCAGGCCCCCGACCTGGGCAAGACCCAGACCCGCGCCAGCACCGGCGGGCAGCTGGGCTATCCGGTCGACGGCAAGATTATCCGTGAATATTCAAAGGGTAAGAACGACGGTCTGGATTTCACCGCCGCCCCCGGAAGCGCCGTTGTCGCGGCCGAGGCGGGCACCGTGGCGGCGGTCACCACCTCGACCGAGAACGTGCAGTTCGTCGTCGTCAAGCACGCCGGCAACCTGGCCACCGTCTATGTCGGGGTGAGCGATGTGAAGGTGAAATCTGGCGACAAGGTCAGCCGTGGGCAGAGGATTGCCAGCGTGCCGGGGGGCAAGAACGCCTCGGTCCAGTTCCAGGTCGCCAAGGGCACCAACCGGGTCGATCCGCTGCCCTATCTGCAGTGACCGCCCGGGCGGGTTAACGGGTTAATCCGGGCCCAAAGCGGGTGTCTGGCGCCCGGCTGGCGCGTGGCTGGTTTGCGTCGGGCACGGCGCGGGTTAAGGAACGGGCCGAAATCGGGTTAACGCGGCGTGCGGTCACGGGGCCACCGGCGCAACGCGCGGGCTCAGCCCAGCGCCACGCCCTTGCGCCCGGCCAGGTCGGTGACGAATTGCCACGCGACCCGGCCCGAGCGGCCGCCGCGCGTCGCCTGCCATTCGATCGCCTCGGCGCGCAGCGTGTCCTCGTCCACCACGATGCCGTAATGGCCGCAATAGCCGCGGATCATGTCGAGATATTCGTCCTGGCTGCACGGATGGAAGCCCAGCCAGAGCCCGAACCGATCGGAGAGCGAGACCTTCTCTTCGACCGCCTCGGACGGGTTGATCGCCGAGGAGCGTTCGTTCTCGATCATGTCGCGCGGCATCAGGTGGCGGCGGTTCGAGGTGGCGTAGAAGATCACGTTTTCGGGCCGGCCTTCGATACCGCCATCGAGCACCGCCTTCAGCGATTTGTAATGCTGGTCGTCATGGGAGAACGACAGGTCGTCGCAGAACAGAAGGAAACGGCAGTCGGGCGCGGCCCGCAACAGGTTCAGGAGCCGCCCGACCGAGGGCAGATCCTCGCGCTGCAATTCGACGATCTTCAGCCGGCCGCCCTCGCCCGCCGCCGCGGCATGGACCGCCTTGACCAGCGAGGATTTGCCCATCCCCCGCGCGCCCCAGAGGAGCGCATTGTTGGCCGGCAGGCCACGGGCGAATTGCTGGGTGTTGGCCAGCAGCGTATCGCGCGAGCGGTCGACCCCGATGAGAAGCGAAAGATCGACGCGGCTGACGCGCGAGACCGGTTCCAGCCGGTCCGGTTCGACATGCCAGACGAAGGCGTCGGCGGCAGCGAAATCGGGGGCTTCGAGCGGCGCGGGCGACATCCGCTCGAGCGCGGCGGCGATGCGTTTCAGGGTCTTCTTGGTCATCAGGACTTGTCCGATTTGCCTTCGTCTTCGTCCGCGTCGAACTCGGCCAGAAGCGGGTCGTCGCCTTCCTCGCCCTCGTTATAGGGGTCCTCGGAGGCGTCGGTTTCGGTGTCGTCCTCGTCCTCTTCGAACCACAGGCCCTCGGCGCGCAGTTCGGATTCGCGCTTCTTCTCGACCCGGGCGACGAGGAAGATCGAGACCTCGTAAAGCCCGTAGACCACGGTGAAGAGGATGAGCTGGGTGGTGACATCGGGCGGGGTGGCGACGGCGGCCAGCGTCAGGATGCCGACGATGGCGTATTTGCGCACCGAACGCAGGCCGGCGGCATTGACCAGCCCGGCCTTGCCCATCAGCGTCAGAAGCACGGGCAGCTGGAAGCAGAGGCCGAAGGCGATGATGAATTTCAGCGTGATATCGAGCGATTCGTTGACCTTGCCGAAGAACACGATCACCGGCCCGCCGCTGGCGGCTTCGGCGGCGGCGGGGGCGGCTGCCGGGGCGGTGCCGTCGCTGACCACGCGGGCCATGAAATCGGTGAAGATCGAGCTGATATCGGCGAAACCGAGGAAGAACTGCATCGCCAGCGGGGTGACGACGAAATGGGCGAAGCTGGCGCCCAGAAGGAACATCGCCGGCGAGGCGACGAGGAAGGGCAGGAAGGCGTTCTTTTCCGACCGGTAAAGCCCGGGCGCCACGAAGCGCCACATCTGATAGCCGATCACCGGGAAGGCCAGCGCGAAGCCGAACACCATCGAGATGCGAAACAGAGTGAACAGATATTCCTGCGGCGAGGTATATTGCAGCGTCGGGTTCGGATCGCCCATGCTGCGCAGGGTCTCGACGATCGGGCCGAGCAGGAAGTTGAGGATCGGCTTCGACACGGCGAAGGCCAGCACGATGCCGATGATGAAGGCAATGACGGAATAGATCAGCCGCGTGCGCAGCTCGGCCAGATGCTCGATCAGCGGGGCCGAGCTGTCTTCGATCTCGTCATGGGCCTGGGTGCTCATGCCTTGGTGTCACCTGTCTTCGCGGCGGAGGTCCTGGCGGCCGGTTTCTTCGCCGCCGGCTTGGGGGCCGGTTTCGCTGCGGGCTTCTTCGCTGCTGCGGTCTTGGGGGCCCTGGATTTGGTGGCCGTCGATTTGGCCGCCGTGGTCTTGGCTGCCGGGGTCTTGGCCGCCGGCTTCTTCGCGGCGGGTTTCCTGGCCGCGGGCGCCTTGGCGGCGGGTGTCTTGGCCGGGGCCGGAGTGGCCGCCTTGGCCTCGGGCGCTGCGGTGGCGGCGGTCTCGGCGGCCTTGCGCTCGGCCGCTTTCTGGGCGGCGGCGTCGTGGATCTTCTTCGCCGCCTCGGCGCGCTCGGCGGCGAGCTTGCCGGTATGGCTGTCGGGCGACCAGTTCTTGAAGCTGTCGGTCGCGTCCTTCACCGCGTCGAGCCCCATCTGCTTGGGGTCGGCGATGGATTTCAGCGTCTTGGCGGTTTCCTTCATGCCGGCCTGATCGGCGGCCTCGTCCATCGCGCGGGAGAACTCGCGCGCCATGCCACGGGCCTTGCCGACGAACTGCCCCGCCTTGCGGAACAGCACCGGCAGGTCCTTCGGCCCCACCACGATCAGCGCGACGATGCCGATGACCAGAAGCTCGGACCAGCCAAGATCCATGGTGCGTCTCAGGCCTTGTCTTTTTCTTCGGCGGGCGTGACGTCCTTGGCGGCCTCGGCGGCCTGATCCTCGATCTCCTTGGTGCCGTCGTTCACGCCCTTCTTGAAGGCGGTGATGCCCTTGCCGACCTCGCCCATGAGCGAGCTGATCTTGCCGCGGCCGAAAAGCACCAGCACCACGACGGCGATGAGCAGAAGGCCGGGAAGGCCGATATTGTTGAGCATGTGTCTTCTCCCAAAGATCACCTGGACACCCTCTTGCGGGGCGGCCCGGGCATGTCCGTTTCCAAGCTATCTAGTGGCTTGGGCGGCGGGATGAAAGATGGAACTGCCGCGATGGGGCGGGAAATGGGTGGTTTTCTTGCCGATGGTCCGGGCGGTGCGGGCGATTTGCCGCTCTTTCCCGGGGCCGGAAAGCGCGGCATAAGAGGCGCCATGAGCGATTCAGATGCGAAACTGGCCCTTCCGGGGCACGATTGGCCCGCGATGCGGCCGGGCTGGGTGTGGCTGTGCGGTGCCGGTCCGGGCGATCCGGGGCTGTTGACGCTGCACGCGCTGAATGCGCTGAAACAGGCCGATGTGGTGGTCTATGACGCGCTGGTCGATCAGCGCATTCTCAGCTGGGCGCCGCAGGCCGAGCTGGAATATGCCGGCAAGCGCGGCGGCAAGCCCTCGGCCAAGCAGGTCGATATCTCGCTCCGGCTGGTCGAGCTGGCGCGCGACGGCAAGCGGGTGCTGCGGCTGAAGGGGGGCGACCCCTTCGTCTTCGGGCGCGGCGGGGAAGAGGCGCAGACGCTGATCCAGCATGGCGTCAACTTCCGCATCATCCCGGGCATTTCGGCGGGCATCGGCGGGCTGGCCTATGCCGGCATTCCGGTGACGCATCGCGACGTGAACCAGTCGGTGACCTTCGTCACCGGCCATGACCAGACCGGCGGCACCCCCGCCTCGATCGACTGGCCGGCGCTGGCGCGCGGCTCTCAGGTTCTGGTGATCTATATGGGCATGAAGCACGCCGGTTCGATCGCCGAGGCGCTGATCGAGGCGGGCCGCAGCCCGGAATGCCCGGTCGCGGTGGTCAGCCAGGCCACGACGCCCGACCAGAAGGTGCTGGAATCGACCCTTGGCCGGCTCGCGGCCGATATCGCGGCCAGCGGCTTCGAGCCGCCGGCAATCCTGTGCATCGGCCGCGCGGTGCTGATGCGCCAGGTGCTGGACTGGCAGGCGCTGGAGGCCGGCGAGGCGCCGCGCGACCTCGACCCGCTGGGGCGCGGGAAGCCCGCCGAACAGGCGTGAGCGGGCTTCTGATCGCCGCGCCGGGGTCGGGCGCCGGCAAGACCACGGTGACATTGGCGCTGCTGCGGCTCTTGCGCCGCCGCGGCATCGCCGTGCGCGGCGCCAAGTCGGGCCCCGATTACATCGACCCGCGCTTTCACGAAGCCGCCTGCGGCGCGCCCTGCCCCAACCTGGATGCCTGGGCGATGGCGCCCGAGCGCCTGCGGGCGCTGGCCGCCGGCGACGGAATGCTGATCGTCGAGGGCGCGATGGGCCTGTTCGACGGCGCCCCGCCCGAGGGCCGCGGCGCGGCGGCGGATGTGGCGCGGGCGCTGGAGATCCCGGTGGTGCTGGTGGTCAATGCCAGCCACATGGCGCAATCGGTGGCGCCGCTGGTCGCGGGCTTCGCGGCGCATGACCGGGCCGTGCGGATCGCCAGGGTGATCCTGAACAATGTCGGCTCGCCCCGGCACGAGGCGATGCTGCGCCGGGCGCTGGCGCCGATGGGCCTGCCGGTGCTGGCCGCCTTGCATCGCGACCCGTCGCTGGCGCTGCCCTCGCGCCATCTTGGGCTGGTGCAGGCCGAGGAGCGCGAAGGCCTGACGCCTTCCTGGACCGGGCGGCGGACCGGCTGGGCGAACTCGAGCTCGACACGCTTCTGGCGCTCGCCGCGCCGCTCGCCCGTCCTGACGGACCGTCTCGCCGCTTTCCGCCGCCGGCGCAGGTCATCGCCGTGCCGCGACCGGGCCTTCGCCTTTACCTATCCGCATCTTCTGGCCGACTGGCGGGCGGCGGGGGCCGAGGTGACATTCTTCTCGCCGCTGGCGGACGAGCCGGTGCCCGAGGCCGGCTTCGTCTATCTGCCCGGCGGCTATCCCGAGCTGCATGCCGGCCGGCTAGCGGCGGCGCAGTGCTTCAGGAAAGCATGAGAAAGGCCTCGCAATCCTCTGATATATGGAGAATGCGGCGGATACATGGTGCTGGGATCGGGTCTGACCGATGCCGAGGGCAAAAACGTCACCGGATGCTGGACCTTTTGCCGCTGGAAACCTGGTTCGGGCGCCGCAGGCTGCATCTGGGATATCGCCGGCTGACCGCGCTGCATGGGCCCTTCAAGGGCGCCTTCTGGGGCACGAGTTCCATTACGCCACGACCTTGCGCGAATGCGGCGCGGCGGCGCTGTTCGCGGCCCGCGATGCCGAGGGCGCCGCCCTGCCCGATATGGGGCTGGTGCAGGGCCGGGTGGCGGGTCCTTCGCCCATCTGATCGACGTTGCCGGCGACGGGGCCGGCGACAGGGGTGAGACGTAAGGGCGCGCTTGTAACCCCCTCGACAAAGACATAATCGACAGGAATGACCGACTCCGCCCTCCTCCATGACGACAGCCGCGCCCGGCGCAATGTGACCATCCTGGTGATGGCGCAGGCCCTTTTGGGCTCGCAGATGCCGATGATCTTCACCATCGGCGGGCTGGCGGGGCAGAGCCTGGCGCCGAACCCCTGTTTCGCCACCCTGCCGATCAGCCTGATCGTGCTGGGCTCGATGCTGGCGGCGACGCCGGTTTCGGCGATCATGCAGAAATGGGGCCGGCAGGCGGGGTTCTTCCTGGGCACCGGCTGTGGCGCCGTGGGCGGCGCGATCGGGGCCTATGGGCTTTATACCGCGTCCTTCCCGATCTATCTGGTCGGATCGCTCTTTACCGGGGTCTATATGTCGGCCCAGGGCTTCTATCGCTTCGCCGCCGCCGACACGGCCAGCGACGCGTTCCGCCCAAGGCGATTTCCTATGTCATGGCGGGGGGGCTGGCCTCGGCCATCATCGGGCCGCAGGTGGTGAAGCTGACCGCCGAGGCGATGGTGATTCCCTTCATGGGCACCTATCTGGCGGTGGTGGCGACCAATGTTCTGGGCTCGATGCTGTTCTTCTTCATCGACATCCCGAAACCCGCCGCCCATGTCGAGGGCGCGCCGAAGGCCGCAGCCGGCGCGAGCTGATCACCACGCCGATCATTGCCGTGGCGGTGATCTGCGCCATGGTCTCCTATGCGCTGATGAACCTGGTGATGACCTCGACCCCGCTGGCCGTCGTGGGCTGCGGCTTCGAGACCGGCACGGCGGCCAATGTGGTGACGGCGGATGTGCTGGCGATGTATGTGCCGAGCTTCTTCACCGGCCATCTGATCGCCCGTTTCGGGGTCAAGACCATCGTCGCCACCGGCTTGACCATCCTGGCCGGCGCCGGCGCCGTGGCGCTGCAGGGTGTGGAGCTGGAAAACTTCTATGTCGCGCTGATCCTGCTGGGCATCGGCTGGAACTTCGGTTTCATCGGCGCCACCACGCTTCTGGCCGGCGCCCATGCCCCGGAAGAGCGCGGCCGGATGCAGGGGATGAACGACCTGATCGTCTTCGGCGGCGTCACCGTGGCCTCGCTGGCGTCGGGCGGGCTGATGAACTGTTCCGGCGGCAATGCCCAGGCCGGCTGGGCCAGCGTGAACCTGGCGATGGCGCCCTTCCTGATGCTGGCCGGCGGCGCGCTGATCTGGCTGTGGTTCCGCCGCGACGACGAATTCGCCTGAGGCCCTGACCTGCGGTCACTGGCCGCTCGTCGCTCCCTTGCGGGCGCGCCTCGCGAGACGCGCCGGTCACGGAGCGGAGAGCGCCCTACCAGCGGCCCAGGAGCGCGGCCCGCATCAGCGACAGGCTGGCCCGCAGCGGCCCCGGAGCGAGGCTGCCGTCGAGAATGCGCCCTGGCCGGGTGCGGGCGGTGTGCAGCACCGGGTGCGCGCCCGCCACGGCCAGGAAGGCCGGGCGTGCCGAAGGGGCGATCGCGGCCTGCCGGGCCTCGGCCAGGGAGACCAGCCCGTCCTCGGCCAGGGCGCTCAGCGCCGCGGGCGCCTCGTCGGGCAAGGGCCGCTTGCCTGCCGCCTTCAGCGCCGGCACCGCGAGGAACCAGTTGGCCAGCCCCTGCGCCAGCCCGGCGGCGCGCGCCGGGGTCGGATCGCCCTGCCCCAGCATCGCCGCCGCCACCTCGAGCAACCTTCCCGAGGTGGCCGACAGATAGGCCTTGAGCGCCGCCGCGTCGGCGAAGCCCGCCTCCTCGGCGTCGTGGAACCGCGCCTCGACCACCGATTGCAGCGCGCGCGCCTGATCCGGGCTCAGCACCAGCGCCAAGGGCACCACCACCTCGTGCCGGCGCACGATGCGGCCGGCGGCGATCTCGTCCAGCGCGTCGATCCACCATTGCAGGCGGATCGCGGCGATGCCCGGTTCGGCGGTGACATAGGGCGCGCGGGCGACCTCGACATTGAAGGCATAGAGCGGGAAGAGCCTGCTGCGGGCGGCCGGGGGCGCGGCCATGACCGCACGGAAGCGGGCCGGATCGCCGCGCTGGACGATGGCGGCGCAGGCGGCCAGATCGTCGCTCATCGTGGCCGGGCCACGCAGAGGAGATAGCCGAAATCGCGCCTGTGCGCGCGCCAGGTGGCGATCTCGCGCCCGGCGGCGTCGAGCGCCTGGGTCAGGGCGGCGTCCGCAGCGGGGCTCAGGGCGGCGATACGGGCCTCGACCGGCCGATAATAGGCCTCCCACGCGGCGTCCGGGACCGGGCGCGCGCCAGCAGGTCATAGCCCGCCGCCGCGACCTGCAGGCCGCGATCCCGGCGGCATCGGTGACGGGATAGCCTTCGAACAGGTCATCGACCGCCTGGGGCGGATCGGGGCGGAACAGGCAGGCCTGCGAGAAGGCCACCACGCCGCCGGGCGCCAGCGCGTCGCGCCAGCCGGCAAGCGCCTCGGTCACGCCGATGAAATAGATCGCACCGGCGCACCAGATCAGGTCGAACGGGCCGGTGGCCTGCATCATGTCGCCGGCGCGGCCCTCGACCCCGGATCGCCCGCAAGCGCGCGCGCAGGTCGTCGATGAAGGGCGGGTGGCTGTCGATGGCAAGGATCGCGGCCTCGGGCGCCACGGCGCGCAGGAGGGCACGTCGCCGCCCGGGCCCGAGCCCGCGTCGAGCACCCGGGCGATGGCCCGAGCCCCGCCTCGCCACCGCCCAGGCCACGTCCTCGGCGCAGCCCGCCCTTCGCGGGGCAGACGGTGGTCAGATCCGGAAGAAGCCGGTCATGTCGCGCTCATGCCGCGCCGCCGTCGCGCAGGAGCTTCAGTTGACGGCATCGAGCAGCGCATCGAAGCTGGCATCGACGATATTGGGCTGACCCCACGGTCGACCAGCGCCGGCCCTGCCCGTCCGCGCTGTCGATGATGACGCGGGTGACGGCTTGACCCCGCCCTGGGTGATGCGGACCTTGAAATCGACCAGCTGGATATCGTCGATCACGTCCTGATAGCGGCCCAGATCCTTGCCCAGCGCCTTCGAGCGCATTGACCGGGCCGCGATCCGAGCCGCTCTCGTCAGGCTTTCGCTGACCGACAGCTTCTTCTCGCCGTCGATCTTGACCACCACCACCGCCTCGGAGAGCGAGACCATGCGGTCGTACTTGTTCTTGCGCCGCTCTACCGTGACCTTGTAGCGCTTGACCTCGAAGAACTCGGGCATCAGGCCCAGTTCGCGCCGGGCGAAGAGCTCGAAACTGGCCTGGGCGCTGTCATAGGTATAGCCGATCGCCTCGCGGCGCTTGATCTCGTCCAGAATGCGGGCCAGCGCCGGATCGCCCGGCGCCACCTCGATCCCGGCCTCGGCCAGGCGGCGGCGCAGGTTCGACTGGCCGGCCTGGTTCGACATCGGGATGATGCGGGCGTTGCCCACGGTTTCCGGGTCGATGTTCGTAGGTCGAGGGGTCCTTGAGGATGGCGCTGGCGTGGAGCCCGGCCTTGTGGGCGAAGGCGCTGGCGCCGACATAGGGCGCCTGGCGCATCGGCACCCGGTTGAGGATATCGTCGATGGCGCGAGGCCGGGTGATGGTCTTCAGCGCGTCGCGGGTGATGCCGGTCTGATACGCGCTGGCATAGGGTTCCTTCAGCAGCAGCGTCGGGATGAGCGTGGTGAGGTTGGCGTTGCCGCAACGCTCGCCCAGGCCATTCAAGGTGCCCTGCACCTGCCGCGCGCCGGCGTCCACGGCGGCGAGGGAGCCGGCGACGGCGGCCTCGCAATCGTTATGGGTGTGGATGCCGAGATGGTCGCCCGGCACGCCGGCCTCGATCACCGCGCGGGTGATGTCGTGGATGTCCCCGGGCAGCGTGCCGCCATTGGTATCGCAGAGCACCACCCAGCGGGCGCCGGCCTTGTAGGCGGCCAGGGCGCAATCGAGCGCATAGGGCGCGTTGGCCTTGTAGCCGTCGAAGAAATGCTCGGCATCGAAGAGCGCCTCGCGGCCCTGCGCCACCATATGGGCGACCGAGGCGCGGATGTTTTCGAGGTTTTCGTCGAGCGTGATGCCGAGCGCGGTTTCGACGTGAAAATCGTGGGTCTTGCCGACGAGGCAGACGGCCGGGTGTTCGCGTTCATCACCTCGGCCAGAACCTCGTCGTTCTGGGCGGAGCGCCCGGCGCGCTTGGTCATGCCGGAGGCGGTGAAGATGGCGCGGGTCTTCGGCGCTTCGGCGAAGAACTCGCTGTCCGTGGGGTTGGCGCCGGGCCAGCCGCCTTCGATGTAATCGACGCCGAGCGCGTCGAGCGTCTTGGCGATCTGGTGCTTCTGGGGGTCGAGAATTGCACGCCTTGCGTCTGCTGGCCGTCGCGGAGCGTGGTGTCGTAGATGTAGAGGCGTTCGGTCATCTTGCGACCTCGCGGGCGGGGAATGGTGGGTTGGCACCCACCCTACGGGCGCTCAGGGTGGCGGGTGGCGTGCTGGAGCGGAGAGCGGATCGGGCGGTCATTTCAGCACCTCCAGCCTGGTGGCATCGAAACCGGCGCCGGGCACCAGTTCGACGCCCTCTTTCGACATCCGCACCTCGACCCCCGCCGCCAGCAGCGCCGCTTTCAGCGTGTCGACCGGGGCGAAATCCCTTGCTCTCCATCGCCGCCGCCCTGAGCGCGGTCAGCCTTTTCGGTCAGGGCGGAAAGATCGACCTCGCGGGCCTCGGCCCAATCGCCCAGATCGTCGCTCGAAGCCCCATCAGCCGCGCCGATGCCAGAAGCCCCGCCGCATCGCCGCTGGCAGCCAGCTTGTGCAGCTCGGCGATTGCGCCGGCGGTGTTGAGATCGTCGGCCAGCGCCGTGACCACCGCCTCGGCGGGCGCCCGGCGCGATGCCATCGGTGAGGGCCCGCCATTTCCTGAGCGTCGCCTCGGCCTCGGCCGCCTTCTTCGCGGTCCAGTCCATCGGCTTGCGGTAATGGGTCGCTGAGGAAGACAAAGCGGATCACCTCGCCCGGCACCGCGGGGCGCCGTCATGGCCCGTCAGAGGTCACGCACGGTGAAGAAATTGCCCAAGGATTTGGACATCTTCTTGCCCTCGACCTGGAGCATCTCGTTATGCAACCAGACCCGGGCGAAATCGCCCTTGGGGTGAGCGCAGCAGCTTTGCGCCATCTCGTTTTCGTGGTGCGGGAACATCAGGTCGTTGCCGCCGCCGTGGATGTCGAACGACGCGCCCAAGAGCTCACGACATGGCCGAGCATTCGATGTGCCAGCCGGGGCGGCCCCTGCCCCGCGGGGCGACTCCCAGCCCGGCAGGTCTGGCCCCGAAGGCTTCCACAGCACGAAATCCATCGGGTCTTCCTTGAACGGCGCCACCTCGACCCGGGCGCCGGCAATCATGTCGTCGACGGACCGGCCCGAAAGCGCGCCGTAACCGTCATAGGAGCGCACCCGGAAGAGGACATGCCCTCTTTCGCATAGGCATGGCCGCTGGCGATCAGGTCTTCGATCATCGCCACCATCTGCGGGATATATTGCGTGGCGCGCGGCATGTGGGTGGGCTCGAGGCGCCCAGCGTGGCCATGTCGTCGAGATACCAGCGGGTGGTCTCGGCTGTGATCTCGCCAATCGTGCGGCCGCTTTCGACGGCGCGGGCGTTGATCTTGTCGTCGACGTCGGTGAAGTTGCGCACATAGGTGACGTGATCGGGGCCATAGACGTGGCGCAAGAGCCGGAAGAGCGTGTCGAAGACGATGACGGGGCGGGCATTGCCGATATGCGCCCGGTCATAGACGGTGGGGCCGCAGACATACATCCGCACATTGCCGGGGTCGATCGGGGTCAGCACCTCTTTCCGGCGGGTCTTGGTGTTGTGGAGCGTGATATCGGTCATGATCGTCCTCGCGCGCGGCGGCTCGCGGCGGGCTTAGCAACTTCGATCAGGGATGGAAACAGAAGAAGGGCCCGCCGGATGTCTCAGCGGGTAATGCAGCAAATGGTGATGCGGGTTGTCTTCATGGCCCGGGTGATACGCCTTTCGCGCCGGCCTGCCAAGGGGAAAGCGGTGCGGCGGGATCGGAGGCGGGGACCGGAAGGGAGCGGCCAACGCCAGGACCGCGCGGCTTCCCGCGGCGGAGCGGTTGACATCGCCGGCGCGCTCTGGCCTGTCAGGGGCAAGCAAGAAGGAGCGTGCCATGGGCCTGTCGAACCGCATCACCACCCTGACCCCCGACGCCGCCGGCGGCTGGGAGCTGTTCTTCCGCGCCCGCGCCATGATCGCGGCCGGGCAGAAGGTGACCGAGCTGACCATCGGCGAGCATGACATCCGCACCGATCCGGTCATCCTCGATGAAATGCACCGCGCCGCCCGCGCCGGCCATACCGGATATGCCGCCATCCCCGGCATCGCGCCGCTGCGCGAGGAGGTCGCCGCCCGGGTCGAGGCCGCCACCGGCGTGCCCACCCGGCCCGAGAACGTGGTGATCACCGCCGGCGGCCAGGCGGCGCTGTTCGCGGCCCATATGGCGGTCTGCGATCCGCGCGACCGGGCGCTGTTCATCGACCCCTATTACGCCACCTACCCGGGCACGATTCGCGGCGCCAGCGCCCTGCCCGTTCCGATCAAGGCCCTGGCGGAAAACGGTTTTCAGCCCGACCCGGGCGATATCGCCGCGGCGGCGGCCGGCGATGGCGCCGCCTCGCTTCTGATCAACACGCCCAACAACCCGACCGGCGTGATCTATGACCGCGCCACGCTGGAGGGCATCGCGCGCGCCGCGCAGGAGCACGATTTCTGGGTGATCTCGGACGAGGTCTATGACACCCAGATCTGGGAGGGCGAACATCTGAGCATCCGCGCCCTGCCCGGGATGGCCGACCGCACGCTGGTCGTCGGCTCGATGTCGAAGAGCCACGCCATGACCGGAAGCCGCATCGGATGGATCGTCGGCCCGGAAGCGGCGGTGGCGCATCTGATCAACCTTTCGACCCACACCACCTATGGCGTCGCGGGCTTCATCCAGGAGGCGGCGCTGTTCGCGCTGCGCCAGGGGCCGGCGTTCGAGGCCCGCATCGCCGAGCCCTTCCGCCGCCGGCGCGAGATCGCGCTGGGCATCCTGGCCGGCCAGAACGTGGTGCGTGCGGTGCCGCCGCAGGGCGCGATGTACATGATGCTGGACATCCGCGCGACCGGGCTGTCGGGCAAGGCTTTCGCCGAGAAGCTGCTGGAGGAACGCCGCATCGCCGTCATGCCCGGCGAAAGCTTCGGCGCGGCGGCGGCGGGCCATGTCCGGGTGGCGATGACGGTGGAAGACGGCGCCTTCGCCACGGCCTTCGAAGAGCTGGTCGGTTTCGCGGCGGCGCAAATCTGATTGATTTCGCGCCCCGCGCGGGCAATGCTTTCACATCGCTTTCGCAGTTGAGAGATTTGATATGAAACGCATTCTGACGGCCTTTTGCCTTGCCGTCCTGGCCAGCGCCCTTCTGGGCCTTGCGGCGCCGGGCATCGCCCAGACCTATCCCGACCATGAAACCATCACCGTGAACGATTTCGCCGGGCTTCTGCCCGACGATGTCGAAGCCCAGATCGTGGCCGAGTTGGACCAGCTGCGCGCCGACACCGGGATCGAGATGACGGTGGTGACGCTGAGCCGCAGGACATGTTCGCCCCCGATCAGGACCTGGAGACCTTCTCGGCCGGCCTGTTCGATCAATGGGGGATCGGCGATGCGACCCGCAACGACGGCATCCTGTTCCTGATCCTGCGCACCGACCGCGAGGCGCGGATCGAGCTGGGCAAGGGCTATGCCGGCGAGTGGCAGTTCGAGGCCAATTCGGTGATGCAGAACGGCGTGATCCCGGAATTCAAGAAAGAGGATTACGTGGCCGGCATCCGCGCCGGCGTGACCGGCACGATCGAAAAGATCGCCCGCCCCTTCCATGCCGGGGCCGAACCGCCGGAACCCAAGGGCGGGGTCAGCGGCTGGTGGGCGGCGCTGATCTTCGCGCCGCTGCTGTTGGTGGGCCTGGTCAGGCGGCTGAAGGCCAGGCTGGCGCGCTGCCCGCAATGCGGTGCGCGCGGCATCACCACCGAAAGCCGCACGCTGCAGGCCGCCACCCGCACCCAGACCGGCCAGGGCGAGCGCGTCACCGACTGCCCCAGCTGCGGCTATCACGGGGTGGTGCCCTTCACCATTCCGATGCGGAGCGACCGCGACAAGAGCTCGTCCGGGTCGAGCTTCGGCGGCGGGTCCTCGGGCGGCGGCGGCGCCTCGGGCAAATGGTGAGCCGTCGGGCACGGCGCAAAGTCTGAAAACGACAGGATGTCGCAACCGGATCAGAACCGGTTTTTTGGCATGGCACTCTGGGCGCATCGAAACGGGGCGCCCGAATGCAAGACCATGCCTGCAAGATCACCCTGGTGACGCGGACCATCGGCGCCGAACGCGGCCGTGCGGCGCGTGGCAGGCCGGGACGGGGCTGAGCCCCGCCCCCGTCCACCAACGCCAAGGATTCCCGTATGACCGCCCAACCCTCGCGCCGCTCCGGTGGCCGCACCGCCCGCCACGCCGCCCGTTCCGCCCCCTTGGGCGAGACCACCCGCCCGATCCGTGCCGGGCTTTCGGGCGGGCAATACAAGCCGCTGAGCGACGCGGATGTGCTGCGCATCCACGAGGCCGCCCTGACCGCGCTGGAAGAGATCGGCCTGGCCGACGCGCCGCCCTCGGGGGTCGAGATCATGACCGGCGCCGGCGCGCTGCTGGGCAGCGACGGGCGCCTGCGCTTTCCGCGTGCCCTGGTCGAGGACATGCTGGCCAAGGCCGCGCGCGGCATCACCCTGCATGGCCGCGATCCGCGCCATGACCTGACGCTTTCGGGCACGCGGGTGCATTACGGCACCGCCGGCGCGGCGGTCAGCATGGTCGATGTCGAGGGCGGCAGTTACCGCGACAGCACGGTGCAGGACCTGTTCGATGCCGCCCGCATCGCCGACCGGCTGGACAACATCCACTTCCTGCAGCGCCCGATGGTCTGCCGCGACATCGCCGACAATCGCGAGATGGACCTGAACACGCTCTATGCCTGCTGCGCCGGGACCACCAAGCATGTCGGCACCTCGTTCACCGAGCCCGATTTCGCGAACGACGCGCTGGAGATGCTGCATATGATCGCCGGCGGCGAAGGCGCATGGCGAGCGCGGCCCTTCGTGTCGAACTCGAACTGTTTCGTGGTGCCGCCGATGAAATTCGCCACCGATGCCTGCCGGGTGATGGAGCGGGTGATCGCGGGCGGGATGCCGGTGCTGCTCTTGTCGGCCGGCATGGCGGGCGCAACGGCGCCCTCGACCGTGGCCGGCGCCATCGTTCAGGCGGTGGCCGAATGCCTGGCCGGGGTGGTTTACGTGAACGCCATCGCGCCGGGCCATCCGGCGGTGTTCGGCACCTGGCCGTTCGGGCTGGACCTGCGGACCGGGGCGATGACCATGGGCTCGGGCGAACAGGCGCTGCTGACCGCCGGCTGCGCCCAGATGCACCGGTTCTATGGCCTGCCCGGCGGCGCCGCGGCGGGGGCCTCGGACGCGAAGCTGCCCGACATGCAGGCCGGGTGGGAGCAGATGTGTTCGAACGTGCTGGCCGGGCTGTCGGGGCTGAACATGGTTTACGAGGCGGCGGGGATGCATGCCTCGCTGCTGGGGTTCTGCCATGAGAGCCTGATTCTGGGCGACGATATCATCGGCCAATCGCTGCGCTGCGTGAGGGACATCGAGGTCGACGACGAGACCCTGGCGCTGGATCAGATGCGCGCGGTCTGCCTGGGCGGGCCGGGGCATTACCTGGGCACCGACCAGACCCTGGCGCGGATGCAGCGCGATCACGTCTATCCCACCTGCGGCGACCGTTCGTCGCCCAAGGAATGGGCCGAGAAGGGCAAGCCCGACCTGATCGAAAAGGTCACGGCGCGGAAACAGGCGATCCTGGCGGAACCCTCGGCGGCGCGCTTTGCCCCCGATATCGACCGGGCGATCCGCGCGCGGTTCAGGATTCACCTGCCGGCGTGAGCCCGGCAAGGCCTTTCGAAAGGCCTTGACGGACCGCGTTTCGAAACGCGTTCCCGAAGCCGCTTCGAAGCGGCTTTGCAAGGATTTTCGAAAATCCTTGGCCCGGCTTAAAGTTCGATCTCGCCGCCCGTGTCGGGCTTGTCCCGCTCGCGCTCCAAGGGCGTCTTGCGGCGCAGGATGATGTCGCCATTGGGCAGGATTTCGGGCGCGTGATAGGCGGTGATGTCGTCGATCTTCGACAGCAGATCGGCCAGGGCCGGGCCCATCTCGCCGATCATCAGCTCGAATTTCGGCCCCACCTCCTGCGAGAACTTGCGCAGGTCGTCCATCGCCGGCTCCATCTCCTGCATCAGGCCCTTGAACAGAAGCTTGGCGCCCTCCTGCATCAGGGTGGTGCCCTGTTTCTCGTCCTCGGCCCAGACGGGCGAGGCGGCAAGGGCGGTGGCAAGGGTGAGTGCGGCGATCCGTGTCATGGCGCCAATATAGCCCCTTCAGATGACGAATTTAAGAGGCGAGGTCGATATCCAGCGTCACCGGGAAGTGGTCGGAGGCGGTTATCAGCGCATCGCGCAATTCGGGCAGCTTGAAACAGTCGGGGTCGTCCATCGGGTGCCAGATGCGCCATTCGGGGGCCTTCGCCGCCAGATCGGGCGAGACCATGATGTAGTCGAGCAGCGCCTGAAGATAGCGGTGCTGATCGGCCAGATAGAACCGTGCCGTCGTGGGCCGCGCGCCCAGCCGGCGCTGCAGCGCCTGGCGGGCGTGGGGGTCGAACAGGGGCGTGCCATCGCCCTCGCCCATCACGATCTCGACCGAGGAGCGACCGAACAGGTCCTCGTACTGATCAAGGCCGGGGCCGTCGTTCAGATCGCCCAGCACGACAAGCGGTGTGCCGGCGGCAAGGTGCTCTTCGATCCGCTGGCGCAGCCAGATCGCCTGGGCCAGCTGCTTGCGCCGGTTCTGGATCGAGAGCCGCATCACCTCGTCCCGGCCACGCGCGCCATGCGGTGCCTTGGATTTCAGATGCGCACCGATCATGCGGAAGGCGAAACCCTGGGCGGTCTCGATCGCCAGCTCCAGCGGCGGCTTGGAAAAGCGCACCAGATCCTCGGTCGCGTCGATATCGAGGTCGATGCGAAACACCCCGTCGAAGCGCGGCGCGGCGGGCGAGCCCTTCTTGCCGGTCTCGTCGCCCAGCGGATCGTGCCGCGCGCTCAGCGCGTCGGGGTCGAAAAGCAGGGCAATCTCCTGCTGGGTGTCGTTCTGGAAGCCGATGATCGCGTTGCGGGCGCGCAGGTCGAAGGCCCTGGCAAAGGTCTGCAACGCCGGAACGGTGGCGCGCCGGCCGTTATGATCGGGCGCCTCGATCACCATCACCGCATCGGCGTCGAGCGCGGTGAAGACGAGGCCCAGCGCCTCGATCTGCTGGGCGCGGGTCACGTCCTGACGACCGGACCAGCCATCGTCCAGCATCAACCCGCCGTCATCGTCGAAGAGGTTGTTGAACCATTCGACGTTATAGGTGGCGATGCGCATCCCTGCCCCCTTCCCCGGCTCAGAGCCCGCGTTCGGCCTCGATCTCTTCCCAGGCGTGGTTGATCGCGGCCATGCGGGTTTCGGCCAGCTTCAGCGCCTCGGCCGGGACGCCGCGGGCGATCATCCGGTCGGGATGGGTTTCGCGCACCAGCCGGCGCCAGGCGGCGCGGATGTCTTCGGTGGGCGCGTCATGGGCGACGCCCAGCACCTCGTAGGGGTCGGGCGCGGCATCGGGCACGAAGCGCGAGCGCAGCTGACGGAACCGCGCCTCGGGCATCTCGAAGATCTCGGCCACGCGGGCCAGGAACTGATCCTCGTTCGGGTGATAATCGCCATCGGCCATGGCGATATGGAAGAGGCCCTCCATCAGATCGCACAGCGCCTCGTCCTCGGCGCCGAACATGGTGCGGATCTTGCGGGCGTAATCCTCGAACCCGGCCACGTCGGTGCGGGCCAGGTTGAAGACCCGCGCCGCGCCGGCCTCGTCGGTCTTGGCGATCTGGAACACCTCGCGGAAGGCGGCGACCTCGTCGCGCGTCACCCGGCCGTCGGCCTTGGCCATCTTGGCGCCCAGCGCGATGACCGCGATGGCGAAGCCGACCGAGCGTTCGGGCGGCGTGCGCAGGTGGTCGAACACCGCCGAGAGCGGTTCGCCCTTGGCAAGCGCCGAGACGGCGGCGGTGATGCGGGTCCAGATCGACATGGGCGCCACCATAGGGGCCGCGCCGGGCAAAGTCAGGCGCGAAATGGGCCCGGGTCAGAGGATTTTCTGCATCAAGACAAGGTCGAGCCAGCGGTCGAATTTGCGCCCGACCTGCGCCAACCGGGCGGTATCGGAAAAGCCCAGGGCGCGGTGAAAGGCGATGCCGGCCTCGTTCTCGCCGCTGACCCCGCCGACCAGCACATGCACGCCTTCGGCCCGCGCCACCTGTTCCAGCGCCGCCATCAGGGCGCGGCCCAGCCCCCGGCCCCGCGCCGCCGGCCCCAAGAGGATGGTGTGTTCGCGCGCCTGGGCATAGCCGGGCCCGGCGCGGAAGGCGCCATAGGTGGCGAAGCCCAGCAGCTTGCCCGCCTCCTCGGCCACCAGGAAGGCCGGCGCGCGTTCGGCGATCAGGGCCTGCAGCCCGGGTTCGGTCTTGGTCTGGGTGGTGAAGGTGACGGTGGTGCCTTCGATGATCGGGTTCCAGATCGCGGCGATGGCGGCGGCATCGCTGCCGCGGGCGGGCCGGATCATTCCAGCACCTTCCGCCCCGCGGGCGACGAGAACTCGGCCCGCATCGCCGGGGCGCCGGGCTCGACCACGATCCGCGCGTCGGCGATGAGCGGCGCCAGAGCGCGGCGCAGCGCCTCGGCCTCGGGACTGGCGATCAGCAGCCGCTCGAGCCGCAATCCGGTGGGTTTCAGCCGCGTCGAGGGATGCGGGCTGGCGCCCCAGTCGATGATCGCCGGAAAGGCGCCGCCGAAGGGCAGCCGGCCGTCGATGCCGGCGGCCATCATCCAGCGCAGCTCGCCGCGGGTCAGCTCCATCGCCGCGCCCATCTGCTGCGGCGCCAGCGCCAGCGCGCCGGGCAGATCGCCGGTGCGGCAGATCCAGTTGGTCAGGCGCGGCGGGCCCGCGAAATCGTCGAGATCGAACCAGCGCCGCAGCCCCGGATCGGGCGCCTCGGGGTCGATGGCGATGAGCTCGAAATAAATGCCGTCCTCGAGCCCCATCAGCATGTTATGCGTGCCCAGGCGCGCGTGCTTGCCGCCCGGTTCGAGCGCCGCGCCCAGCGCGGATTCGACGACGGCGCGGCCCTCGTCCAGCGTTTCGCAGGCAACGGCGATATGATCGAGCGTCAGCATCAGAACATCCATTTCGCAAGCGACCACAGCACCGCCAGCACCGTGGGATAGAAGGTCGCGGCAAAGCCGAAGCCCCTGAGCGGCGGCGACAGGTGATAGCCGCCCCAGAACAAAAGCCGGGCGACGGCAAAGCCGACGCCCATCCACAGCACCACCAGCCCGCCCAGCGTCAGCGCCACGAAGGGCCAGAGCACGGCGGCCAGGAGCAGCTGTTCGGCGGTGTTGGCCAGCACCCGCTGGTCGATCTCGCCGCCCGATCCGGGCGGGAACGGCCCGCCGTCGATCACCACGTCGTCGAAGAACCGCCGCTGCGCCAGCCGGGCGATCAGGACCAGCATCACCAGCCCGCCCGGTACCAGCGCGGCGATGATCACCGTGTTGAGCGGCAGGAACGGCTGTTTCAAGGTCTGCGGCAGCCAGACCACCGCCACCGACCAGAGCACGGCCAGGGCCATGCCGGTTGCAATCATCCGTCTTTTCCGCATCCCACCCCCGGTTCGCCAGTTGCCGCCATCGTCAGACCGCAGGCGCAAAATGCAAGCCCCAATATCCCCACAGCGCCATCCGGGCCGATTTGCGGCAAGGGCCCCACGGTCCCGCCTGCCCAGAGCGCCATCCGGGCATCGGTAGTGGCTTGTTATATGGCGGAAAAGGGTTAACACTGACGGCGTTGTTGTGAGTGATTGCTTCGCCGAGAGACGGCCGGCCCAGATTGCGAGCCGTAGGAAAATCCGGATCTAGCCATACGAAAAAGGGAGTTCATCCATGTCCTTCACCCTCCGCGCGGGGCGCTCTGCGCTGACCCTGCTGTCCACCGCGCTGGCCCTGACGGTCGGCCCCGCCCAGACCGCCAAGGCCCAAGAAACGCCGCTGATTGGTCAGATGATGCTGTTCGGCGGCAATTTCTGTCCGCGCTACTGGGCCGAGGCCAATGGCGCGCTGCTGCCGATCAGTCAGTACACCGCGTTGTTTTCGATCCTCGGAACGATGTACGGCGGTGATGGCCGCACCACCTTCGCCCTGCCCGACCTGCGCGGCCGCACCCCGATGCATAGGGGCACCGGCCCCGGCCTGACCAACTATGTCCAGGGGCAAAAGACCGGCAGGGAACAGGTCACGCTTACGGTGAACGAAATGCCGTCGCACAACCACATGGTCAACGCGGTCGCGCAGATCGGCAATCATTCCGGGCCGGGCACCGATTTCCTGGCGATCACCTATATCAAGCCCGAGGATTCCGCCGCGCCGCGCTATGCCACCTATCACGATGGCCCGCCCGACACGCAGATGGACCCGGCGATGATCGCGAACACCGGCGGCAACCAGGCGACCGATATCCGCAACCCGCGGCTGACGATGATGTGGTGCGTGGCGCTTTACGGGGTCTACCCGTCGCGCAACTGATCGGGGACTGCCCTGGCATGAACGAGAGAGGCCCGGATATCCGGGCCTCTTTTTGCATGTCCTGAGCTGCGTGGCTCAGCCCCGGGCGGCACGGATCAAGGTCAGGATTTCCTCGGCCGCGGCGGGGATGTTGGTGCCGGGGCCGAAGATCGCCTTGACGCCCGCGGTCTTCAGGAAGTCGTAATCCTGCTGCGGGATCACCCCGCCGCAGATCACGATGATGTCGCCCGCGTCGCGCGCCTTCAGCGCCTCGATCAGCTGCGGCGCCAGGGTCTTGTGCCCGGCCGCCTGGGACGAGATGCCGACGACATGCACATCGTTGTCGATGGCATCCTGCGCCGCCTCGTCCGGGGTCTGGAACAAGGGTCCGACATCGACATCGAAGCCGATATCGGCGAAGGCCGTGGCGATCACCTTGGCGCCGCGATCATGCCCGTCCTGGCCCATCTTGACCACCAGAAGGCGGGGCCGCCGGCCCTCTTCCTCGGCGAAGGTCTCGATGCTTTTCTGAATGGCGGCAAAGCCTTCGTCGCCCTCGTAGGCCGCGCCATAGACCCCGGCCAGCGTCCGCACCTCGGCCCGGTGGCGGCCGAATTCCTTTTCAAGGCTCATGCTGATTTCCCCCACAGAGGCCCGTTGACGCGCCGCCTCGACGGCCGCTTCCAGAAGATTGCCGCCCGCATGTGCGCGGCGGGTCAGCTCGTCGAGCGCCGCCTGACAGGCCGCCTCGTCGCGGTTGGCGCGGGTCTTCTCCAGCCGGGCGATCTGCGCCTCGCGCACCGCCTGGTTGTCGATGTCGAGGATATCGAGATGGTCTTCCTTGGCCAGGCGATACTTGTTGACGCCGACCACCACCTCTTCGCCGCGGTCGATCATCGCCTGACGCCGCGCCGCCGTCTCCTCGATCCGAAGCTTGGGCATGCCCGACTCGACCGCCTTGGTCATGCCGCCCATCTCCTCGACCTCCTGCATCAACGCCCAGGCCTTGTCGACCAGATCGGCGGTCAGGCTTTCGACGTAATAGGAGCCGGCCAGCGGGTCGACAACCTTGGTAATGCCGGTTTCCTCCTGCAGGATCAGCTGGGTGTTGCGGGCGATCCGGGCGCTGAACTCGGTGGGCAGCGCGAGGGCTTCGTCCAGCGCGTTGGTGTGCAGCGACTGGGTGCCGCCCAGCGCCGCCGCCATCGCCTCGTAAGCGGTGCGGATGACGTTGTTATAGGGGTCCTGTTCCTGAAGGCTGACACCGGAGGTCTGGCAATGGGTGCGCAGCATCTTCGAGCGTTCCGACTTGGCGCCGAACTCACTCATCACCCGATGCCAGATCTGCGCGCGGCGCGCAGCTTGGCCGCCTCCATGAAGAAATTCATCCCGATGGCGAAGAAGAAGCTCAGCCGCCCGGCGAATTTGTCGACATCCATGCCGGCGTCGATTGCGGCGCGCACATATTCGCGGCCGTCGGCCAGGGTATAGGCCAGCTCTTGCACCAGGTTCGCGCCGGCCTCTTGCATGTGATAGCCGGAGATCGAGATCGAGTTGAATTTCGGCATGAAATCAGAGGTATAGGCGATGATATCCGAAATGATCCGCATCGAGGGCGCGGGCGGATAGATATAGGTGTTGCGGACCATGAACTCTTTCAGGATGTCGTTCTGGATGGTGCCCGCCAGAAGCGATTTGTCATGGCCCTGCTCTTCGCCGGTGACGATGAAATTGGCCAGGATCGGGATCACCGCGCCGTTCATCGTCATCGACACCGAAACCTTGTCGAGCGGGATGCCGTCGAACAGGATCTTCATGTCCTCTACGCTGTCGATCGCCACGCCGGCCTTGCCGACATCGCCGACCACGCGGGGGTGATCGCTGTCATAGCCGCGATGGGTGGCCAGGTCGAAGGCGACCGAGACGCCCTGCTGACCGGCGGCCAGCGCCTTGCGATAGAAGGCGTTGCTCTCCTCGGCGGTCGAGAAGCCGGCATATTGCCGGATGGTCCAGGGCCGGCCGGCATACATCGTCGCCTTCACGCCGCGGGTGAAGGGGCCGAAGCCGGGCAGTTCGCCCATCTGGGGCAGGCCGTCGGTGTCCTCCGCGGTATAGAGCGGCTTGACGGCGATGCCTTCCAGCGTGTCCCAGGTCAGATCGTCCAGAGGGCGGCCGCGCAGCTCTTTCTCAGCCAGCGCGCGCCACTTTTCCGTCTTGTCGGTCATCCTTTTGTCCTCTTGTCGTTGCGCCGCCCGGCAGGTTTGCCCCTGCCTGATCCGGCTGTTCTTCCTCGATCAATGTCGCCTTGCCGCCGGCCCCGGCCTCGAGCCAGAACATGTCGTCGGCATAGGTCTCGCGCAGGCGGGCGGCCTGAGGCGCGTCGAACACCGCCCAGCGGCCGGCGCCCGGGGGCAGCTGCCCCGGATCCTCGCCCCGCGCCGCCAGAACGGCGCGCAATTCGCCCAGGTCGGGCGCGCGGTGCAGCCAGCCGCGCGCGGCCCGCATCGGCGGTTCGACCTTGCCATCCAGCATGTGCCACAGCCGCCGCTCGGGGAAGCCGGCGTGACGTTCGTGGACATGCACCTGAATCTCGGCGCCCGGGAAGGCGGCGGCGGCCTCTTCAATCACCGCCTGCCAGCTGCGCGGCTGGTCGGCCATATCCTCAAGCTCGGACGGGCGCGGCAGGCGGAAGCCCCGCCCCACCGCATAGGCCCAGGCCGAGGACCAGTATTGATCGAGCGCCCGCACCGACAGAACCACGCGGCCGACCGCCCCGTCGAAGGCGCGGGCATAGGCCTGAAGCCGCGCGCCCGCATCGGGATAGAGCAGCGGCCCGCGCAGGTTCTGGCGCACCGTGCCCAGCATGTTTTCGTCACTGACGATCAGCCGGCCGATACCGCGCCGCGCCGTGGTCTCGAGCCGCGCGGCGATGCGCCGCCGCGCCCGGTCGGCCCCACCCAGCGGTCCGGTGTCGGGCACGCGGGTTTCCGGCAGCACGCCGCTGAGCAGCCCGTCATTGCGGGTTCGGATCGGCCCCCAGAAGCCGATTTCCTGTTCGCTCAGCGCCGCCGCATTGGCCCTGAGATAGGACTGAAGCGTCGTCGTCGCGGTGCGCTGCGCGCCGATATGCAGAATGATATCCATGATCCGTTGCCCCGTGCCGGCCCCCGCCGCACCACGCGGCGAAGAGGAAAGTGCAGCGCATCCTTCCCCCGCAAAGCTGACAAAGCGCTTAACGGCACCGGCGATTTCGCGCGGCGCACGTTTCGGGGTCGCAATCGCCGGCAAAGCCCCTATATCATGCCCGGCAGGAGGCCCGATGAAGACCGTCTTATCCCTTGTATTGCTTGCGTTTTTCGCCTTTCCCGCGATTGCGCAGGAGAGCCCCGCAGCGACGCCCCCGGCACCGCTCGACGCCGGAGACGTCACGGATTTGTCGAAATTTCTCTGGAAAAACAGGGTGCTCGTGATCCTGGCCGACAGCCCCGGCGACCCCCGCTTCGCCGAGCAGATGGACCTGATCCAGGCCCGGGTCGAGGACCTGGCCGAGCGCGACGTGGTGGTCCTGATCGACACCGCCCCGGACGAGGCCGGCCCGCTGCGCGATAAATTCCGCCCGCGCGGCTTCATGCTGGTGCTGATCGGCAAGGACGGCAACGTATATCTGCGCAAGCCCCGGCCCTGGGACGTGCGCGAAATCTCGCGCTCGATCGACAAGATGCCGATCCGGCGCGAGGAATTGCGCAACAACTGAGCCTGCCGGGGGTCGGGGCTGTGCATCACTCGCCCCCGCTGGTCATCATCACCACGCCGCGCACCGGGTCGAGCACGGCATAGGCGCGGTCGGCGCGCGAGAAGATCACCACCGACGGCTCGGCATTCAGCAGCGCGAAATAGGAGTTGCGCGCCTTGTCGTTCATGCAGGGCTTGGCCTCGACGCTGGCCGACTGGATCGCCACGCCGGTGCCGCGGTCGGCATTCATCAGGTCGATGAACATCTTATCCGCGCTCTTGCCCTCTTCGCTGAGCGCAAAGGGCCCGTCCTGCTTGCCGCTCAACACCACCGCCTGGGCAGAATCGAACAGCGGCACGCGCGATTTGATGTCGGCCGATGTCACCCGGTAGACGGCGGCGGTGCAATGCCGCTGGCTTTCGAAATAGATCGTGTCGCCCAGTTCGACCCAGCCGCCCAGAAGCGCGCGCGCCTCGTCCTCGGAATGGCGCTGACAGCCCGCCAGAACGAGGGTCGCGGCAAGGGCCAGCGCGGCCCCCGCCCTTGCCCCTCGGGTCTGATACGCGGGCTGCGGCATGGGGTTTACTCGAACTCCATGATCACTTCGTCCACCGCCAGGCTGTCGCCCGGGGCGGCGTTGATCTTCGACACGATGGCCTTCTTCTCGGCCCGGAGAATGTTTTCCATCTTCATCGCCTCGACGGTGCAGAGCGCCTGGCCTTCCTGGACCTCTTGCCCGACCTCGACATCGACCTTCACGATCAGGCCGGGCATCGGGCAGAGCAGCAGTTTCGAGGTATCAGGCGGAAGTTTCTCGGGCATTAACGCCGCCAGATCGGCCTGGCGGGGGGTGCGGACATGGACCTTGAGGTCCGCCCCGCGGCTACGGATGCGGAACCCGCCCGAGATCTTGCCGACCTTCAGCACCAGCGGATCGCCATCGACCAGCATATCGGCCAGGCTCATCCCCGGCACCCAGGCGCCCGTCACGCGATGCGTGGTGCCATCGGCGAAGACCACGGTCGAGCCCTGCGCGTCGGCGTCGATGGCGACGGGGAAGCTTTCGCCCTGAAGCGTCACCACCCAGTCGCTGCCCACCCGGCGTTCGTGATTGTCCATCCGCCCCGAGACGCGGGTGCGCCTGATCTCGGCCACCCGGTGCATGGCGGCGCAGGCGGCGGCGATCCGGCGCAGGGTGCTTTCAGGCAGCGCCACGCCTTCGAACCCGTCGGGCCATTCCTCGGCGATGAAGGCGGTGGTCATGTCGCCGCTGATGAATTTCGGGTGGTCCATCACGGCGCTGAGGAAGGGCAGGTTGTGGCCGATGCCCTCGAGCTCGAACCCGTCGAGCGCGTTGCGCATATGCTCGATGGCCTCTTCCCGCGACGGCGCCCAGGTGCAGAGCTTGGCGATCATCGGGTCGTAATACATGCTGATCTCGCCGCCCTCGTAGACGCCGGTATCGTTGCGCACGATATGGCCGGGCTCGACCACTTCCGCCGGCGGGCGATAGGTGGAGAGCCGCCCGATCGAGGGCAGGAAGTTGCGATAGGGGTCTTCGGCATAGAGCCGGTTCTCGATCGCCCAGCCGTCGATCTTCACATCGGCTTGCGTGATCGAGAGCTTCTCGCCATTGGCCACGCGGATCATCTGTTCCACCAGGTCGACGCCGGTAATGAGTTCCGTGACCGGGTGTTCCACCTGCAGGCGGGTGTTCATTTCGAGGAAATAGAAGTTGCGGTCGCCATCGACGATGAATTCCACGGTGCCGGCGCTGGTATAGCCCACGGCCTTGGCCAGGGCGACCGACTGTTCGCCCATCGCCTTGCGGGTGGCGGCGTCGAGGAAGGGCGACGGCGCCTCTTCCACCACCTTCTGGTTGCGGCGCTGGATCGAGCATTCGCGCTCGTTCAGATAGATGCCGTTGCCATGCGCGTCACACAGCACCTGAATTTCGATATGGCGCGGCTGCGTCACGAATTTCTCGATGAAGATACGGTCGTCGCCGAAGCTGTTGGCCGCCTCGTTCTTCGAGCTCTGGAAGCCCTCGCGCGCCTCCTGATCGTTCCAGGCGATGCGCATCCCCTTGCCGCCGCCGCCGGCGCTGGCCTTGATCATCACCGGATAGCCGATCTGGTTCGAGATCTTCACCGCCTCGTCGGCGTCCTCGATCAGGCCCATGTAACCGGGCACGGTCGAGACATCGGCGTCCTGGGCGATCTTCTTCGAGGTGATCTTGTCGCCCATCGCCTCGATCGCGCCCTTGGGCGGGCCGATGAAGGCGACGCCCTCGGCCGCCAGCGCCTCGGCGAACTTGGCGTTCTCCGACAGGAACCCGTAACCGGGATGCACCGCCTCGGCGCCGGTTTCGCGGATCGCCTTCATGACGTTCTCGATCACGATATAGGACTGGTTGGCGGGCGGCGGGCCGATATGCACCGCCTCGTCCGCCATCTGCACATGCAGCGCGTTGCGGTCGGCGTCGGAATAGATCGCCACCGTCTGGATGCCCATCTTGCGGGCGGTCTTGATCACCCGGCAGGCGATTTCGCCCCGGTTGGCAATCAGGATCTTCTTGAACATGTCTCGTCCCTTCCGTCGTTTCCGCCGGGCCTTTGCGCGCCCGTGGTATTGGCATGAAAAAGACCACCGCCGGGGTGCCGCCCGACGATGGTCTGAAACTGGTTCCTCCGCCCGAGGGCGGGAATCACGCCGCGCTCAGCAGCGTGTCGGATACTTCTGGCAATAGGCGACGTTGGCCGCGGCGCCCAGCACCACGCCCGTGGCGACGTTGCCGTCGAGCACGAGCGACGCCGCCCCGCCTGCCCCGCCCCCCATGAGGGCCTGTTCGACAGCCGTGTCGCCGCAAGCGGCGCACAGCGCCAGCGATGCAACGGCTGCGGTTGTGAAGATCTGCGATTGACGCATGGTGTCGTGCCTCTTTCCGTTCTGCTTCTTATGCCTACGGAAATGGCCGCTGCGACGCCGTTTGTGAAGTGAAAATCGCGTGACCCCGGGTCATCGGCAAGCCCCCGCCGGCCCAAGAGGGTCCCGGGGCAAGCTTTTGACTCTTCGGAAAAAAAACGGGGCGGACGGCCTTGGGGACAACCAGTCCGCCCCTTAGGGGAAGGGTAACGGTTCAGACAATGCGTCTCGGTCTCGCGTGAGACCGCCACTACGCGGATCACCTTGCGGCCGGTTTGGGCCGCTGCCAAGCCACCACCCGTAAAACGGGCATTTTGGGCGCCGTTTCGCTCATGTTGACGTTGGGGAAGCGAAATCATGCCTATTCCTCCCCGAAATCGTCGTCGTCGAAGCCGTCGAAGTCGTCGTCTTCGGCCCAGCCGTCATCCTCATCCTCGAAGATCTTCGGGAACGAGACCCGGGCGACGGCGGCATCGATTCTCAGAAGCGCGTCGTAACTGGCAGGATCGAAAGGCTCTTCCGCCGCCACCACCTCGCGGCCGAACAGCCAGGACAGCCGCCCGGCATCGAGATTGCCGCGCTCGAACGGCTCTTGCCCGAAATGCGCCCAGAGCGCGGCCATGAAGGCCTCGTCGGCGCGGCGGTCGGGGGCGCGGCGGTCGCGAAAGCGTTCGCGCCGCTTCAGCGGTGTCACGCCCTTGGGGTTGGCGCGGCGGATGATGAACTGGAAATCCGTGCCCGGCAGGCGCCCGGGAAAGCCGCGATGCTTCAGCATGAGGCGCCCTCCGGAACCGGGGCGCGCAGGCGGCGGGGGGTCGGGACGGGCGCGAACGCCCGCCCCGGGAACCGGTTACTTGTATTTGCCGGTGTAGACGGGTTCGACCGAGATGGGCTCGGGGTCGACCACGACATATTCCTCTTCCGGCTGCGCGCAGGCCACGACAAGCGAGGTGAAGCTGAGCGCCAGAAGGCCGATGATGGTTTTCGACATCTGTTTCTCCTGTCTCTTGTTACGGACAGGTTTGGGCACGTTGGCCCATCCTGCCCCTCATGCGAGGTAAGTGCCCTGGAGAGAACACTCCGATCCAAGATACCGGAATCGGTAGGGAATTGATACTTGTCCCCAAAGCTGTCCACAGCCTGTGACTCCAAAGCCTCAACCAAGGGGGCATGTGAAGGTCGCGCCGCAAGATGTTGTGTCCGCATCAGAATTCCTCCCAGATGCAGGCACCGTTCTCGATACGGTAGAGTTCGAAATATTGCGTCGCCTCGGGGTCGGCGACGCCGAATTCGGTCTCGCGGTCGGCCAGCGAAATGCTGATCCGGTCGACCGTGTCGGGGCCGTTCAGGACCTGGGGCAAGGCATAGGCATCGCACAGGTACTGCATGTCCGCCGCCCGTGCGTCGAACCCCGGCGCCCCCGCGCCCACGATCCCGGGCGCGACGAACCGATAGCGGGCATAGGTCAGCATCCCGTCCGGCTTCACGTCGAGGATCGCCTCCTGCAATGCGACCTCGATCCCCGAGGGCACCGCAGGCACCGGCGGGCGATCGCCGGCCCAGGCCGGCCCCGCCATAAGCGCCGCGCCAAACACCAGCCCCAGGCCCCCGCGCAAGCGGGCTCCTCCGGCCGGGGGCGTGCCATCCGCGCGGCGGCGGGGCAACGGAAAGCGGGCCAAGGACAGGCGCTGCATCGCAATCACCTCAGAGCGGGATATTGTCGTGCTTCTTCCAGGGGTTCTGGATCTTCTTGTTGCGCAGCGAGGCAAAGGCCCTTGCCACCCGCTTGCGGGTGCCGTGCGGCTGGATCACCTCGTCGATGAAGCCACGCTCGGCCGCCACGAAGGGGTTGGCGAAGCGGTCTTCATAGCTCTTGGTATGCGCCGCGATCTTCTCGGCATCGCCCAGATCGGCACGGTGGATGATCTCGGTCGCGCCCTTGGCGCCCATCACCGCGATTTCCGCCGTCGGCCAGGCATAGTTGAAATCGCCGCGCAGGTGCTTCGAGGCCATCACGTCATAGGCGCCGCCATAGGCCTTGCGGGTGATCACCGTCACCTTGGGCACCGTCGCCTCGCCATAGGCGAAGAGCAGCTTGGCGCCGTGCTTGATCACCCCGCCATATTCCTGAGAGGTCCCGGGCAGGAAGCCGGGCACGTCGACCAGGGTCAGGATCGGGATCTCGAAGGCGTCGCAGAAGCGCACGAACCGCGCCGCCTTGCGCGAGCTGTCGATATCCAGGCAGCCGGCCAGCACCATCGGCTGGTTCGCCACCACGCCCACCGACTGGCCCTCGATGCGGATGAAGCCGGTGATGATGTTCTTGGCGTAATCTTCCTGAATCTCATAGAAATCGCCCTCGTCGGCGAGCTTGAGGATCAGTTCCTTCATGTCATAGGGGGTGTTGGCATTGTCGGGCACCAGCGTGTCGAGGCTGGGCTCGATCCGGTCGGGCGCGTCGAAGAACGGCCGCACCGGGGGCTTTTCGCGGTTGTTGAGCGGCAGGAAATCGACCAGCCGGCGGACCTCGGCCATCGCCTCGACATCGTTCTCGAAGGCGCCATCGGCGACCGAGGATTTCTTGGTGTGGGTCGAGGCGCCGCCCAGTTCCTCGGCCGTGACCACCTCGTTGGTGACGGTCTTCACCACGTCGGGGCCGGTGACGAACATGTAGGACGAATCCTTCACCATGAAGATGAAGTCGGTCATCGCCGGGCTATAGACCGCGCCGCCGGCGCAGGGGCCCATGATCACGCTGATCTGCGGCACCACGCCGCTTGCCATGATGTTGCGCTGGAACACCTCGGCATAGCCGGCCAGCGACGCGACGCCTTCCTGGATGCGGGCGCCGCCCGAGTCGTTCAGGCCGATGACCGGGGCGCCGTTCTGCACCGCCATATCCATGATCTTGCAGATCTTCTGGGCGTGGGTTTCGGAAAGCGAACCGCCGAAGACGGTGAAATCCTGGGAGAAGACATAGACCATGCGGCCATTGATGGTGCCCCAGCCGGTGACCACGCCATCGCCCGCAGGCCGTTGATTTTCCATGCCGAAATCGGTGCAGCGATGGGCGACGAACATGTCGAATTCCTCGAAACTGCCCTCGTCCAGCAGCAATTCGATGCGTTCGCGCGCGGTCAGCTTGCCCTTGGCGTGCTGGGCTTCGATGCGCTTTTCGCCCCCGCCCAGGCGGGCGGCGCTGCGGCGGTTGTCAAGCTCTTGCAGGATATCTTTCATGGGGTCCCCCGTTGAGGCCGATTTGGCCCAACATATCGGTGGATGCTGCGCCGCGGAAGCGGAATTCGGCAAATTTGCAAAGCCAAGCGAAGATGGGTGTTGAATATTGCAAAATGGAAAATTCCGTTACGGAAATATATCTTTTTACACGCCCGGCTCTGGCCTTCCCCGGCGGAAGCTGATGAACTCGCCCGGTCGCGGCGGCGGCCCGGTCCGGCCGTCGTCGGGGGCGGGCCCCAGCACCCGCCGCCCCTTCAGGAAACCCGAAGACATCGAGATGCCACCCCACGCCCCTGCCCGCTTTCTGCATCGCGCCAGCCCGCCGCATATCGGCACGCTCATCGCCTTGACCGGTGTGTCGGCGCTGGCGATGAACATCTTCCTGCCGTCGCTGCCCGGCATGGCCGCCTATTTCCAGACCGCGCCGGCGGTGATCGGCCTGTCGGTCGGGGTCTATCTGCTGGTCAATGCCGTGCTGCAGATGATCATCGGCCCGGTCAGCGACCGCTTCGGCCGCCGCCGGGTGATCCTGACCGGGCTCGCGATCTATCTGGCCGCCACGCTGGGCTGCATCTTCGCGCCCAATGTCACGGTCTTCCTCAGCTTCCGGATGCTGCAGGCCTCGGTCGCGGTGGCGATGGTGCTGAGCCGCGCGGTGGTGCGCGACACCACGCCGCCCGATCAGGCCGGCGCCAAGATCGCCTATGTCACCATGGGCATGGCGGTGGTGCCGATGATCGGCCCGGCGATCGGCGGCTGGATCGAACAGCATTACGGCTGGCAGGCGAATTTCTGGCTGCTCTTCGCCGTCGGGCTGGCCATCCTGGCGCTGGCCTGGGCCGATCTAGGCGAAACCGCGCAGCCGTCGGGCTTTACCCTGGCGCAGCAATATCGCGAGGTGCCCGAGCTGCTGAAAAGCCCGCGTTTCTGGGGCTATAGCATCGCCACGCTCTGCGCCGCCGGATCGTTCTTCGCCTTCCTCGGCGGCGCGCCCTTCGTCGCCTCGAACGTCTTTCACCTGGAACCGCAGGAGCTGGGGATCTATTTCGCGGCGCCCTCGCTGGGCTATTTCCTGGGCAACTTCATCGCCGCGCGCTTTTCGGCGCGGGTGGGGATCAACCGCATGGTGCTGTGGGGCATGGTGGTGACCGGGCTCGGCGTCGGTTGCTCGCTGGTGCTGGAGCTGACCGGCACCCAGAGCCTGCCCAGCTTCTTCGCGCTGATGGTGCCGGTGGGCATCGGCAACGGCATGGCTATCCCCAACGGCGTCTCGGGCGCGCTGTCGGTGCGGCCCAAGCTGGCCGGCACCGCCTCGGGCCTGTCGGGGGCGATCATGCTGGGCGGCGGCGCCGGGCTGTCGGCGACGGCCGGACTGGCGCTGGAGGAGGGTCACAGCGCCTTCCCGCTGGTGCTGCTGATGGTGCTGACGACCATGGCCGGCATCGCCGCGATCCTGCTGGTCATGCGGCGCGAGGCCCGGCTGGGCGGGCTGGGCTGAGCCCGGCCGCGGGGCGCGGGCGCCAACCCGCCGCCCGGTTCAGGCCTTGCGGAACACCGCCGCCCAGAGCGGCCCGATCACCCGTGTCCCCAGCGGGATCAGCGCCGTGCCGAAGACGATGCCGAACACCGCCGAAAGCCCCGCCGCCAGCCCCCAGTCCAGCGCCGGCACCCAGGCCCCCGTCAGGCCGTGCACGACCCGCTCCACCGCCCTGTGCAGCAGCTCATAGGGCGTATGCCAGCCCAGCTCATGCGCGCCGTGCAGCACGATCTGGCCGCCGACCCACAGCATCGCCGCCGTGCCCACCACCGTCAGCGCCGTCAGGAACTTGCCCATGTGGCGCACGATCCCGCGCCCCAGCGCCCGGGTCGGCCCCAGCCGGCCCTTGCGCGCCATCAACAGGCCCAGATCGTCCATCTTCACGATCAGCGCCACGCTGCCATAGACCGCCACGGTGATCCCCACCGCCACCAGCGCCAGCACCGCCGCCTGCATCCAGATCGTCCCCGCCGGGAGGGCGGCCAGCGCGATGGTCATGATCTCGGCCGAGAGGATGAAATCGGTCTTGATCGCCCCCGCGACCTTCTCCTCCTCCAGATGCGCCGGATCGCCCTGGGGATGCTCGGCCGCGTCCCAGGCATGATCGCGCGGGAACAGCTTGTGCCAGACCTTCTCGGCCCCCTCGAAACACAGATAGAGCCCCAGCATCAGCAGGGGCGTGATCAGCCAGGGCGCGAAGCTTGTCAGAAGCAGGCCGGCCGGCAGCAGGATCAACAGCTTGTTGCGGATCGAGCCCAGGGCGATCTTGCCCACGATCGGCAATTCGCGCGCCGGCGCGAAGCCCTGCACATAGGCCGGCGCCACCGCCGCATCGTCGATCACCGCGCCCGCCGCCTGCGCCCCCGCCTGCGCCGCCTGGCTGGCCACGTCATCGACGCTGGCCGCCGCCACCTTGGCAATCGCCGCCACATCGTCGAGAAGCGCCAGTAATCCGCTCATGCCCTGCTCCGTCTGCTGTTCGCGGGCATCCTATCCGCACGGCGCGGCGATGTGTAGGCCGGGTTCAGCCCGGCCCCGGCTCAGATCACGTCCATCTTGCCGCTGGTCGCCGCGATCACCACCTTCTCGCCCGCCGCCACCACCTCGGCGATCTCGCGCCGCTGATCCGCGCTCAGATAGCCCTCTTCCGGCGCCGCCGCGATCAGGTCCAGCGCCCGCTCGCGCGCCGCCTCGAAGGCGGTGCGCCGGTTCGACTTCTCGTAATCGTCGCGGCCCTGGCGCAGGAAGACGCCCGGCACATGCTGCTCGCGGCAAAGCGCCAGCGTCTGCGCCGAATCGAGGAAATGCCCGCCGACGCGCACCCCAGCACCTCGTCGAAATTCATCGCCTCGGCGCTGATATCCGGCGGGGTCAGCGCCTTGCGGATCATCGCGCCCAGCTCGTCGTCCAGCACCGCCTGGACGGGGCTGAACACCGTCGCCGTCTCGAGCTGCCCGACCCCGCCCAGGATATCGGCGCCGGCCAGCGCCACCGCCTGGCCCAAGAGCGCCCGTTCGCCCATCGACTGCCGGTCGGCATCCGGCGTGTCCGATCCCGCGCCATAGGTATGCGCCATCAGCCCGAACCCCTCCTTCATCAGCTGAATGGCCATCGCCGCCATCTGGATCGACCTCGGGGCACGATTGCAGCGCCCGCCCCGTCGCCATGTCGAGCGTGAACATCAGGGGCGTCGCAATCACCGGCGTGCCCGGGCTCAGCACATGCGCCAGCACCACCATCGCCACGATCTCGGCCGCCGCCATCAGCACCATCCCGGCCGGGGTCAGCGGCGCCGAACCGCCGGCCGAAGGCAGCGAACAGGCATGCAGCGGAATGCCCCAGCGCCCGGCCTGGATGATGCACTCGGTATCCATGTACTTGAATTCCAGCGGCGTGAAGGAACAGGTGATGCAGCTGGCAATGGGCCGCGCGCGCAGCTCGGCCTCGCCCCCGCCGCGATCGCCGCCGTGCGCATCAGGAACTCGACATTCTCCTTGCCATAGGGCTGGATCCAGCATGCTTGGTGGTCCGCCCCACCACCTCGGCAAAGGCGTGAAGGTCGGCGCAGACCTCGGGCACCCCGTGCACGAAGGGATGCGCCACGAAACCCACCTGCCCCAACCCTCGGCCACCGCCGCGATCTCGCGCGCCGCCTGCCGGTCCATGTTGCGATAGCGCGCATCGCGCGGATCGACATAGCCATGCCCGCCGGTGCCGGTGCGCATCACGAACTGCCCGTCGCCGCGCGGCAGCACCATGTCGCGCGCCGCCCGCTTGCCGCAGAGCCGCGCCGCCTTCGGCGTCTCGCGCAGCGCCTCCTCGACCAGGTCGCGCGGCAGGCGGAACCGGTCCGCCGCGCTGCCGGGCCTCGCCCCCGCCTTGCGCAGCGCCGCCTGCGCGCCCGGGTGAATCACCACCACGCCATAGCTGTCCAGCAGTTCCAGCGCGCGGTCGCGCAGCTCTGCGATCTGGCCGTCGCCCAGCACCCGCGCCCGGCTCCGCCCCGGCCGGCTGCCCAGATGAAACGCGTCCGCCACCTGTGGCCCTTCGCGCTTCACCGCGCGCCCGCGTCGTTTCGGTCTTTGCTCGTCAAGCACCCTTTCGGTCATGACATCCTCCAACATAAGCCTGAGAATGGCACACACCGTTTAAGCTCACTGCGGCCCACTTGAGCAGGAAAACGCTACGCCCGCGCCCCCGGTCCGGTCAAGCCCGTCCGGCCCCTTCATCTGACCATAAATATCCCGGGGTGTGGGGGCAGAGCCCCCACGGGCCCTCTCGTCCCGCACCGGCTTTCGAATGTTAGCGCAATCTCACGAATTTTACCGCTAACATCATGAAAAAACGCCGCTTTCAGGCTTTCCGCCTCCCGATCCGGCCTAGTCAGACCGCAAGACCCCACGCAGGAAAAGGAGCCCCCATGACCGTCAAGGTAGGCATCAACGGTTTCGGCCGCATCGGCCGCTGCACGCTCAGCCATATCGCCGCCAGCGCGCGCGACGATATCGAGGTGATCAAGCTCAACGCCACCGGCCCGCTCGAAACGGCGGCGCATCTGCTGAAATACGACAGCGTCCATGGCCGCTTCCCGGCCCGGTCAGCATCGGCGACGGCACCCTGAACCTCGGCCGCGGCGATATCGCCGTGTCCTCGACCTATGACCTCGACACGCTCGACTGGTCGGGCTGCGACGTGGTGCTGGAATGCACCGGCAAGTTCAACGACGGCCAGAAGGCCGATGTCCATATCCGCAACGGCGCCCGCAAGGTGCTGTTGTCGGCACCGGGCAAGAATGTCGACAAGACGGTGGTCTTCGGCGTCAACAGCGACGGGCTGAGCGCCACCGACATCATGGTCTCGAACGGGTCCTGCACCACCAATTGCCTGGCGCCGGTCGCCAAGGTGCTGAACGATGCGGTGGGCATCGAAAGCGGCATCATGACCACGATCCATTCCTATACCGGCGACCAGCCGACGCTGGACCGGCGGCACAAGGACCTCTATCGCGCCCGCGCCGCGGCGATGTCGATGATCCCCACCTCGACCGGCGCCGCCAAGGCATTGGGCGAGGTGCTGCCGGAACTGTCGGGCAAGCTCGACGGTTCGGCCATCCGCGTGCCCACCCCGAATGTCAGCGCGGTCGATCTGACCTTCGTCGCCGGCCGCGACGTGACCGAGGCCGAAGTGAACGCCATCATGGAAGCGGCCGCCAAGGGCGCGATGAAGGGCGTGCTGGGCTACGAGCCGGCGCCGCTGGTCTCGACCGATTTCAACCATTCCGAGGAAAGCTCGATCTTCGCGCCGGCCCAGACCAAGGTGATCGGCGGCCGGCTGGTGCGGGTGCTGGCCTGGTACGACAACGAATGGGCGTTCTCCTGCCGCATGGCCGATGTCGCGGTCGCGATGGGCCGGCTCTGAGGCCGGGCCCGACAGTCGGGGCGGTTCAGGCGGGCCGCTTCAGGCGGGGCCACGCGCGGCCCTGCCCTCTGCGCGCGCCCGCGCAAGCGCCTGCGCCGAATCGAACACCACCGGCCCCTCGGCCATCTCGGCGCAGAGCCAGAGCCGGTAATGGGCGAACTTTCCCGCCGTGACGGTGAAGACGCTCACCACCGTCCCCGAGATCGCCGCCCCGCTTGCCGGACGCCCCAGCCACGGCGCCCGGTGCCGCCCGCTGAAATGCCAGCAGGCCATGGCCCGTTCCGTGCCGGTCTCGTCCCGCCCGGCGGCGATCCGGTCGATGCGCACCTCCAGATCGCCGATCGCCCGGACGAAGCCCTTGACATGCGCCACCAGCCCGGCGCGCCCCGGCGGACCGCCGAAAGCCAGGTTCGCCTCGTCCGTCATGTCGGGATGCGCCAGGGTCGCGATCCACGCCTCGATCCCGTCGAGCCGCGGCTCGGTGCAAAGCTCGCTCAGATAGCGCCTCACCAGTCGTTCGGAGTCCAGGACCATGCCGCAGGCTAGCCATGCCATCGCCACGGCGCAAGCCTTGCGCCTCGCTGCCCGCTGGGGCATACCGCCCGCAGGCCGTTTTCCGTTCAGAAGGCTCTCATGACCAATCAGATCGCCATCGGGCTGGGCATCGTCATTCTCGGGCTGCTCGGGATCGACATCTTCTTCTTCGGCGGGGCCAATCTGCTTTTCCTGCTGCGGAAACTGGCCGACCTGATCGAATGGGTCGCCTTCTGGCGCTGACCGCGCGGGGCGCGCGCCCTGTCGGATCAGCGCCCCAGCTTGGCAAGAAGCTTGCCGTTCACCGCCGCGGGCACGAATTTCGACACGTCGCCGCCCAGCCGGGCGATTTCCTTCACCAGCTTCGAGGCGATCGCCTGACGCCGCGCATCGGCCATCAGGAACACCGTCTCGACACTGTCATCCAGCGCCCGGTTCATGCCCACCATCTGGAACTCGTATTCGAAATCGGCCACCGCGCGCAGCCCGCGCACGATCAGCTGCGCGCCCACGTCCTTGGCGCAGTCGATCAGCAGGTTCTCGAACGGATGCACCACGATCTCGGTGCCGGTCTCCTTGGACAGGCCGGCGCATTCCGCCTCGAGCATCTCGACCCGCTCTTCCAGCGAAAACAGCGGCCCCTTGTCGCGATTGATCGCCACCCCGATCACCAGCCGGTCGACCAGCGTGGCCGAGCGGCGGATGATATCGGTATGGCCGAAGGTGATCGGGTCGAAAGTGCCCGGGTAAAGACCGATACGCATGAAAGCCTCCCCTGCTGCCGTGGCTGCGCAATATTCTTGCGCCGCAATGCAGCATCATGTCTGGAATTACAAGGACAAACCCGAGGAACGGGGCGTCATAACGGGGCGTCACAAGGGCCCGCCCAAGGCCCGGACCCGGACATCCGGCGGGGCGCGGCCGGTACGCGGGCCCCGCCCGACCCCCGCCGGCCGGGTTGGGCGCGACGCCTCAATGCCCCATGATCATGCCTTCCAGCGCGTTCTTCTCCATCGACAGCTCGTCCATCCGGGCCTTGACCACGTCGCCGATGGTGACGATGCCGACCAGCGCGTCGTCCTCGACCACCGGCATGTGGCGAAAGCGGCCCTCGGTCATGCGCTGCAGCACGGTATCGGCGTTCTCGCTCTTGCTGCAGCTGACCGGATTGCGGGTCATCATCTGTTCGACCTTCTCGCTCAGACAGACTGCGCCGCGGACCGCCAGGCTGCGCACGATATCCCGTTCCGAGATGATCCCGGTCACGGTCTTGCCGTCCTCCGACACGACAAGCCCGCCGATCCGGCGCTCGGCCAGGATCTGCGCCGCCTCGGCAACCGATGTGCCGGGCGTCACGGTAATCACTCGGGCATCGCCCTTGGAACTCAGGATCTGGTGTACAAGCAACTGGCGGCCCTCCCTTTTTCGCGGCTTGTGGAGATCAGCGTCCCACGACCTGCGACATTCTGTCAAGCGCCGCCTTCGGCCCGCCGCTCCAGCCGCGCCACTTCGCGGCGCACGCCCTCGCTCAGAAGGGCGGCGAAACGGTTCAGGCGCTCGACCCGGCGGTCGTCCTCGTGCCGCACCAGATAGAAGCTGCGGGTCAGGCTGAACTGGTCGGTCAGGACCTTGCGGATGCCGCTGAAGGCGGGCAGCGCGAAATCGTGCACCACGCCGACGCCGCCGCCCTGACGGATCCAGTTGATCTGGACCGAGACCGAGTTGGACGACAGCGCCACCCGGTCGAAGGCGGTGTCGTGCAGGTAATCCAGTTCCTTGTCGAAGATCATGTCGGGGATATAGCCGACGATCCGGTGGCCGCGCAGATCGCGCAGATCGCGGATCGGCGGGTGGTCGCGCAGATAGGTCTCGGACGCGGCCAGGTGCAGGCGATAGTCGGTCAGCTTCTGCACGATCAGCCGGCCGGTTTCGGGGCGGCTGACCATGATCGCCATGTCGGCCTCGCGTTTCGACAGGTTGAAGACCCGGGGCAGCGCGACGATCTGGATTTCCAGCTCCGGGTTGGCCGCCGCGATGTCGGAACAGACCTGGGGCAGCAGGAAATTGGCGCTGCCATCGGGCGCGCCCAGCCGGATCTGGCCCGACAGCGGCCCGCCCTGCCCCGCCATGTCGGCCGCCGCCTCTTGCAGCGCCGCGTCGGCGCGGGCGACATGGGCCAGCAGGCGCTGACCCTCGCCGGTCAGGACATAGCCCTGCGGCGAGCGGGTGAAGAGCAGCGTGCCCATGTCACGCTCGAGCCGTGCGATGCGGCGGCCGACGGTGGCGGGGTCGAGCTTCAGCCGCTGGCCCGCGCCCGACAGGCTTTCCGCCCGGGCCACGGCCAGGAAGCATTTCAGATCGTCCCATTGCGGCTCCATCACAGCTCTCCCCAAGCGCGTTTCTCGACGCGAGAAACGGTTCGGAAAACGACGCGTTTTCCGGGTTGCGCAACCGATCGACCGGGCGCTTGCGAATTCCGCGTCGGAATTCGACCCGGAAGTCGCGTCGACTTCCGGCTTAATCTTGCATTTTCGCAAAACGAACTTTGAAATCTTGCCCCTTTCCCCGGCAATTCCGCAAGACTATTCTGCGCCCAAAGCACGATTGTGCCCCAAGCCCACCCGGAGGAGACCCCCATGAAAGAGCTTTACCACTTCATCGACGGCAAGCACGTTGCCGGCACATCGGGCCGGTTCGGCGATGTCTTCAACCCGGCGACGGGCGAGGTCCAGTCGAAATGCCCGCTGGCCAGCGCCGCCGAGACCACGGCCGCCATCGAAAAGGCCGCCGCCGCCCAGGTCGCCTGGGGCGCGATGAACCCGCAGCGCCGGGCCCGCGTCATGATGGAAATGGTTCGCCTGATGAACCGCGACATGTCGAAGCTGGCCGAGGTGCTGTCCTCGGAACACGGCAAGACCATCCCCGACGCCAAGGGCGACCTGCAGCGCGGCCTTGAAGTGATCGAATATTGCATCGGCGCGCCGCAGATGCTGAAGGGCGAGTTCACCGACAGCGCCGGCCCGGGCATCGACATGTATTCGATGCGCCAGCCGCTGGGCGTGGTGGCCTCGATCATGCCGTTCAACTTTCCCGCGATGATGCCGCTGTGGCATGTCGGCCCGGCGCTGGCCTGCGGCAATGCCGTGGTGCTGAAACCGTCCGAGCGCGACCCCTCGGTGCCCTTGATGCTGGCAGAACTCTTCGTCGAGGCCGGCCTGCCCGAGGGCTGCTTCCAGGTGGTGAACGGCGACAAGGAAGCCGTCGACACCCTGCTCGACAGCCCGGTCATCCAGGGTGTCAGCTTCGTGGGTTCCACCCCGATCGCGCATTACATCTATTCCCGCGCCACGGCGAACGGCAAGCGGGCGCAGTGCTTCGGCGGCGCCAAGAACCACATGATCGTGATGCCCGATGCCGACATGGACCAGGCCGCCGACGCGCTGGTGGGCGCGGGCTTCGGCGCCGCCGGCGAACGCTGCATGGCGGTTTCGGTCGCCGTGCCGGTGGGTGACGAGACCGCCGACCGCCTGATCGAGGCGCTGGTGCCGCGGATCGAGAAGCTGCGCGTCGCGCCCTATACCGATGGCGACGATGTCGATTTCGGCCCGGTCGTGACCCGCGAGGCGAAAGAGCGTATCCTCGGCCTGATCAACTCGGGCGTCGAGCAGGGCGCGACCCTGGTCGTCGACAACCGCGACTTCTCGCTCCAGGGCTATGAGAACGGCTTCTTCGTCGGTCCGCACCTCTTCGACAACGTCACGCCCGACATGGACATCTACAAGACCGAGATCTTCGGCCCGGTGCTGTCGACCGTCCGCGCCGGCAGCTATGAAGAGGCTCTGAAGCTGGCGATGGACCACGAATACGGCAACGGCACCGCGATCTTCACCCGCGACGGCGACGCTGCCCGCGATTTCGCATCCCGCGTGAATATCGGCATGGTCGGCATCAACGTGCCGATCCCGGTGCCGCTGGCCTATCACACCTTCGGCGGCTGGAAGAAGTCGATGTTCGGCGACCTGAACCAGCACGGGCCGGATTCGTTCAAGTTCTACACCCGCACCAAGACGGTCACCTCGCGCTGGCCGAGCGGGATCAAGGAAGGCGGCGAGTTCCACTTCAAGGCCATCGACTAACAGACTGGCAATAAACCGGAAAAAGGCGGCGCACCGGTTCGGCGCGCCGCTTTCCGTTTCGGGTTTGGAAACAGATCATCCCCACAATTCACCGGGTTTACGCGACGTTTTCCACATATGCCTGTGGAAAATCCTGCCGCAATCTACTATCGTTAAAGTGTAGTTTATCGGTATTTCATCAACTCCAGACAGACACTCGTCCCGCCATGCCCGTCGAATATGAAATTCAGAATGATGGCGCCTTCGTCCTGGCGCGCTATTGGGGTGCGGTATCGGGCCAGGAGGTGGCCGAGCTGTTCCGGCGCTATCAGGCCGACCCGGAGTTCCGCCTCGACCGGCCGCATCTGGCCGATGTCTCGGGCGTCACCGCAAGCGATGCCGGCTTCGCCGAGGTCTTCTCGCTGTTTTCGATGTTCGCCCGGTTCTATGCCACCAGCGATTGCCCGCTGCGGGTGGCGATCTATGCCCCGGCCGACCTGACCTTCGGCATCGCCCGCATCTTCCAGAACCTCGCCGAAAGCTCGGACCGGATCGAGACCGCGATCTTCGAGGATATGGACGACGCCCGCGCCTGGCTGGCCGGGCTGAGCCCCCCCTATCTGGGCGATACGCTGTCGGCCGCCGCGCAGCAGGCCCGCCCTGCCCGTCCGGGCCAATCGCCCCGCAGCCCCCGCGCCCGGGCCGGCCCATGACCGCCGGCCCCCAAGCGAAGAGCGAACCGGCGCAGCGGCTTTCCTGCTGTGAACTCGGTCCAGGCAGGAAGGGGAGCGCCATGTCCGGAACCGAGCCCGATTTCACCATCGGCATCGAAGAGAATACCTGCTGGTCGACCTCGACAGCTTGGCGCTGGCCCCGGCCCCGCCCGAGGTGATGGCGCGCTGCGGCGAGCAGCTGCAGGGCCAGTTCAGCCCCGAGTTCCTGGAATGCCAGGTCGAGATCGGCACCAAGGTCTGCGGCTCGCTGGCCGAGGCGCGACGACCTGAAGCGCCTGCGCGCCACCGTCGCCGAGGTGGCAGGCGGTTCCAACCTCGCCCCATCGCCGCCTCGTGCCATCCGTTCTCGGACTGGCTGATCAGCACCACACCCACAAGGACCGCTATGACAGCCTGCACGACGACTGACCTGGCGGGTGGTGCGGCGGCTGCTGATCTGCGGCAACCATGTGCATGTCGGCCTGCCCTCGAGCAGGCTGCGCATCGACATCATGAACCAGCTTTCCTATTTCCTGCCGCACGCTACAGCTCAGCTGTTCCTCGCCGTTCTGGCAGGGCGAGGATACCGGAAGCTAGCTGTTATCGCCTCACGGTTTTCGACAACCTGCCGCGCACCGGCCTGCCGCCAAAGATGGACAGCGGGGGGAATGCAGACGCTCGGTCGGCGTGCTGGTCGAGCTGGGCCTGATCGAGGACAGCACCAAGATCTGGTGGGACCTGCGCCCGTCGCACCGCTTTCCGACGCTGGAAAGCCGGATCTGCGATACCTCGCCCCGGCTGGAAACCGCGCTGACCCTGGCCGCGCTGATCCGGTCGCTGAGCCGGATGCTGTGAAAGCTGGCAGAAGAACGGCGCTGGCGGCTTTACGACAACTTCCTGATTGCCGAGAACCGCTGGCGCGCCCAGCGCTGGCATCCGCGAGGGCCTGATCGACTTCGGCACGCGCGAGATCATCCCATTCTCGCAGGCAATCGAAGTATCAAAACTGTGGTGGCCGAGGACGCCGAGGCGCTGGGCTGTCTGGCGGTCGAGAACGCCCGCACCATCCCTGGCCTGGAACCGCCTCGGACCGTCAGCGCGCCGTGTTCGAGGACGCGCTGGAGGCCGATTACAGCGCGACGAGGCGCTCAGGCGTGTCGTCCGCCATCTGGTCGACGAGTCCGTGCCGATCGCCGTACCGAAATCCTTCGAGGATTTCGGCCAAAAATCCTTCGAGGATTTTTGTGGCGCCCTTTCTCGACGCTGCGCCGGATTTTTCCTTGAAGGAAAAATGACCGATTCTTCGAAAAAATTCGGGCCCGCCTTCAATCGCTGGAAACATTGCTGTAACAGTCGGAATTAAACCTCGTTCAATTCACAGGGAAACCGGACATGGATTTCGCACTGAGCGAGAGACAGACCCTCATCTTCGACATGGCCAAGGCCTTTGGCGAAGAGCATATCCGCGCCCTTCGCGCAAGACTGGGAGACGCGGGGCACCATCCCCAAGGAACTGTGGCCCAAGATCGCGGAACTGGGCCTGGGCGGCATCTATGTCTCGGAGGAATATGGCGGCTCGGGGCTTTCGCGGCTCGACGCGACGCTGGTCTTCGAGGCGCTGGCGATGTCCTGCCCCGCGGTGGGCAGCTTCCTGTCGATCCACAACATGTGCGGCGGCATGATCGACAAGTTCGGCAGCGAAGACCAAGCAAGTGGCTGCCGCAGCTTTTACCATGGAGAAGGTGTTCTCCTATTGCCTGACCGAACCCGGCTCCGGGCTCGGACGCGGCAGCGCTGAAGACCCGGGCGCAGAAGGCCAATGACGGCTATGTCCTGAACGGCACCAAGGCCTTCATCTCAGGCGGGTCCTATTCCGATGCCTATGTCACCATGGTCCGCACCGGCGACGATGGGCCGAAGAGTTTCCACGGTGGTGGTCGGACGGCACGCCGGGCCTCAGCTTCGGCGCTGGAACGCAAGATGGGATGGCTGGCGCAACCCACCGCGCAGGTCCAGTTCGACAGCGATTGCAAGGTGCCGCTGGAGAACCTGGTGGGCGAGAAGGCCGCGGCTTTTCCTATGCGATGGCCGGGCTCGACGGCGGGCGTGAACATCGCCGCCAGCGCCCTGGGCGGCGCCCAGGCGGCGCTGGACAAGACGCTGGCCTATATGTCCGAACGCAAGGCCTTCGGCAAACCGATCAACCAGTTCCAGGCGCTGCAATTCAAGCTGGCCGAGTTCGAGATGAAGCTGCAATCGGCCCGCACCTTCCTGCGCCAGGCGGCGTGGAAGCTGGACATGAAGGCGCATGACGCGACCAAATTCTGCGCCATGGCCAAGCTGATGGTCACCGACAACGCCTTCGACGTCGCCAATGGCTGCCTGCAGCTGCATGGCGGTTACGGCTATCTGGCGGATTACGGGATCGAGGAAGATCGTGCGCGGCCTGCAGGTCCACCAGATCCTGGAAGGCACCAACGAGATCATGCGCCTGATCGTCAACCGCCAGATGATCGCCGACGCGTCATGAGCGACATCTCGGTTCGCGTCACCGGCCGCGCCGGCCGCATCACGCTTCAGCGCGCCCGCGCGCTGAATGCCGTGACCTATGAGATGGTGAAAGCCATCGACGCCGCGCTCGAGGCCTGGCGCGACGATCCCGCCGTGGCGCTGGTGGTGATCGACGCCGAGGGCGACAAGGCGTTCAGCGCCGGCGGCGACATCGCCGATCTCTATGCCACCGGCACGGCCGGCGATTTTCGCCTTCGGCCAGACCTTCTGGCGCGACGAATACCGCATGAACGCGGCGCTGGCGGAATACCCGGCCGATCGTCAGCTTCCTGCAGGGCTTCACCATGGGCGGCGGCATGGGCGTGGGGTGCCACGGCAGCCACCGGATCGTGGGCGAGACCAGCCAGATCGCCATGCCGGAATGCGGCATCGGCCTGGTGCCCGATGTGGGCGGCTCGATGATCCTGGCCCATGCGCCGGGGCATCTCGGCGCCTATCTCAACACCACGGGCGCGCGGATGGGGCCGGCCGACGCGATCCTCGCGGGCTTTGCCGATCTCTTCATCCCCCAGGCGCAGTGGCCGGCGCTGATCGCCACGCTGGAAAGCTCGGGCGAAACCGCCTGCCTGGCCGAGGCGGCGGCCCCCGCCCCCGAAGGCCGCCTGGCCGCCGCCCGGGACGAGATCGACCTGCATTTCGCCGCCGCCGACCTGCCGGCACTGGTCGCCTCGCTCGAGGCGGCCGAGACGGATTTCGCCGCCGAGACGCTGAAGGCGCTGCTGCGCGCCCTCGCCGCTCTCCGCCGCGGCGACGCTGGTCATGATGCGCGCGTTGAAGACCGCCGGCATCCGCGACGCGCTGGCGATGGAATACCGCTTCACCTTCCGCGCCATGCAGCATGGCGATTTCCTGGAAGGCATCCGCGCCGCCATCATCGACAAGGACCGCGCCCCCAGATGGCGCCACGATCCGCACGGCTTGCCGCCCGAGGGCGGTGCGGGCCATGCTGGCCCCGCTGGTGAAAACGAGCTGACTTTCCCAAAGGGGAGGGACCCAATGAACATCGGATTTATCGGACTGGGCAACATGGGCGCGCCGATGGCCGCCAACCTGGCCGCCGCCGGCCATAACGTCACCGGCTTCGACACCGCCGAGGTGACGGTCGAGGGCGTAGCCAGCGCCGCCAGCGCCGCCGAGGCCGCGCACGATCGGGATGTGGTCGTCACCATGCTCCCGAACGGCGCCATCCTGCGCGCGGTGGCGACCGAGATCGTCCCGGCGATGAAGCCCGGCACCGCCTTCGTCGATTGCTCGACCGTCGATGTCGAGCGCCCGCGCCGTGGCCGAACGAGCCGACCGCGCCGGCCTGCTGCCGGTCGACGCGCCGGTCTCGGGCGGGGTCGGCGGCGCCACCGCCGACACGCTGACCTTCATGGCCGGCGGCTCGGACGCCGCCTTCGCCAGGCGGCGCCGCTGGTCGAGGTCATGGGCCAGAGAAGGCCCGTTGCATTTGCGGCGACAGTGGCGCCGGCCAGGCCGCCAAGATCTGCAACAACATGATCCTGGGCATCACCATGATCGGCACTTGCGAGGCCTTCCGCCCTGGCCGACAAACTGGGGCTCGACCGGCAGAAGATGTTCGACGTGGTCTCGACCTCGTCAGGCCTGCTGGACGATGAACGCCTGTGCCCGGCGCCCATCGGCCCGACCCTCGCCCGCCGACAACGACTATAAGCCGGGCTTTGCCGCCGAGTTGATGCTGAAGGACCTGCGCGCTCCCAGCAGGCCGCCGAAGCCGCCGATGCCGACGCCTCTGGGCCTGGCGGCCCTGCCTCTACAGGCTTCTGGACTGAGCCGGGAGCGGCAGACCGGTGCCGCCGGCGCCGCTCAAATCAGGGATTCAGATTTCGCGCGAAACCGACTAGCCTTCCGGCAATCGACGAACGGATGGCACGCGCCCGCATGACGACCTGGACCTCACTGGCCCCTGCCCTCGACGGGCTCGAACCGCCCGCGCGCGCCGCGCTCGAACGGCTTGCGCCGGTGCGCCTGCCGCCGGGCGCGGTGCTGTTCCGGCCCGGCGACTCGGTCAAGGGCTATGCCATCGTGCTGTCGGGCCGGGTCGACGTCTCGCTGACCGGGGCCACCGGGCGGGGCATCCTGCTCTATGCGGTGGTGCCGGGGCAAAGCTGTATCCAGTCGACGCTCGGCCTTCTGGGCGGCGGCGATTACACCGCCGAGGCGGTGACCCGCGCCGAGACCGAGCTGGTCCTGCTGCCCAGGGCGCAGTTCCTGGCGCTGGTCGACAGCTCTCCCGGGTTTCGCGCCGTGGTCTTCCGCGCCTTCGCCGACCGGATGCAGGACATGATGCAACTGCTTGAGAAGGTTGCCTTTCAGCGCGTCGAATGCCGGCTGGCCGAACAGCTTCTGGTGCTGTCGCAACCCGGGCCGGGCCCGATCCGCATCACCCAGGCCGAACTGGCCAGCGCGGTCGGCAGCGCCCGCGAGGTGGTCTCGCGCCGGCTCGAGACCTGGGCGCGGCGCGGGCTGGTGCGCACCGGGCGCGGCACGGTCGAGATCCTCGACGCCGAGGCCTTGCGCGAAATCGCACAGGACCTTGTGTGACCCCGTCACAGACAAACCGCCCGTTTCGCGCTAATCTTGCGGCATGACTTCACGCATGACCCGCGAAAGGAAACCCTCATGAGCAAGAATGTCGGCGGCATCGACCGCATCCTGAGAATCGTCATCGGCGCGCTGCTGATCCTCGGCGCGCTGATGGGCTATGGCTGGTGGATGTGGATCGGCGTCGTGCCGCTCGCCACCGGGCTGCTCGGCTGGTGCCCGCCCTATGCGCTGCTGGGCCTGAACACCTGTCCGATGAAAAAGGGCTGACCGGCAGCCCCGCCTGACGCAAAGCGCCCGGCCGAAGCCGTCAGGTTTCGGCCGTCAGCGCCTGCGCCAGAAGAAGATCGACGCCTTCGCTCATCTCCAGCCGGTCCGGGGTGACCTCCTCGACCGGGAACCAGCCCGCCTCGAGCGCATCGTCCGCCGCCACCGGCTCGCCCGCCTGCCAGTCGCAGGCGACGCCCACCAGATACATGTGATAGCCGACCGAACCGGCCGCGCCGGCCGGCCCGGGCTGAATCAGGTCCTGCGACCCCAGCACCGCGCGCGCCCGCGCGCTCACGCCGGTCTCTTCCAGAAGCTCCCGCTCGGCGGCGCGAAAGATCGGCTCGCCCCATTCGACCTTGCCGCCGGGAAAGCCCCAGAACCCCTGATCCGGCGGGTTGGCCCGGCGCACCAGCAGCACCTCTTGCCCACGCAGGACCACCGCAAGGGCCGCAAGAACCGGCCGGCGGTCGGGCGGCGGCGGGGTCACTCGGCCGCCGCCTGCTTGCCGGCCTTCAGCATCGGGCCCAGATAGCGCCCGGTATGGCTGCGCTCGACCGCGGCCACCTCTTCCGGCGTGCCCGTCGCCACGATCTCGCCGCCGCCATCGCCGCCTTCGGGGCCGATGTCGATGATCCAGTCGGCGGTCTTGATCACGTCCAGGTTATGCTCGATCACCACCACGCTGTTGCCCTGCTCGACCAGCTCGTGCAGCACCTCCAGAAGCTTCCTGACATCCTCGAAATGCAGCCCCGTGGTGGGCTCGTCGAGGATATAGAGCGTGCGGCCGGTCGAGCGCTTGGCCAGTTCCTTGCTGAGCTTCACCCGCTGCGCCTCGCCGCCCGAGAGCGTCGTCGCCTGCTGCCCCACCTTGATGTAATCCAGCCCGACGCGGTGCAGCGCCTCCATCTTGTCGCGGATCGACGGCACCGCCTTGAAGAACTCGCGCGCCTCCTCGACCGTCATGTCCAGCACGTCGGCGATGCTCTTGCCCTTGAACTTCACCTCCAGCGTCTCGCGGTTATAGCGCGCGCCCTTGCAGGTCTCGCAGGTGACATAGACATCGGGCAGGAAATGCATCTCGATCTTGATGACGCCATCGCCCTGGCAGGCCTCGCAGCGCCCGCCCTTGACGTTGAACGAAAACCGCCCCGGCTTGTAGCCGCGCGCCTTGGCCTCGGGCAGGCCCGCGAACCAGTCGCGAATGGGCGTGAAGGCACCGGTATAGGTGGCGGGGTTCGAGCGCGGCGTGCGCCCGCTAGGGCGCTGGTCGATTTCGATCACCTTGTCCAGATGCTCGAGCCCCTTGATCGTCTCGCAGGGCGCCGGCGTCTGGCGCGCGCCGTTCAGACGCATCGAGGCGGTCTTGAACAGCGTCTCGATGGTCAGGGTCGACTTGCCGCCGCCGCTGACGCCGGTGACGCAGACGAACTTGCCCAGCGGAAACTCGGCCGTCACCTCTTTCAGGTTGTTGCCGGTGGCCTTCACCACCGTCACCGCCTTGCCGTTGCCCTTGCGGCGGTCTGCGCTGAAGGGGATGGTGCGGCTGCCGGTCAGATATTGCCCGGTGACCGAGGCCGGATCGGCCGCGATCTCCTCGGGCGTGCCCTGGGCCACCACCTGGCCGCCATGCACCCGGCGCCGGGGCCGATATCGAAGACGTAATCCGCCTCGCGGATCGCCTCTTCGTCATGCTCGACCACCAGCACCGTGTTGCCCTGGTCGCGCAGGTTCTTCAGCGTGTCCAGAAGGCGCGAGTTGTCGCGCTGGATGCAGCCCGATCGAGGGTTCGTCCAGCACATAGAGCACGCCGGTCAGGCCCGAGCCGATCTGGCTGGCCAGGCGGATGCGCTGGCTTTCACCGCCACAAAGTGCCACTTGAACGACTGGAGCGTAAGGTATTCCAATCCCACGTTATTCAGGAACCCCAACCGCTCGCGGATTTCCTTCAGGATGGCGCGGGCGATCTCGTTCTTCTGCTTCGACAGCGCCTCGGGCGCGGCTTCGACCCAGGCCAGCGCCTCGCGGATGCTCATCTGCACCACCTGGCCGACATGCAACCCGCCGATCTTCACCGCCAGCGCCTCGGGCTTCAGCCGGAAACCGTGGCAGGCGCCGCAGGGGCGGTTGTTCTGATAGCGCTCGAACTCCTCGCGGATCCAGCTGGAATCGGTCTCGCGATAGCGCCGCTCCATGTTCGGAATGACGCCCTCGAACACCCGGGAAATCTGATAGACCCGCCCGCCCTCGTCATAGCGGAACTGGATCTCCTCGTCACCCGAACCATAGAGGAAGACCTGCTGCACATGCGCCGGAAGGTCCTTCCAGGCGGCGTTCTTGTCGAATTCGTAATGCTTGGCCAGCGCCTCGATGGTCTGCAGGAAATAGGGCGACTTGCCCTTGCGCCAGGGCGCCAGCGCGCCATCGGAAATCTTCAGCGTCGCGTCCGGCACCACCAGCCGTTCGTCGAAGAACAGCTCGACCCCCAGCCCGTCGCATTCGGGGCAGGCGCCGAAGGGGGCGTTGAACGAAAACAGCCGCGGCTCGATCTCGGGGATGGTGAAGCCGCTGACCGGACAGGCGAAATTCTCGCTGAACGTGATCCGCTCCGGGTCGCCCTCGGCGGGCGCGGTTTCCAGCACCGCGATGCCGTTCGCCAGGTCCAGCGCGGTGCGGAAACTGTCGGCCAGCCGCGTCTCGAGCCCCGCGCGCACCACGATCCGGTCGACCACCACGTCGATATCGTGGCGGAACTTCTTGTCCAGCACCGGCGGCTCGTCGAGTTCGTGAAACGTGCCGTCGACCTTCACCCGCTGGAAGCCCTGCTTGCGCAGTTCGATGAATTCCTTGCGGTATTCGCCCTTGCGGTCGCGCACGATGGGGGCCAGCAGATAGGCCCGCGTGCCCTCCTCCATCGTCATGACCCGGTCGACCATGTCCTGCACCTGCTGTGCCTCGATCGGCAGGCCGGTGGCGGGGCTGTAGGGCGTCCCGGCGCGGGCGAAGAGCAGACGCAGATAGTCGTAGATCTCGGTCACCGTGCCGACGGTCGAGCGCGGGTTCTTCGAGGTCGTCTTCTGTTCGATGGAAATCGCCGGGCTGAGGCCGCTGATATGATCGACATCGGGCTTTTCCATCATGTCGAGGAACTGCCGCGCATAGGCGCTCAAGGATTCGACATAGCGGCGCTGGCCCTCGGCATAGATCGTGTCGAAGGCGAGGCTGGACTTGCCCGAGCCCGACAGCCCGGTGATCACCACCAGCTGGTCGCGCGGAATATCGACGTCGATATTCTTGAGGTTATGCTCCCGCGCGCCGCGGACCTCGATCTGTTTCAACTCGGCCATGTTCACACCCCCGGCACCCTGTGCCAGAGATAATTCACCGCCGTCCGGTTTCCAACCGAAATCTGCGAACGAAGGCGGAACATCCATGCGGCAGCGCAGCATTTTTCACGCGCGCCCCCTTAACATTCAAAGCCTGGAATGCTATATCCGGGGCAAGCGGCGGAATGGCCGATTGGGAAACGCGTTCGAAGGATCACGCAGATGTTCGGATTTTTCACGGGCGGCGGTGTGCCGCGGATCGAGCCGGTCGAGGCGGTGGCGGGTGTCAAGGACGGCTCGGTCACGGTGATCGACGTGCGCGAGATGGGCGAAGTGGCCGCCACCGGCAAGGCCAAGGGCGCCAAGCATATCCCGATGATGCAGCTGCAATGGAAATGCGATCCGCGCCATCCGGAATACGACCGCTCGATCGACCCGGAAAAGACCGTGGTGGTCTATTGCGCCACCGGGGCGCGGTCGATGCAGGCCGGCGCGATGCTGACCCGCATGGGGTACAAGGACGTGCGCAACCTGGGCGGGTTGCACGACTGGGTCCGCGGCGGCGGCACCACCGAACGCTGAACCTTTCGGCACGACAGTTCTGACCGGCGCGGACGCGGGGCCGCGCGGCCCCGCCCGACGCGGGCGCGCGCCCGCGTTCCCCGCGCGGGTCTCAGGCCTCGTGTCTCAGGCCTCGGGTTTGCGCGCCAGCGCCCAAGCGCAGATCGGATAGGTCGGATCGTCGGTCAGATCGTCCGCCGCCTCGTCATATTCCGGCGGCCAGACCTCTTCGGTGTTGCGCCGCGCGGCGTGGCGGTTGCCCCATTGATCCGCCTTGATGCCGGCCGGGTCGAACCCGCCCTCGACCAGCAGGTTCGCCAGCCCCCGCGCCGTCCAGCGCGAATTGTCCACCGGCGCGCCGTGGAACGGCACGAAGAACGGCACCGCCACCCAGAAAAAGCCGCCCGGCTTCAGCATCCGATAGACATTCTGCGTCGCCGCATAGGGCCGGTCGAGATGCTCCCACACCTGGTTGGCCAGGATCAGGTCGAACTGCATCGCCGCGCCATCGGGCGCCAGGAACGGCCCCTTGCAGATGTCATAATCCGGAAAGCGGAACCGGCTGTAGGAGCGGAACTCGAACTGCTTGCCGAACTTGCCCGAGATCTCGCCCGCGTCCATCTGGTCCAGCGGCAGCCCCTTCAGCCAACGGCGGCTGGTGCGGCCCATGACGATGCGGTTGAGACTGCGCATGTTTCCTGCCCCCGATTGGGGGTCCCTGCCCCCGATTGGGCCGGGTCAGAAATGGATCGCCCGGCCGTAAGCGTCCAGCACGCTTTCATGCATCATTTCAGAAAGCGTCGGATGGGGGAAGACCGTGTGCATCAGCTCTTCCTCGGTGGTCTCCAGCGTGCGGCCGATGACATAGCCCTGGATCATCTCGGTCACTTCCGCCCCGACCATATGCGCGCCCAGAAGCTCGCCCGTCTTGGCATCGAACACCGTCTTCACCAACCCCTCGGGCTCGCCCAGCGCAATCGCCTTGCCGTTGCCGACGAAGGGGAAGCGGCCGACCTTCACCTCGTATCCCGCCTCTTTCGCCCTGGCCTCGGTCATCCCGACGCTGGCCACCTGCGGGTGGCAATAGGTGCAGCCGGCAATCGCGCCCGGCTTCACCGGATGCGGATGCCCGCCGGCGATCAGCTCGGCCACCATCACGCCCTCGTGGCTGGCCTTGTGCGCCAGCCAGGGCGCGCCGGCGATATCGCCGATGGCAAGATCCCCGCCACGCCGGTGCGGCAGTAGTCGTCGACCACCACATGGGTCCGATCCACCTTCACCCCGGCCTGTTCCAGCCCGAGGTTTTCGACATTGCCGACGATGCCCACGGCGGAAATCACCGTGTCGAACTCGTGTTTCTCGACCTTGCCGCCGGCCTCGATATGCGCCGTGACCGTGCCCTTGCCGCGGTCCAGCTGCTTGACCGCGGCCTTCTCCATGATCGTCATGCCCTGCTTCACGAACTGCTTCCTGGCGAAGGCCGAAATCTCGGCATCCTCGACCGGCAGGATACGGTCCATCACCTCGACCACCGTCGTTTCGGCCCCCAGCGTGTGATAGAAGCTGGCGAACTCGATCCCGATCGCGCCCGAGCCGATGACCAGAAGCTTCTTCGGCATCCTGGGCGGGGTCAGCGCGGTCTTGTAGGTCCAGACCAGATCGCCATCGGCCTCGAGCCCCGGCAGCTCGCGCGCGCGGGCGCCGGTGGCCAGGACGATGTTCTTGGCGCTCAGGGTCTCTTCGCCCTTGTCGGTCTTGACCACCACCTTGCCCGGGCCGGCCAGCTTCGCCTCGCCCATCACCGTGGCGACCTTGTTCTTCTTCAGAAGGTGCCCGACCCCGCCGTTCAGCTGCTTCGACACCGCCCGCGACCGCGCCACCACGGCGTCGAGGTCGAAGCCGATCTTGTCGGCGGAAAGGCCGAACTCCTTGGCGCGGTGCATCAGGTGAAACACCTCGGCCGAGCGCAACAGCGCCTTGGTCGGGATGCAGCCCCAGTTGAGACAGATGCCGCCCATATGCTCGCGCTCGACCACGGCCACCTTCAGCCCCAGCTGCGCGCCGCGGATCGCGGCCACGTAACCACCGGGCCCGGCCCCGATCACAAGCATGTCGTATGTGGTGTCAGCCATGGCGCGCGCCTCCGATTCCAAATATAGTTTGATATTAAACTATTTTCAAAACCGCCGCAATGCGGCACGAAAAAACCGCGCAGAAATCCTGCGCGGTCCGGTAATACGCTGATTTTCGCGCGTTTTCCGCCTCAGCCCGTGGCCTGCAGCCGCCGCACGGTCGCGCCATAGCCGCCGGACGAGACATATTCCATCTCGGTCTCGGTCGGGCGCCGGTCCAGCGCCTGGTTGCGATAGGGGAAGCGGCCGAACTCGCGGATGACCTCGCGATGGGCCTTGGCGTGCAGCAGGTTGGCGGCGCCGGTCTCGGGCATCCGCTCCTTCATCAGCCGGACGCAGCGGTCCTGATCGCAGAGGCTCTCGGAATGCATCAGGGGCAGATAGAAGAACTGCCGCGCCGGCTCGTCGATCTTCATGTCCCAGCCCTTGTGGATCGCCGCCTTGGCCACCGCCAGCGCCACCTTGTCGCCGGAAAAGGCGCGGGCGTCGTCGCGGAACATGTTGCGCGGGAACTGATCGAACAGGATGACATAGGCCAGCGTGCCGCTGGGATAGGTCAGCCAAAGCGAGAACGAGCCTTCGCAGGCCGATTCGAAGGTCGTCTGGAACCGCTTGCGAATCTCGGCATCCAGCGCGTCCGAGCCCTGATACCAGCCCTTCGGCCCGACCTCGTCGAGCCAGAACGACAAAATCTCTTCCGGACCTGACATTGGGTCTCCTCCTCGGCCCTATTCTCCACCGGTTACAAAAACGTTACACATCTTTCTTCGCGAATGAATAGTAAAGTTTTATGTCCATGTGCGACATTTTCGAACCGTCGCGCCGGGGTCTCAGGTTTCGCCCGTCGCCGCGCTTTCGCCGGCATCTTCCCCGAAGGCCAGCTCCATCGCCACGGCCGAGGCGGTCATCGACACCGGGGTGAAGCCGCCGGTATCCTCGACCGCCGGCGCGGCGCGGCGGGTCATCCGCCAGGCGGCATAGCCGGCGGTGGCCAGCATCAGCAGCCCGATGACCAGGAAATAGCCCCCCGGCCCGAACAGCTCCATGCTCCAGCCGGTGATCACCGGGCCGGCGATGGCGCCCATGCCGTTGACGAAGATCAGCCCGCCCGACACGGCGGCCATGTTCTCGCGGTCGACGAAGTCGTTGGTATAGGCGATCAGCAGCGAATAGAGCGGGTTCGAGGTGCCGCCGATCAGGAAGGCCGCCGCCAGCAGCATCCAGAACTGGCCGCCCGCCACCATCGCCAGCGCGGCGCCCAGCGCACCCAGGGCGGCGGCGGCGAAGATCAGCTTGCGCCGGTCCATCCGGTCGGAAAGCCAGCCCAGCGGATATTGCAGCACCGTGGCGCCGACGTAGAAGAACGACACGAAGACCGAGATCTGCCACAGGCTCAGCCCCGCCTCGCCGCCATAGACCGCGCTCATCCCGAATTGCGCGGCAAAGACCGAGCCCAGCAGGAACATGCCCACCACCCCCAGCGGCGAGAGGTAATACAGCTCTCTCAGGCTCAGCCGCCTGGTCTGTTCGAAGGCCGGCGTGGGCGAGATCGACAGCAGGATCGGCGCGAAGGAAATCGACACCAGCACCGAGGGGATGACGAACAAAAGGTATCCCGACGGGTCCGGCACCAGCAGGATCATCTGCGCCGCGATGATGCCGACCATCTGCACGATCATATAGAGCGACAGCGCCTTGCCGCGGGTCTCGTTGGTGGCGGCGTTGTTCAGCCAGCTTTCGGCGGTGACATAGACGCCCGAGAACGAAAAGCCGATGATCACCCGCAGCACCGCCCAGGCCCAGGGGTTGGCCCAGGTGGCGTAAAGCACCAGCACCGCCGAGATGAACGAGGCCAGCGCGGCGAAGACCCGCACATGCCCGACCCGCCGGATCAGCCCCGGCGCCATCAGCGACCCGCCCAGGAAGCCGACGAAATAGGACGACATCACGATCGACATCGAGAAGGTCGAGAAATCCTCGGCCGCGCCGCGCACGCCCAGCAGCGTGCCCTGCATACCGTTGCCCAGCATCAGAAGCATCATGCCCAGAAGCAGCGCCCAGCTTGTCGACAGAACCTTGATCATGCGGGTCTTCCTTACATCTGCCCGCGGCCTATCCCGTCCGGCGTGGCCCGACCAGCCCCTTTGCGACGCATTTTGTCGCGCACCGTCATCCGCCCCGGGGCGGAATCAGCAGCGAGGCATCGCCATAGGAGAAGAAACGATAGCCCTCGTTTATGGCATGATCGTAAATCCGCCGCATCCTGTCGCGCCCCATCAGGGCCGAGACCAGCATCAGCAGGGTCGATTGCGGCAGGTGGAAATTGGTCATCAGCGCATCGGTCACCCGGAAGGTGAAGCCGGGATAGATGAAGATATCGGTCTCGCCCGTCCAGGGCGCGATCCGCCCGGTCTCGCGCGCTGCCGTCTCGATCAGGCGCAGCGCCGTGGTGCCGACCGGAATCACCCGCCCGCCGGCCGCCTTCGTGGCGGCGATCTCGGCCGCGGCCTTGTCGCTCACCTCGCCCCATTCGGCGTGCATCTTGTGGGTGGTCACGTCCTCGACCTTCACCGGCAGGAAGGTGCCGGCGCCGACATGCAGCGTCACATGGGTGAAATCCACGCCCTTGTCGCGCAGCGCGTCCAGCAGGGCCGCATCGAAATGCAGGCTGGCGGTGGGCGCGGCCACGGCGCCGGGGCGGTCGGCCCAGACGGTCTGGTAATCCACCCGGTCCTGCGCATCGGCCTTGCGCCTGGCCTCGATATAGGGCGGCAGCGGCATGGCGCCGGCCTGGTTCAGCGCCGCGTCGAAATCCGCGCCCTCCAGGTTGAAGCCCAGCACCGCCTGGCCCTCGGCCTTGGCCTCGCAGATGGCGGCCAGCCCGGCGCCGAACTCGATCCGCTCGCCGATATCGACCTTCCTCAGCGGCTTCAGCAGCGCCGTCCAGCGCCCGCCGGGCTGTGGCTCGAGCAGCGTCGCCTCGACCTTGGCGCGATGGGTGCCCGCGCCGTCCAGACGCACCCTCTCGCCGGTCAGCCGCGCCGGGATCACCCTTGTGTCGTTCAGCACCAGCCGGTCGCCCGGGCGCAGCCAGTCGCCCAGATCGCGTACCACCGCATCGGTGATCTGCTCGCCCGTCGCCACCAGCAGCCGCGCCGACGAGCGCGGCGAGGCCGGCCGCGTGGCGATCAGCCGCTCGGGCAGATCGAAATCGAAATCGCTCAGTTTCATGCGCAGTCCTGCGGTCCTATTGCGTCAGCTTCGGGGGCGGGCGGCGGAAAATCTCGCGGAACATGCCCGGCGTCAACAGCGACAGCGGATTGACCCCGACCTTCGGGCTATCGGCCGTGCCCTTCAGCGTATAGTTGAACCCGATCAGCCCCTCGCCCTTGCGGGTCAGAACCGCGCCCACGCCATTGACCAGATAGAAGGGCGACACCACGCCCTGCATGTTCATCCGCCCGGTTTCGAGGTTGTAATACCCGTCCATCGAGATCCCCATCGAGGCGCCGATGGCGCTCGACTTGGCGATGATCGCCTGTTTCGGGGTCAGGCGGAACCGCGCCTCGATCTCCGAGAAGAGAATGCCGTTGCCGCCCAGCTGTTCCAGCAGGCCGACGACGCTGATCGCGTTGAGCAGCGCCGCCATCGCCGGCGCGTCGCGCAGCCGCACGTTGCTGGCGTCGAGCTGGCCCTCATAGACCCCGGTGCCGCCGCCCGGCGCCAGCACCAGCTTCAGGTCGCCGCCCCGCGCATTGGGCAGAAGCCCGGCCGATTTGAACACGCCGCCGGCGGTCTTCGACTTGATCTCGAAGGCGCTGCGGCCGTTCTGCGGCACCACCCGCCCGGTCACCGCCGCACCGTCGTTGACCTTGCCGCTGAAGGTGCCGTTCATGCCGCCGGCGGTGGTGAAATCGCCCTTGAACCCGGTCAGCGAAATGCCCTCGCTGATCTTCAGCCGGTCCAGCGCCACCCGCATCGGCCCCCCGCCCGAGGCCCCGCCCGAGCCCGAGCCTTCGCCGATCTCGGTCTGGCTGAGATCGACCCAGCCGCCCGAGACCACCACCTCGGGCGAAGCGGCGCCGCGCCCCAGCAGCGTGACCGGCGCATCCAGCCAGTTGCCGGCGCGGACCCGGTCGAAGGTGGCCGAGCGGAAGGTGCTGCCGGCGCCCAGCTCCAGCCGTCCGCTGGCCCTGAGCCCCGGCGCCACGATCGACAGCTCCGACACCTCGACCGGGTCGCCCAGGCTGCCCTTCACCGTCAGCGTGCCGCGCGTGGCCGCCGGCAGCGACCAGCCGATCTGAGGTATGCGCAGCGCCAGCCCGCCCAGTTGCGAGCTGAGCGCGAAGGTCGGCCTGGTGCCGCGCTGCAGGTCGATCGTCACCGCCCCCTGCGCCGCGCCCGAGACGCTGCCCTTGGGCAGGCCGACGCGAAATTCGTCGACAAAGCGCTGCGACAGCTCGACCGTGCCCTCGACCCGCGATTTGCCGCTGTTACCCTTGCCCAGGGGCGCGGTGAAGCTGCCCTTGACCGGCACCTGGCCCAGCCGGCCCTCGCCCGCGACGGTCAGCTGGGTGTTGTCGGCCTCGGCCACCAGCCGCGCCGCCGCCAGCACCCGCCCCGGCACCAGGGTTTCGCTTCTCACATCGCTCAGCTCGGCCCGGGCGGCAAAGCTCACCTCCTCCGCCGGCAGGTCCTTCTTCAGGCGGAAATCCACCCGGCCCGTCGCCCTGGCGCGGCCATCGGCCAGGGTCACGCTCTGCCCGGCCTTCGAGATGAAGTGGAACGGATCGCGGTCCAGAAGCGACAGGGCGGCGGTGATGGTGCTCTCGGTGCTCAACTCGACATGGGCGGGGGCGAAGGGCTCGCGCACATCGGGGATGGTGAAGACCGTGCCGGCAATGTCGACCGCGCCGCCCTGGTCGGCCTCGACCTCGCCCGCGACGGCGCTGACGGTCAGGCGGTTGCGGAACAACACCGCATGGCCGCGGCCGCCGCGCACCGGCGGCATCGCCTTCATGAACAGCGTGTCCAGCCGGTCGAACTCCCAGCCCAGATAGACCTGCGGCTTCTGGTCCGGCTTCGATTGCAGCCCGATCTGCACCTCGCTGAACTCGCCGCCCAGCAGGTTGGTCTGCAACCATTCGCGGGTGCGCGGCACCACGCTTTCCGGCCAGAGCTGCAACAGCCGCTCGGGGTCGAGCCGGTCGAGCCGGCCCTCCAGCCCCAGGTCCCAGCCGCCGGGGCGCGCATCCAGATCGCCCTGCAGGCTCAGCGTGCGCGGCCCGTCGCGCAGCGTCAGCTGGCCCAGCGACAGGCGGAACGGATCGAGCCGCAGCCGCATGTCGGCGCTGGCATCGGTGAAGCGCACCGGCTCGGGGTAGAGGCCCTGCGGGTTGGCGGCGATCTCGGTCAGGCGCATCTGGCTGGTGAATTCGCGCGGGAAACCGTCCTCGACCGCGCCCATCACCACCTTGCCCTCGGCCCGCACCGTGCCCCAGTCGCTGTCGAAGGACATCTCGTTCACCCGCATTTCCAGCGCCTGCGGCTGATAGGTGAAATAGGTCCGGGCCGAGCGGAACGGGACCGGCTTGGTCGCATCCGTCGGCTGCAGCACGCCGGCGCCGATCTGCAGCGTGGCCGAGATCGCCCCCAGCGCGCCGCTTTCGTCCGTGGTGCCCCGCAACGCGCCCGAAATCGGCGCCCGCAACACGTTGAGCCAGAAGAGCGCGGCGGATTGCACCGCGATATCGCCGGCCTCGACATCCTCGAAGCTGATCCCGAAACCGGCCGCGGCCGAGCCGATCCGGCTTTCATAGCTGGCCTCGACCACCGCCACCGACGATCCGCCGCCCAGCACCGCGAGATCGCCGCGCAGCGTCAGGTCCTCGCCGTCGCGCAGCAATTCGATCCGGCCGCCATCGACCGTCCAGGCCCGCCGCGCGCGGGCATCCTCGTAACGCAGGGTGATGCCGTCGGCCTGGACCTCGCGCAGCGCCGCCAGCGCCGGCGTCACCAGCGCGCGGTCGGCCTCTTCGATCAGCTGCACCACGCTGCCGGCGGCGCGCTGGGCCGGCGCCGCCTCGCCGAAGCTCAGCTCGACCTCGCCGCTCACCGCGCGGCGCAGCACCAGCTGCGCCCCGGTCAGCCAGATCCGCGCCGGCTGCACCTTGCCCTGCAACAGCGGCCGCAACGCCAGCGTGCCCTCGACCTCGGACAGGGTCAGCAGCGGCCGGCCCTCGGCATCGCTCAGCCGGATGTCGTGCAGCTGAACGCGCGGATGAAGCCCCTCCTCCATCACCAGCGTCAGTTGCCCCAGATCGACCGACAACGCCCCCAGCTGGCGGTTGACCTGCGTCTCGATCCGGGCCCGCAGCCAGTCCGGCGCCACCAGCGGCCGGCCGATCGCCAGGAACCCCGCCAGCAGCGCGGCCACCAGCACGACGCCCAAGGCCAGCAGCGCCACCAGCCCGACACGCCGCCCCCGGCGCCGGGCCTTCGGTCCGGCTGCGCCGTCGCCCTCGCCCTCGCCCTCGGCGGGATCGGGATCGGGCAAATCCGCCTCGGCCGTCTCCGGTTCCGGATCCGTCTCCGGCGCGGTCTCGGCCGTCGCCTCCGGCCCCTGCCCGGCAGCGGCGGTTTCGTGCTCGACCGCCGGCGCGCGTTCCGGGGCCTCGACCGTCTCGTCCGCGTCGCCCGGCACCGTTCCGGCCGACACCCGCAGATCCGGGCCGTCAGCGGCCACAGGCCCGGCCTCGGGCGCCGTCATCCCGGCCCCGTCGCTCTGCGGCTTGTCTCTGTCGCTGTCGTCCATCTGCTCTCGAACCTGCACCGCGCGCGGCGGCAACGCGCCCGCCGGTTCCGACCTTGTCACGCGCTTTCTAATATGAAACCTCATTTCCGTGCGAAAGACCATGACCTGCTGAAAAGGAGCCCCCAATGACCCTGCCCCGTCCGGCCCCCGATTTCACCCTGCCCGGCGACGATGGCGCCGAGCATTCGCTGGCCGCCTTGAAGGGCACGCCCTTCGTGCTGTTCTTCTATCCACGCGACAACACCTCGGGTTGCACCAAGGAGGCGGTGGGCTTTTCCGCCCTGAAGCCCGAGTTCGACGCGCTCGGCGTGAAGCTCTTCGGCGTCTCGAAGGACAGCCTGAAAAGTCACGGCAACTTCCGCGAAAAGCAGGGGCTGAGCGTCGGGCTGCTCTCGGACAAGGACGGCACGGCCTGCGAGGATTTCGGCGTCTGGCAGGAAAAGATGATGTATGGCAAGGCGCATATGGGCATCGTGCGCTCGACCTTCCTGATCGACGCGTCGGGCCGGATCGTCGCCGAATGGCTGAAGGTCAAGGTCGACGGCCACCCGCAAGCCGTGCTTGCGGCCGCCCGCGAAATGTAGGGTGGGTTTCAACCCACCGCCCGGACAGATCATGCAAGACAAGACCCTCGCCCAGATGGCCGAAGAGGTGCTGCGCTGCGCCGATGGCCGCGAAAAGACCGCGCTGTCGCACGCCCATGCCGCCACCTGGTTCGCCGCCCGCGCGGCCGGCCGGCCGCTGGCCATCGGCACCGCCAACCCGCCGCCGCATCCGGCCCGGCCCGACAGGCCCGAACTGCTCGACCCGCGCGACGTGCCGCGCCGCCGCCCCGGCAGCCCGCAGGGCCGCATCGCGCTTCTCCATGCCGTGGCGCATATCGAGCTGAACGCCGTCGACCTGCATTGGGACATCGTCGCGCGCTTCACCGATGTGAAGATGCCGCCCGGATTCTATGACGACTGGGTCAAGGCGGCGGATGAGGAATCCAAGCATTTCAATC
>JAWKXE010000008.1:0-144516 GCA_041397165.1 Paracoccaceae bacterium | reverse complement strand
GCCTCGGCCATCTGGGCGTCATGGGAGGCTTGCTGTTCGGCCAGTTGCGCGGCGTGGGCGGCGCGCAGGTCGGCCTCGCGCCGCTGGGTTTCGGCCTGGCGGTCGTTCAGCATCCGGGTCAGCAGGGCGAGTTCTTGGAAGCGGGTCTGGGCCGCGTCCCGGGCGATGGCGTTTTCCCGTTCCTCGGCGCGCAGGCGGGTGTCGAGCCGCGTTTCGGTCTCGTGCAGCAGCCGGTCGATGGCCTGCGGCGCCTTGCTGGCGGGGCGGTTTCGGGTCAAGGCTGGGTCTCCGGTCCGGCTTGGGGCGGGCAGGGTCCGGCCCCGTGAAGGTTGCAAACCGATTTACGCGGGATCGCGCGTTTTATCCATCTCTTTCCCCGGAAGCGGCGGCGCGGAAGGGGTTGCTTGACAGCGCGGCGGCTGAAAAGCTAGTTGGGTTGACCGATCTTAGGCGTGGGCGGGACCGGTCATTTGAACCCAGCGGCCGGGCGCCGCGCGAAACGATCGCAGAAGTTGGCGGATGAGCGATATGGCGTCAGACAGGCACCCGGGCAGAGCGTCCGCGACAGCGGTCGCCGATGGCGTGCCGGGCCGCGTCCCGGGGCATCGACCCGCTGCGATGGCGGAAGGAAGACCATCGTGACGGCGCGTCAATCCCGTTCGACCGCGAAACCGAAAGCCGCGAAAGAGCCGAAAACGACGGCGGCTGCAGAGCGCGCGAAGGCCGAGCCCAAGGCCGCGACCAAGGCCGCGACGGCGAAATCGTCCAAATCCGCCAAATCCGCCAAGGCCGCCAAGACGACAGGCACGACGGCCAAGCGGGCTTCGGCCAATGCCAAGGCGCCGGATGCGACGGCGGCCGCCGCCACGCCGGCGACGGGCAAGCGCACTGGCCGCAAGACCGCCGGTGCGCAAAAGGCCGCGGCACCGCAGCGGACCTGCGTTCTGGTCCTGGGGATGCACCGCTCGGGGACGTCGATGCTGGCGGGGATTCTGGGCCGGCTGGGCTGTGCCCATGCCGCGCATCTGATGCCGGCCAATTTCGCCAACGAGCTGGGCTATTTCGAATCCGCCGAGATCTCGAAGCTGAACGACGAGATCCTGAAATCCGCCGGTTCGGCCTGGAACGACTGGCAGCCGGTGCATCCGGGCTGGTACGAGTCGGCCGTCGCCAGCGGTTTCCACGACCGCGCGCTGGAGGTTCTGGACGAGGAATACGGCAGCGCGCCGCTGATCGTGCTGAAGGACCCGCGCATCTGCCGGCTGATGCCGTTCTGGCGGGGGGTGTTCGAGGCCAAGGGCATCGCGCCCAAGGTCATCCATATCATGCGCAATCCGCTGGAAGTGGCGGCCTCGCTGGCCAAGCGCGACGGGCTGGAACCGGATTATTCGCATCTGCTGTGGCTGCGTCACGCGCTCGAGGCCGAGGCCGAGAGCCGCCGGCTGCCGCGCTTCTTCACCTCGTTCTCGGACGTGATCGGCAATTGGGGCGGCGTGACCGAAGCCGCCGGCAAGGCGCTGAACATCCCCTGGCCACGGCTGTCGACCCGGGTGATCGCCGAGGTGCAGGAGTTCGTTTCGCCCAATCTCAAGCATTTCGAGATCGCGACGGACCATCTGAAGAACAATCCGTTGCTGTCGGAATGGAGCCGCGACACCTATCGGATTCTCGAAGGCTGGCAGCACGGCACCGGAGATGTCGCCGACCAGCCGCGCCTGGACGAGATTCGCGCCCAGCTGGACATGAGCGTGACCGCCTTCGCCGGCCTTCTGGAGAGCGGGTTCCAGCGGGCGGCCGAGCTGACCCAGGCGCGCGAGGATCTGTCCGCCCGGCAGGACGAACGCGACGCGGCCCTGCGCGACAAGGCCGCGCTGGACGCGCGGCTGGCCGCCGAGAGCACCGCCGCTCAGGCGGTGGCCGAGCGGTTGCGGCAGACCGAGGAGAACCTGAGCCTGCAGGGCGCCACCCGCGCCGAGCTGGAGCGCGACAAGGCCGAGCTGGACGCGCGGTTGCAGCAGGCCGAGGAGAACCTGAGCCTGCAGGGCGCCGCCCGTGCCGAGCTGGAACGCGACAAGGCCGAACTGGACGCGCGGTTGCGGCAGACCGAGGAGGAGCTGACCCGGCAGGGCGCCGCCCGCGAGGGTCTGGAGCGCGACAAGGCCGCGCTGGACGAGGCGCTGACCGCCGAGCGCAGCAAGGCGCAGGCGGTGGCCGAACGGTTGCGGCAGACCGAGGAGAACCTGACCCGCGCAGGCGCCGCCCGCGAGGAGCTGGAGCGCGACAAGGCCGAGCTGGACGAGACGCTGGCCGCAGAGCGGACCCGCGCCGAGGCCACCGCGGCGCGTCTGGAGCAGGTCGAGATCGAGCTGATCGAGGTGCGATCCGCCCGCGACGTGGCCCGGCGCGACAAGACGGCACTTGGCGAGAAGCTGACGGCGGAAACGGCGCGCGCTTCGGAGGCGGCGCAAGCGCTGGTGCGGGCCGAGGCCGAACTGGTGCGCGCCGCCGCCCGGGAGGGCGAGCTGGAACAGCTGCGCAGCGCCTTGTCGGTGGCGCGCTCGGACAGCGATGCGATTTCGGCCCGCCTGGCCGTCGAGCGCGACGAGACCGAGGCGCTGCGCCGGGTGCGGGACAGCCTGAACGACGATCTGGAGCGGCTGCGCGCGGACCTGGCCGAGAAGGAAGAGGCGCTGAGCCAGAGCGGTTCGGAACTGGCCCAGCGCCGGGCCGAGCTTGACCATTGGGCGCAGCGCGCCGGCGAGCTGGAGGCCGAGCAGGCGCGTCTGACCCGTGCCCTGGCCGAGAAGGAGCTCGAGGTCGAGCACTGGCATTTCCGCAGCGCCGATCTGGAAGAGCGCTTTGCCCGGGCCGGGTTCGAGCATCAGAGCGAACGCAGCGCGTTGAACCAGCGCGTGGCCGAGTTGCGCGACAGGCTGTCGGTTGCCGCTGCCCGGGCCGAGGACGAGTTGCACACGCTCGAGCGCCGCATGGGACGGCTGAGAACCGAGGCGGCGACCGAGCTTGAAGCCTTGCGGCACGGCCATCGTGCGGTGCTGTCGGACAAGGAGGCCGAACTGGCGGCGCTGCGCGGCGAGCTGGAACGGGTGCGGGCAGAGCGCGATATCTTCGAGGCGGGCCGGCAAAAGCTGCTCGGGTCGACCTCGTGGCGGATGACGCGACCCTTGCGTTGGGTGGTCGAACGGCTGCGCCGCTGAGCCGGCCGGCGGGGCGCCGCAAGCACACCAAATCGGCGATTTTCCGCAGCGCCCGGCGGGGTCCCGCCCAGTTTCGAAGGCGTCTTTTGAATTGCGGAAATCGGAAGGGTCTTCCGGCCCTTTTTGGGTTGCGCTCGGGGTAGACTTTCCTAGATATGGGCCTGTGTGCGGGTGCCGCCCAAAGTTGTAACGGGGCAGGGGACAGGGCACGGGATCGGGCCGCCAGGGTTGGCGCTGAACGGTGCGCTGGCAGTCTGGAGCAGGCGAACGCTTCTGTGCGAGAGAGTGGGTCTTATTCCGGTGTTAATTTTCTGATATAGTAAAAAAATATAAGAAGAACAAAGTATTGATCGTGCGATTGTGGTGAGGAAGGCTTGAGATGATCAAAGAACATCCGATCCCTTTGACAGAAACCCCAGGCCCGAAGACGAGCCCTGGGCCGGCAGGCGAGCCGGGGCTTGCGGCCGGCGATTTGCGGCTGGTGCAGGACCGGCTGCGCATCAAGGACCTGGAAATGCAGCTGGCCGCGTTGCGGCGGGCATCGCAATCCATGGTCGACGAGGTGCGCGAGAAGAACGATGCGCTGATCCGTGAAGTGCAGGAGCTGAGAGCGGCCCGCGCGGCCGAGGCCAAGGCGCCCGCGTCGGCGAGCGAGGCCGAGTTTCGGGCCGCAAGGGCGACCATCGAGGCGCGAATCGACCGTCACCTGCGCCGCTTCGAGGTCGAGGCCGCCGAGGCCCGCGCGACGCGGCTGCGCGAGGGGCTGAGCGCGCTTGTGCCGGCGCTGACCGCCGGGGCGGGGGACCGCTGGGCCGGGGTGGTGCAGGTGCTGGCCGAAACCCTGCTGACCGAGAACGGCCGGGTCAGCGGCCCGCTGAGCCAGCGGCGCCTGGCCCATGCCGGCGAGGCGCTGGTCAAGGCCGGGCTGATCGACGCCGACTGGTATCTGGAACAGAACCCGGGCGTGAAGGAGCGCGGCAGCGACCCGGTGGAGCATTACCTGCGCCACGGCGCCCGCGAGCGTCGCACCCCGGCGCCGGCGCTGAGCCTGCCGGAACTGGCCGAGGCCGAGGCGCGGCTGAGCGGGCTTCTGGCGGTGCCGCAGACGCTGGACGAGGTGCTGGCCAGCGCCGAGGTGATCCCCGAATCCAGCCTGGGCGCCGCCCGCGCCGAGGCCGAGCCGCACGCGCGCGGACCGCGGGTGAGCGTGGTGATCCCGACCTATAACCGTGCCACCACCATCGTGCGGGCGGTGTCTTCGGCGCTGGAGCAGTCGGTGCCGCCCTATGAGGTGATCGTCGCCGACGACCAGAGCACCGACAACACCGTCGCGCTGCTGGAAGAGCGGTTCGCCCAGGCGCTGAAGGATGGCCGTCTGGTGCTGATGCGCTGCGAGAAGGGCGGCGTCTGCAAGATGCGCAACGCCGCGCTGGCGCGTGCCGACGGCGATGTGATCGCCTATCTCGACAGCGACAATTACTGGCATCGCGACCATCTTCTGTGGGCGCTGGCGGCGCTGGAGACCGGCCTCGCGCCCAGCGTCTATACCGCCGCCAACATTCACCACCTGACCGAAGGCTGGTCGCGGATCGACAGCACGCCCTATGACCGGCGCAAGATCCTGGGGCAGAATTTCATCGACCTGAACTGCTTCGTGCACCGGGCCGAGCTTTACGCCGCCCATGGCGGGTTCGATACCAACCTGACCCGGCTGGTCGACTGGGATTTCATCCTGCGCCTGACCCGCGACGCGCCGCCGCTGCGGGTGCCGGTGGCGACGGTGGAGTATTTCCTCGACAAGGAATCGCTGTCGAACATCTCGTTCGTCAGCTCGCTGGAAGAGAACGCGATCAAGATCCAGCTGAAGCACCGCGCCGAGATGACCGCGCAGGGCACGCTGAACGAGAACGCCCAGAGAAAGCTGGATGCGGCCGAGGCGCGGATGCGGGGCGAAAGCCCGGCGGTGCCGGCACAGCCCGCGCCGGCGCCGAAGCCTGTGGCCGCGAAGGCGCCGCTTAAGCCGCGGCCGTTGCCGGCATCGGGTGTACTGCCCTATTTCGGCGGGCTGAACCTGTTCGTGGCCCTGCCCGAGGGCGTTGCGCCGCCCGACACCCTGCCGCTGGACTTCGTCGAGCCGCGCTGGATCACGGTGGCGGAAAACGGATCCTGGCGGGAATGGTCGGCGGCCGGCAAGCTGGGCCCCAGCAACGACAAGCTGCCGCATGGCAATTACTGGTGCCCCGACCTGCGCCAGCCGCTGCCGACACCGCATCAGCTGGCCACGCTGGCAGGCGCGACGCAGCTGACGAGGATCGAGCTGGCGGTCGGGTCGTTCAGCCTGGACATGCCGCCGGCGGTGGGGGTGAGCTGTTTCCGCAACCAGCTGGTGATGCGCGAGAACCTGGTGGCCGATTACCTGGCCGGGCGGGCTCTGCCGCCGCTGACCGGCAAGGTGCTGCGCATTCCCGAAGGCAAGCCGGACCGCCTGCGGATGCAGGACCTGCCCGCGCTTCTGGGCCAGGAGGTGCTGTTCGGCAAGGACGGCCAGACCTTCACCCTGGGCCGCGGCGAGGCCCCCGAGCCGGTGGGAATGCGGCGGCAGCGCGATCCGCACCCGATCGTCAAGTCGAAGACCCGGCCGCGTGTTCTGGTGCTGGCGCAGAAGCTGGCCGTCGGCGGGGTCGAGCGCAACACGGTCGAGGTGACGCGGCAGCTGAAACCCGGCCACGAATGCCTTTACCTGACGCTGGAGAAGATCGGCAGCGAACAGGGCAGCCTGTGCCATCAGGCGACCGAGGCCTGCGATCAGGTGCTGGATCTGGCCGAGATCGGCCATCACGGCATCTTCCAGGAGCTGCTGGCGCATCTGAACGCGGTCTACCAGCCCGACAACCTGTGGATCTGCAACGGCTCGATGTGGCTGGCCGGGAACGCGCCGTGGTTCCGCGACACCTTCAAGGACTGCGGCATCGTCGACCAGCAGGTCTATGACGTCGATGCCGGCTGGATCAACCGTTACCCCGAGCCGGGCATCCAGTCGTTCGACCGCTTCATCGCCATCAACCGCAAGATCAACGAGAAATTCGTCAAGAGCTTCGGCATGGACCCGGGCCGGATCGACCTGATCTATTCCGCGATCAACGCCCAGCGGTTCCGCGATGCGCGCGCCGCCGGCTTTGATCGCGACACCCAGCGCGACGCCTTCGGCCTGCCGCGCGGCAAGCAGATCTTCACCTTCATGGGCCGGCTGGTGGAACAGAAGCGGCCGATGGATTTCCTGGAAGTCGCCCGGCTGAGCGAGGCCAACAAGGACCAGCATTTCGTGCTGGTCGGCAATGGCGTTCTGGCCGGCGCGGTCGAGGCCTATCTCGAGCGGCACAAGCCCGCCAATGTCACCTGGATCAAGAACGTGCCCGACACCACCGAATACTGGCCGGCGGTCGATGCCTATCTGGTGACCAGCGAATACGAGGGCCTGCCGATCGCCCTGATCGAGGCCATCTCGCTGGGGGTGCCGGCGATTGCCACCGATGTCGGCGATATCCGTTACGTGCTGGACAAGTACGAGGCCGGCCGGGTGGTCGACAAATGGGGCGAGCCCGAGGCCTTCGCCAAGGTGCTGCAGGGCTTTGCCCCCGATCTGGCGGCCTCGGCCAAGGCGCTGAAGGCGCGGGGCGGAGAGATCATCGACTTCTTCAGCGCCGAGGCGATTTCGCGCCAGTTCGCCGACTGTTTCAAGAAGGCCCGGGGCCGGAGGTCAAGTAATGCTGGTTTCGGTGGTGATGCCCTCATACAACCACGAGAAATACGTGGTGCAGGCGGCGAAGAGCGTGCTGGATCAGACCCACCGGATGCTGGAGCTGGTGGTGATCGACGACGGCTCGAAGGACAGTTCGGTCGAGCTGTTGAAGGCCATCGGCGACCCGCGTCTGAAGCTGGTGGTGCAGGAGAACCAGGGCGCCCATGCCGCGATCAACCGTGGGCTCGAGCTGGCCCAGGGCGATTACCTGGCGGTGATCAATTCCGACGATATCTTCGCCCCCACGCGGGTGGCCGAATGCCTGAAGGCGCTGGACCGCGAGCAGACCGATTTCGCCTGCACCTGGATCCGCGTGGTGGACGATGCCGGCAACGAGAAGGGCATCAAGCAGGGCTGGAAGAACATGCGCCCGTCCTGGTCCTCGGCGGCGAAGGACCATGCCTATTGGCTGGGCGAGGATTTCGCGCTGAACCTGCTGGCGACGAATTTCGTCTCGACCACCTCGAACATGCTGTTCCGCCGCCGGCTTTACGAAGAGGTCGGCGGGATGCGCAATCTGCGGTTCTCGCACGATTGGGATTTCATGCTGCGCCTGGCGCCGGATTTCGCCTGTTCGGTGGTGCCGCAACCGCTGATGGATTACCGGCTGCACGGGTCGAACACGATCTCGTCGAACCGCAAATGGATGCTGTTCGAGGTGGTCTGGACCATCGCCGCCAACCTGCACCGCTATGAGGGCGGGTTGCTGTTCGGCGCCGGGGCCGACCCGAAGGCATTGGGCGATCAGGTGAAATCCTTCTTCAACTCGGTCCATGCCAACGGGCTGGACAAGCTGTTCTGGGTACTGCTGTCCTTCCTCAACGCGCGCCGCGCCGCCATCGGCGAGGCGGCCGAGACCGAGCTTCTGGACAACGCCGAGTTGCGGCAGGTCTTCATCGACCTTATAGACGACGACCTATGAGCGCCCGCACCGAAGACCCTGATTCCAAACCTGTTCTGATTGTCGGTGGCGGCGGCTTCATCGGCACCAATTTCACCGATGCGTTGCTGGCGGCCGGGGTGCCGGTGATCAACCTCAGCCGGACCTGGCTGGTCCGGCGCGACGACGCGCGGGTGCGCTATGTCCTGTCCGATGACGGCGATCCCGATCAGGTGGCCCGGCTGGTGGCCGGGGCCGGGCAGGTGTTTCACATGGCGCACGGATCGTCGCTGGCCACGGGGCTGCAGGCGATGGAGGACAACCTGACCGCCTCGATGCGGCTGACCTTCGCCTTGATGACCGCCTGCGCCGCGGCCGGCGTGCCGCTGATCTATCTGTCCTCCGGCGGGGCGATCTATGGGCCCGACGTGCCGGTGCCCACGCCCGAGACCGCGCCGACCCTGCCGATCAGCCCCTATGGCGCCGAAAAGCTGACGGCCGAGCGGTATCTGCATATCGGGGCGGTGCAGCTGGGGCTGGCCTATCGCGTGCTGCGGATATCGAACCCCTCTGGTCCCTGGCAGCTGGGCCTGCACGGGCAGGGCGTGATCGGCACCTGGATGCGCCGCATCCTGAACGGCGAGCAGATCGAGATCTGGGGCGACGGCCGGGTGATCCGCGACTATGTCTATATCGACGATCTGACCGATGCGCTGATGCGGGTGCGGGCCTATGACGGCGCCGAACGCTGTTTCAACATCGGCTCGGGCGAGGGCCACAAGCCTGAACGATATCCTGGCGCTGATGCGGCAGGGCTGCAGCGGCGGCCGGGTCGAGGCGGTCTATCGCGAGGCCGCGCCGTCGCATGTGCCGGTCAGCCGGCTCGATGTCGGGCTTGCGGCGCGCGCGCTGGGCTGGCGCGCCGGGACGCCGCTCGAGGCCGGGATGCAGCAAAGCTGGCAATGGATGAAGCGCCATGTTTCCAACCAGAGCTGATCGCCCTCCCGTGGGCGGGCGCCAAGATGGGTTGCATCCTGCACCGGAAGCTGGTTTCACTGATTGGACAGCATTTCAACAGCACGCAATAGCCGCATAACTAAGGACGACGCAGATGAACGCCACCGCCAACCAGGCCGCAACGGCCATGCAGGACGAGAACTGGCTGAAGCCCTGCATGTCGCAGAATGAAGCGGCGATGTATCGCGAATATGTCGGCCGTGCCAAGATGGTTCTGGAATTCGGCATCGGCGGCAGCACCGGCATCGCGGCCGAGGTGCCCGGGGTCAAGCTGATCGGCATCGACTCGCATCCCGACTGGATCGCGCGCTGCAAGCTCGACCCGCGTGTCGCCGTGCTGGAGCGGGAAAAGCGGCTGGACCTGAAGCTGGTCGATATCGGCACCGTTGGCGATTGGGGGATGCCGACCGATCCGACCTCGCTGCGGAAATGGCCGACCTATTCGATGGGCATCTGGAACCAGCTGAACGGCCGCCAGCCCGATTTCGTCTTCGTCGACGGCCGTTTCCGGCTGAGCTGTGCGCTGCAGACGGTGCTGAACCTGCCGCAGGCGAATTACCTGGTGATGCACGATTTCTGGTCGCGCGACTTCTATCACCCGATCCTGGAGTTCGTCGAGGTGATCGACCGGGTGGATGAGCTGGGCGTGTTCCGTCCCAAGCCCGATGCCGACCTGCGCAAGCTGGCCAAGGTGGCCTGCCGCACCCTGATCGACCCGCGCTGAGGCCCGCCCCACGGGGCATTTCCCGATAGATTTCAGAAGCGGATTCACCCCGGGCGTCCGACCTGCGGGCTTTTCGCGCTTCGAATGCCTGCTTCCGATTTCGGGAGGGTGGAGGCGAGTACCGCTACCACATACCATTGATTTCAAATGGAAAAGCGTAGCGTCTACCCGCAAAAGTACCCACAATTTCGATGGGTTCTACGCTATTTTCGCGGCTGTTGCCGGGGCGACACGGGTTTGCCTGCCGACAAGATAGACCACAGCCGATCTTCTGTCACGCGCGGGCGATGGGCTGTGGGCGATGACGGGTCCCTGTCCATCGGTCGCCGCTCGGGGGCGCTGAACCGCGACGTGATGCGCTGTGCATCATTTCCGCAATGGTGAGGCCAAACACACTGCCAGGAAATTGAAATCGCGCGAGCTTCGCGGGTCGGCGTCCCCGCCCGTTACGCCACACGGCAGGAAGGACCCAAAGCCAACTAGCCACCGCGGGCAACTCAGGCCTCCGAAATCACCAACCCGCGCAGACAACATAGAAGTCGGTTCGTTGTGCCGCCTAGGATGTGCCCCGCCGCTTCAGTCGGGCAACCTTTCGATCATAGACAAACTCTGGGATCGTTCCGTCTTTGATCTTCTGGACCGCCTCGTCGATCACGAACAGCGGCACCAGGAACCATTCGCGCGGCACTACCGGCTTCCCAAAACGGTCTTTGATCTCGATCTCCAAACGTGCCGGTTCGAATATCCGATGGATCAGGTTCTCAAGCTTGGTCCGGTTGATGTTGAACAGCTCATAGGTGGCAACAATCTCGACATCGGCCATCAGGAAGGTTGGCTGCAACCTGGCCCCTGCAATCCTCTTCTCCACCGACAAATTGGTCACGCCAATCTTGTGGACGAGATCACGACTCTGCGCGACAAGCGGATGATCGGATCGGCTTCGCAGTACATAAATGGTCCCGCTTACCTGATCCCCGTCTTCTGCATGTTCCGTGAACAATGGTCCGGCGATCGGGTCGGTGATGCGCCTGCCAGCGTCGTCTTTGTTCAAGGCACGCTGGAGCGAGCGCATGAGCATGTTGCTCTCGGTTCCATTATCAAAAATCACACGAAGGCGCGCATCCGTGCGGCCTTGGTCCGTCAGAGTGGTTTCACCTTTGTCGGCGACATAGGCCTTCTGCCCACCAACGATGAAGAAACGCCCCTGCTCGATTTCTGCCTTGAGCTCAAACGGACGTGTCTCGCGGATTCCCGCGTCTAGTTCTTTCTGGACCTTCTCGAAAAGCGGCTTGAACTGCTCGAAATCCTCACAAGCTTCACGGTTCGCCACCTCCTCGGCCGCACGTTTTTCAGCGCTCGATCGAACATGCTTCAGCTCGGTGATCTCGGATGCGCCGACGATCCCGCTCAACTCCGAAAGAAGTTCATCTTCGTCTACGTCATCAAGTTTAGTGTCGATCTTGAGTTCAGCTCCTTGCAGAAGCCCGTATTTGTCGAGCGGCGCCAGTAGCTCTCTGCAATCTGCCAGATTGCGCAACCTGTCCAAACGAACAGCATAGATGCGTTCAAAAATATCCAGGTCCTCGCCATGATGGGGCGAATGTCCGTGCACTTCGACGAACCTCTGAATTTCTTCAAAACCGGCAATGATCCGCTCTTCGCGCGCGGATCCTGCGACACGCTTCTTGGGCTCGGCGAAGTCGTCCAGTTCCGCGCGCAGCTCGTCAAGATCGAGGTCAGTCATACTTCCCCTCGTCTTTGTAGCGCACGAAGGCCGCCGCGCCCTCCGCCATTCGCTTTTCCCACGGATTTGCCGAATCTATCGACGGCAGGCGTCCGTGTTCACGCTTGAATCTCACCGCACGCGCGGCGAGTTCCTTGGCTTCGTCAGGCGTCAGCTTGGTGCGTTTGGCGGCAATCACGGCTGCCACCTGCTTCAGGCTTTCTTCGGTCATGCCCCGGGACAGGATTGCGTAGGCCTCGCCGAACGGGTTGATGCTGTCGATCAGATCGATATCGAGCTCTTTCACGTCCATGACGAACCGACGCACCCCGTCGACGAATGCCGTATTTCCCGCTGCAGTCGAAGCGTCCCCCGAAAGCGCAACTTCTTTGGCCTTCTGGGTCAGGTTCAACGCCGCGATTGCATGTTGGCGAACGGCTTCCTGATCCTCGTCGTCCAGGTTCGGGTAACGATCCTTGATGATCTTTCCCATACGAACCTGAGTGAGTTCCTGTGGCACAAGCTCGTCATCGAACAGTCCGCGTTCGACCGACTGTTTGTCCTGCACAAAGGCAGCGATGACTTCATTGAGGTCCTGTTGGCAAATCTGTTTGGCTTCCGAACTCTTCGGCTCGGCCAGGCCTTTGATCTCGACGTGGAACTCGCCAGTCGCCTCGCTGAAGCCGAAGTTGGACTGGTCGGGCCGGTACCCCCCCTCCCCATAGTCATAGCCAGCCACGGGGCCGTTTTCTGGCCGTTTGGGCGTGAAATTGAAACGAGGAGCGAGTACCTGTTCCATAAGCAGGCTAGCCGCGATCGCCTTCAGGGTATCGTTGACCGCTTCGGTCACCGCCTGTTCCGACGCATCCGGTTCGGCAATCAGGTTGGTAAACCGCGCGCGCGCTTTGCCCGGCGCATCGCGGGTCGCGCGGCCGATGATCTGGACGATCTCGGTGAGGCTCGACCGATAGCCGACCGTCAAGGCGTGCTCGCACCAGATCCAGTCGAACCCTTCCTTCGCCATGCCCAGCGCGACGATCATATCCACATGGTCGCGGTTGTTCTTCTGCGCAGGGTCCTTCAGCGAGGCGAGCACCTTCGAATGCCGATTGGGTCCGTCGTCGACCAGATCGGCGATCCGCAGCAATATGCCATCATCCGGCGTACCAAGTCGAAGCCAGTTTGTCGTCCCTTGCCTTCCCATGAGCCGATCGCGTCCATGATCTCGCTCACCTCGGTCGTCTTGCCCCGCTGCGTGCTCTCGCGCGAGTTCACGTTCGGGATGTGCAGGATCGTCTTCTGGTCGGTGTCGAGCACCTTGGCAATATCGTCGAGGTACGGGCCGTTGTAGAAGAAGTAGCCGATGTCGAGCCGCTTCAGGTACTCATAGCCGTTCAACTGCTCGTAGTAGGTGTAGGTCACGGTATCGAACTTGGCTTCATCTTCGGGAGCCAGAACCGCCTCAGCGTCGCCTCGGAAGTAGGAGCCCGTCATCGCCACGATATGCACCTTGTCGCGGGCGATGAAGCCCCCAACGATTGAGCCAAGGCGACTGTCGGGGTTGGCCGAGACGTGGTGGAACTCGTCGACGGCAATCAGCCGGTCATCGAAGGCTTCCACCCCGAACTTGTCCACGGCAAAACGGAACGCGTGGCGTGGGCTAGACCAGCACCTTGTCGTCGCTCGCGAGGAACGTGCCGACCGCGTTGACCTTGCCCCCATCGGCGCCCGGCGCGTTGCAGAGGTTCCAGCGGGGCGCAACGGTCCAGTTCGCCCAGAACCCCCATTTCTTTGCTATCCAACTTCTGGAGCTTGTCGAGCGCGATGAACATGAGCGCGCGACTCTTGCCCGAGGCGGGGGGCGACTTGATCAGCAGGTATTGCTCACCCCGCTTCTCATAGGCGCGCTCCTGCATCGGGCGCATGCCCCAGTTCGTTCTGCTTGGTCGAGGCGCCGGTCCGGGCGTAGTTCATCGACACGGCGGGCACATGGAACGGCACCTTCGGCTCCGCCATGCCCTCGGGCCGATCGGATCTCGGCTTCAACTTCTTGCGTTTGGCCCGCAGGAAGAACTCCTCACCTGCTCGGGGATGTCCGACAGGTCGATGTCTTTGTCGGCCAGCGCCGCGGTCTCAGTGATACGTTTTTCTGAAATGGACATCAGGTACTTTCGTTCATGTTTCGTCGCCGGGCGGGCGCTGATGATGCGTGTATTGCCGCCTCGTTCAGTGTGGATCACGCAGAGGACCACGGTTCCGGGGTTGCTGCCGAACAGGCCGAAGCTGATCTCGCGAAGCTCGCCTCGGGCGCTGGTGTCTTCGGCCGTCAACACCTCGGTTTGAAAGATTTCTACCGCCTCAGTGAAGCTGATACCATGTTTCTTGAGGTTTGCTGAATCCTTCTCGGCATCCCACTCGAAGGTAAGGGTTCCGCTACCGTCATCCAAAACCAACTCGTACTCAACGTTCATCCGGCCTTATTCCCTTTGCCAGACGTCATCTTCGTGTAAAGCTCGAAGAGCTTTTCAAGGCGCTCGGTGTCGTTGCGGAAGCGGCGACCGATGTAGATGCGTTCCAGCACCTCGTCGTTGCGGTCATGGGCCGCGCGCAAGTCGGCAGGCATCTTCTCCGGGTCGTAGAGATCGGCAATCGTCGCCGAAATGTGCCTCGCGCGCCAGCACAATATCTTCGGCGCTTTCCAAGATCGGCTCGCTGCTTTTCAGTCAATGCTGGCAAGGGAAAAGTATTCCAGCCGAGCGTGTTGGAATAGGAGTAATCAGTTCGAAGCCTACCACAGATCGTGTCGATCCATGCCAAATGCAGCTTCGACGCAATGATCGCCAGCGCCCAAAGCGGACCTTCTGGAATAAAAATGCTTTGTTTGTCGGAACTACCATTTGATCAACTTGAGCCCCGCAGGGAAAGTATTCCCGGTTTTTTCCGAAGAAACGATGGGCACGAACACCTTGACGCTTTCGTCGCCCTTCCGCTCGCGAAACTGGTGAGGTTTGGCGGCAAGCTTGTTGACGGCGGCATCGTCCGTTTCGAGCCGATCCTTCCGTACACTTTCGATCCGCTCGCGAACATCGCCAAATCTTTTGGCCTCGTCCAACTCGTTGTCTGCGATCCATAGACAGAAACGCTCCTTTCCGTTGATGTACTCAGTGGACCCCAAGAACCTTCGGACGAATTTTGCGGGCAATCCTTTGGTGCGCAGTTCGTCCTTTTCAGGAGAATCCAGCATCAATCCTGCCGACTTGGAGTAGTACACGCCGTATTCCATAGGTACCTTTGTGAATAGTGGTTTTTTGCTCGCGGGCACGACTTCAATGTCGTGTTCGGTCAGGTACGGATTGACGTTCGCGACTTCGCGCTTGGCATCGTCGCTAAAGATATACCGACTACCCCCAGAGACTCGGTCAACCCCGGTTACGACAACCGTTACACCGGCCTTTTTCGCTGCAAGATTTGACCATTTGAAGGACGTGTGGGCAAAGCGAATTCGAAAACCCCGCGACAGCAAGATCGCCCAAGTGATCGGTACCTGTTGCCCTTGGCAGAGGCTATTGGTCGAAACGAACGCGAATGGAGCGTGGCAAGACTCGTTGTAGATCGCGGCTTTCATCAACCATGCACCTACATAGTCGACGTTCTTCCATTTTGACGTGCGGCCCGAAAAAACGTGTTCCAAGTCTTCCTTTTCGTATGCCTCTTGTTTTCGCGTACCTTTGAACGGCGGGTTTCCACAGATATACGTTTCGCCGCCTTCGTTCTCAAAGTCGATCTCGGTCTGTTCAAGCGGCGTACCGAACAGATCATCACCCTGCATTTTCACCACTGTTCCTGCGGGTGGGCAAATGCTTGACCAGTCCAGTCGCAGTGCGTTGCCGCAGGTGATCCAGTTCATCGCATCTAGCGGCAGAAACTCCGCCAGAGCTTCCTTTTGGCCCCGATAGAGCACATCGCTTTGAAACTCCGCGATGATCAGCGCCAGCCGGGCGATCTCGGCGGGGAAGTCGCGCAGTTCGATCCCCCGGAAGTTCGTCAACGGAATGTCGGTGCGCCGCTCCGCCTCGCCCCGCCGCTTGTTGATCTCGAACTCGATCTCGCGCATCGCTTTGTAGGCGATGACAAGGAAGTTGCCCGAGCCGCAGGCAGGATCGAACACCCGGATCTTCACCATGCGGTTTCGCAGGTTGAGGAGCTTGCGCGGGTTCTCCCCCGCCTCCTCCAGCTTCTCGCGCAGGTCGTCGAGAAAGAGCGGGTTCAGCACCTTCAGGATGTTGGGAACGCTGGTGTAGTGCATGCCAAGCGCGCCGCGCTCTTCGTCATCCGCCACCGCCTGGATCATCGAGCCGAAGATGTCGGGGTTGATCCGTTTCCAGTCGAGGTTGCCGATGTGCAGGAGGTAGGAGCGCGCGATCCGGCTGAAACGCGGCACCTCGGTGCTGCCCGAGAAAAGCCCGCCGTTGACGTAGGGAAAGACGTTGGCCCAACGCGGGATTCTGGCGCCCGCCCGATCGGCGATCTTGGTATTCATCGCGCGGAAGAGCTCGCTGATGACCTCGTGCGTGTTGGACGAGTCCCGCGCGCTCATCTGCTCGATCGTGGCGGTGAACAGGTTGTCGCCGTTGAAGATGTCGGTGTCTTCTGCGAAGAAGCAGAAGATCAGCCGGGCCATGAAATGGTTCATGTCGTGTCGGCGCGCCGAGGTGCCCCAGTCGGGGTTCTCCTCCAGAAGCTTCATAGAGCCGGTTGAGCCTCCCGGTCGCCTTGATGTCGAACGAACTCTCGCGGATCTGCTTGACCGTGGTGATCCCCGCAAGCTCCAGGAAGAAGCCGAAATGGTCGGGGAAGTCAGTGTAGGCGCAGGCGAACGTCTCGCCTGTGGCAAGGTGCTCAGCCTCGAAATCTTTGCCGTCCGTCGCGAGGATGAACTTGACTTTGTGCTTGGTAGTGGCCGGGCTTGCCCTGAGCTCGCCCAGCGCTTTGGACACCTCGCCTTCCGCCGCCACCAGTAGGTGGATGTTGCTGGCGTGAAGCAGCCCACCAATGTCGGACTTGTTGCCCCCTCCGGAGCGGAGCCGCCTGATCGTCGCATCCTTGTTGCCAAACGCCATGAGGAACGCGAACGGGAACTGAACCGGCTCGAGACGGCTGCTCGGCCAACTGCGATATGGCTTCTTCGATCTCGACCGCGTTCACTGCCCGCGACTCCCTGCGCTTCAGCCCAAAATAACGTCCAGCGCGACCGCGTACAGTCTTCCTTTTCTATTGTCTTGCGGCGAAGTATCGGGAACGGCGGAGATGCGACGATTGAGTCCCGCGTCTCCCCGAGAGCACCGCATTTCCAGCGTAGGCTCCGTCGCGACGATCCGCAAAATCCAACCGTTGCCACATAGGCGAATGCTCGAACGGTGGTCGAAATCCGCGAGCCAAAGCCCCAGCGACTTGCCAATCAGTTGTTCGAAAGACACATACAGTGTTGGAAACACAGCATCACCCGTCGTAGTCTCGAACTCGAAAGTGTTTCCGAGCTCTAGTTCATTGGGAATGCAGATCACACCAGCCACCAGTCCTTATGGGATACGAGATTTGACGAACTCAGTTGACGTATTGCTCCTAACCGCCCTGCCCGAAGAATTCGAAGAAGCGCGGAAGGTGTTCACCACAGACAGTTCTGGAAATGGGGTCCTACGCTGGGACGAACAGAAATACAGCAACACGCCTTATCACAAGGGTACGTACTCATCCGGTAACGAAAATCTATTTGACATCGCGATCGCGCACCCGGGACGAATGGGTGGAATTGGGATCGCACTATTGGCAACCACATTGATAGAGCGACTGAAACCACAATGCTTGGTCATGAGCGGAGTATGTGCCGGCAATCCGGGAGACCTCGCTCTCGGCGATCTTGTCGTATCTGAGATGGCATACCAATATGACGAAGGCAAGCGCACACCAGACAAGTTCTTGGGCGATCATCGTCACTCAATAATCTCTGTTGGATGGAGACAAGCAGCTGAACAATTGAAAGCAAGCGACCTTCCAAGCCACGGCGAACCGACAGACCGAATGGCAAAGTATTGGTTACTTGAGACGTTGATGGCCGGCGATGATCCAAGAAGTCATCCGGCACGGGATCGGTACTTCGGCAGTGAACAATGGAAACGCACCATCGAGTCTCTGGAGGAGGAGAAGCTTGTCATACTTGTTGGCAAAAACATGGACCTAAGCGAAGCCGGAAGACAATTCATTGAACGATCGAGATATTTGGATATAGCCCCGCCAGACAAGCTACCTGTCGCAATACGAATTGGCCCCATTGCGAGCGGCAATACCGTAGTTAAGGACGGCGTCACTTGGGAGAATCTGAAGCAGATGGGTGTTCGAACCGTTCTAGGATTAGAAATGGAGGCAGCCACGATTGGTGCTGCTGCCACAGCACTGGGAGTAGCTGAGTGGCTGGTGGTCAAAGGCGTCATGGATCACGCCGATCCACGCAAGGACGATAGATACAAGTTATTTGCTGCGCGTGCGTCAGCCGAGGCGCTTAGACTATTTTTGGAGAGGAATCCTCCGACAAAGGATCGCGCGCTCGAGGCATCCGGCTCGCCACCTTTGCCAATGCGAATTCGATGGGTACCCGGCTCCGTTGACAGTCCATTCTTTGAGGCGCTGTCGGAATCAATTGAACAGAATGCCCCGGACTTTTTTGGACTATTGGCGCAGGCCGCTAGGTCCGCCGAAAAGGCTTATAAGCACGCGAAAGATGCAAACACGATAGCGATGGCCATACGAAAACATCTGGGAGCGGCCATTATGGACGCCCATTCATCAGATTTTTTGGACGAGAAGAAGATAGCCCTCGCTGCGGGCAAGTCTGCCACTGGGCGTGAATTGATCGCGGAAATATGGGATAGCGGCGATGAATTTCTTGGAGAATCTTTGGGAAGAGAAGCTAACGGCTTGGGCGAAGCAAGGGTCTACATGGTTTCCAAATGGTTCACCCCAGACTCGACAGCCAAGTACGCCGGTCAGTGGGAGGATGGTCGGTATGGGGAATACGGAGTTTTCTATTTTTCAGATTCATCCCATTTTTCGGGCCTATGGAAGAACGGCCACCCGACACTTGGATATAGAGAGTACGCTGGAAGAAACGAGAAGTTGGGGTGTGATTTTTTCGTTGGCGAAATGGCCAGGAAACATGAATCTGAAGAGTTCACGCCGGTCTGGCTGCCGCATGGAAAAGGTATTTGCGTGGATGTCTCGCGCCGAGAAGCGTTATGTGGGAGCTTCGACTCTGGAGAAAGCTATTGGAGACGAAAGCTAGCTGTACTTTCTAGGGCTGTGGTTAAGATGGCGGCCCCGTGGGCGGCCGCCATCGCTGCTCCTAGCAGAAGATTCCTGGTCACGTCTGCCTCCTTCCGCGACGCCGAAGGCCGAGACCGATCCGCTCGGTCTTCTCGGTGTAGATCCGGGACGTGCGCGGGTCGGAGTGGCCGAGGGTCGTCATGATCTCGTGTTCCGTCGCACCCATGCGCGCCGGGAGCTTGGCGACGCCCTTGCCGGATGCCGTGCTGCGAGCGGTTTGCCTTGCCGACCTTGTCGGTGATCCCGGCTGGACGATCCATTTGCGCACCCGGTTGTCGAGCGAGCCGGACGACGTGAACGGACGGCCAAGGAAGACGGGGCCGAACAGGCGCTGGGCCAAGCGCGAATGCCCTGTTTGAGGGTGCGGAGGAGACGCCGTATCCGGGTGCCGACTTGTCAAGATGACCATGGGCGCACCGCACCCTTCCGCACTATAGTGCGGTGCGGGGGTGCGCTGTGCTCAGGCCCATTTGGTTGGAAAAATCTGAACGGTGCCATGTACGGTTCGCTCGTTCGCTCGTTCCTCGTTCGCTCGTTGCTTGTTGCAAGTGAATTCTAGACGATCATTGCTTGTGGCCCATCGTCGAAGCCGTCATTCTTTACGACATCAATCACCTTCACCTCACGCCGTGCTTTGTCATCGTGCTTATCCAAAACGACAATCAGCCCCTGCTTCTGCCACTTCGTTAGCAGACGTCTAATCGCCAATTTGTCGGGTCAGGGTCCATCCCGAGGTTCCTGGCGACGATGTGGCCAACCCAATCCGGCGATTGCGGGCTTTCTCTGAAGCCGCGACCGTCGATGGCGGCGAATTTCCTCCCTTTGCTCTGGTGTGCAGATTTCGGAAGGGTGGGCGGCGTCCATCGTTCTACCACGCCGACACCATCCTCAGGTCGATCCGGAGTGGCATTACCCAGCCAAACGTTCACCAATTTGATCCAGCGGGCGTTCTCTGGTGGGGCGAGGTTGTATTTCCCGTTGTCGACCCTGACAAATGATCGGCGTTCGACGTCTTTGATTCCGAATTGTTTGCCAACGTCTTTGCTCATCCCGTTCAAAACTCGGGCAGACCGCACGGCACCCGATATGGCCGAAGCCCGCGTGAGAGTCCATGTCAGCCTCTGCCCCGTTCAGCTTCCTGGTGTGGTGGACCAGATCAATCGCGCAGTTTGTCGCGTCGGCAATCGCGGCGAATTGCTTGATCACCAGGTCCATCGCGTTGTTGTCGTTTTCGGGCACGCCATGGGTCGAAATGAACGGATCGAGAATTGGGACGTCGACCTCGTTCTCGATCAGTGCGGCAGTCAACTTGTCCACCACCGGCGATGCAATCCTTGTTTCCATGCCGGTCAGTCGAGGCAATTTTGATCGGCAGATCGCGCCCGCTGTCAACCAACAACCTGTCGTTCAAGTCGTCGTTGGTAATGCCGTAGTGCAGGCAAGTCGCTGTGATGCGGCATGCCAGTTCGTCTTGCGGGTCTTCGCCGTTCCAAATCCAGACGCGCAGCTTTCAGAAAGGTTTGACGCCGACAATGTCCCGGCCGGAAGCCATGGCTATCGCGTCGGCTATGGTCAAGAGGATTTGCCGATACCGGGTTGGGCGACGGTTGCGCTCGCGAATTTGCGGATCAAGTGTTTGCCATAGAGCCATTCGCGGGGCGGTATCGCTTTGGGGTCGCCAAGTTGGAAAGGCGTAAGGTCAGCGGCCCCTTGGTGTTGAGTTCAGCAGATCAGATGACGCTCGGGTCCATCCCGAGACGTGGATTAGCGTTGCCATGCTCACGGGTTTCTTCGATCCTTTGAAGGACTTCCAGACGCGGTGTGTGTCCTTTGCATCGTACTTGGTCGATTGCTTGGACCACTCGGACCACAGATCGAAACCCTCTCGCTTGCCCTCATACTGGTGGTGCAACGCTTTGCCTGCGTTCACCCAGTCATCCCGGTCTTCCACCGAATGGTCCGGGAGCAGGGCTAAATTTCAGAACCTCAGCGGTTGACAGGTCTGGCGGTTGCGCCGCCAGGACCGTCTCCAGATACGTGTCGTCGTCGGTTTCCGCAGTGTTTGAGGCATCGACGCGCGCGCCCATCTGGGCCTGAGTCACCGCGTTCATCTTCATCATGAAGGGGAAAACGAGTTCCAACTTGCGCTCCCACCGATAGGGCTGGCCAGTATCGGGGTGGATGGAAGGCGGCAGGACGGCTTGTGACCCGTTCCCATCAGGTCGATTTCCCAATCATGTTTCTTCACTTCCCGGCCTTTGGTGGCGTCAAAGACCATCGTGAAGCCGTCAGAACGCGCGAGTTTCTTTTTGCGGAAAGGCTGGTCGGTCAGAAAATAGATGTGCCGGGATTCGCCGCCGCTCCCACTGACCACCGAAGGCAGTGTTTTGGCCTCGGGCAGCACTTTCAGAAGCGCGGCCCAAGCCACATCGGCCTTGCTGGGGTCCCGAATGTCTAGGTCCATGACATGCAGGTAGTCCTCACCAATCCTCGAAGGTCTGCCCAGCCTGATCCCGATATTTTGTTCGGGCCGGTAGTTGCCGCGCAGTTCATTTGGCGACTGGTTGGGCAAATCGGACCAGTTGACCGCCGCCGGACTCTTCTTGCGGGGTTTCAACCAGTGAACCGATGCACCTGCCTCAATCAGATCACGATTGGCGTCCAGGAAAGGGATTTGTCTTTCGGTGCCATCGCCAGAGCTTGGTTGCGGATCGCCGGATATGAACAGATCGGACAGATCGGTATCGCTTCGGCCTTGAAATATGTCATCGCCATGCCCATCTTCTTGCATAATAAAACGCCTTTCTAGGGTCATCGGGTCGCCGCCCGGTGGCCCTAGTTGTTTGCGCACCATGCGCGGGATCAAACAGGGTCACCGGAATGATCTGGGGTGCGTACAAAATGGATTCAAGTAGCTGAAAAATATTAACTTTTTAGTCACCTGGTGACTATTCAGTTATATGAATAAGTCGCTTAGGTCAGTCTTTGATTTCCGCGTCGCGGTCTCGATGTAGCCGCTCCACCATTCCAGCATCCGTCGCCGTTCCGGCAACCACTGCGCCGCGTTGTAGGCCCGCCTCACTTTGTCCTTCGGTTCGTGCGCGAGTTGCTTCTCGATAGCGTCGGCCGACCACAGGCCGCTCTCGTTGAGAACGGTCGAGGCGAGCCCACGGAAGCCGTGAATCGTGGCGCGACCGTGATAGCCAAGGCGGTAAAGAGCAAAAAGCATGGTGTTTTCGCTCATGGGCTTCCCATTCTGACCCGGCACGATCCATTCGGACTCGCCTGCCAGTGCTTTCAGTCTGGCCAGAATGGCGAGGCTCTGCGGCGTCAGGGGTACTATGTGGTCCCGGTGCTTCTTCATCCGGGCAGCCGGAATCCTCCAGACGTCCCCGTCGATTTCCCGCCACGTTCCGAACCGCAGTTCCTTCGTCCGGACGAAAGTGTGCATGACGAATTCGATGGCATAGCGGGTCTGCGGTTCGCCGTCATAGTGGTGCAGCTTCCACAGGAAACCCGACAACTCGCCAGCCTCGATACGGGCCATGTGTTTCACGCGCGGTGTGGGCTTCATTGCGCCTCGCAGGTCTGCCGCCGGATCGCGGGACGCGCGGCCCGTGGCGATGGCGTAGCGCATGATCGCCCCTGTGGTCATGCGGATGCGCCCTGCCACGTCCGGGGCGCGGTCTTCTACCGGGCGGAGCATCGCCAGAATCTGCGGGGCGCTCAGTTCCGCGACCGGAATTGATCCGATGGAAGGGAAGGCGTCGCGTTCGAACCGCGACAGGGTGCGCGCGGTATGGGCCGGAGACCATGTGATCGACTGCGCCATGATCCATTCGCGCGCCACAGCTTCGAAGGAGTCCCCGGAAGGGGCGGTCAGTGCGGCCTTGGAATTGGCTCCAGGGTCCAGCCCTTCGGCAAGGGCGCGTTTGGCTTTGTCCCGCAGGGCGCGGGCATCGGCCAGGGTGACTTGTGGGTATGCGCCGAAGGACAGGACCTTCTCTTTGCCTTCGAAGCGATACCGCATCCTCCACAGCTTCCCGCCCGATGGCGAGACGAAAAGGAGCAACCCGTGGCCGTCCGCCAATTTCCTCGGTTTTCCCGTGGGATCGGGCTTTGCACCACGGCACGCTGCGTCTGTGAGAGGCATAGGAATCTATCCTGCGAGGGTGTGGGTATCGGTGTTTCCGAGAATACCCGCTTTCGCTACCCGCACAAGTTGCGTGCCTACAATCTATCTTGGCCGAGAAGATGGGCTGCAGTCTATTTTCTCAATAAAAACAGGGCCACGAGAAACCCATGATTGAGCCAAATCTATCGGAAAAGGGGGATTGGAGGCGAGTACCGGAATCGAACCGGTGTACACGGATTTGCAATCCGCTGCGTCACCACTCCGCCAACTCGCCCAAGGTGGTTCCGAGGTCGCCTTATTGCCTGTTTTGCGCGGCTTGTCCAGAGAGCCGCATCGCTTTTGCGCGGCTGCACGGAAAGGCCGCACCGCACCGGCGAAAGGCGGGCGCTGCGGCAGGATTGCGCCGGGGAAGGGCGCGTCGGACATTGCCGCTGCCCGGCAGATGTGCGAAACAGACGCGACAGGATTCTGCCCGCAAAACACAGGTCAGCCGATGACAGATTATTCCGCGCGCCGCACGACGATGGTCGATACCCAGATCCGCCCTTCGGATGTGACCAAGTTTCCGGTGATCGAGGCGATGCTTTCCGTCCCGCGCGAGGCCTTCGTGCCCGAGGAGAAACGCGAGGCGGCCTATGTCGGCGAGAACCTCGATCTGGGCGGCGGCCGCGTGGTGCTGGAGCCGCGGACCCTGGCCAAGATGCTGGATGCGCTGGATATTCAGGGCGACGAGCTGGTTCTCGATATCGGGTCGGCGCTGGGATATTCGGCGGCGGTGATCGCGCGGATGGCCGAGGCCGTGGTCGCGGTCGAAGAGACCGAGGCCTGGGTCGAGGAGGCCCAGGAAGCGCTGGCCGCGCAGGGCGCGGACAATGTGGCGCTGCACCGGGGCGCGCTGACCGAAGGCGCGGCGCAGCACGGGCCCTATGACGTGATCTGCATCGAGGGCGCGGTCGAGCATCTGCCGCCGGCCCTGGCCGATCAGTTGAAGGATGGCGGCCGGATGGCGGCGCTGTTCGTCGAGGGCGCGCTGGGCACGGTGCGGATCGGATACAAGATCGACGGGCGGATGAACTGGCGGTTCGCCTTCAATGCCGGGGCGCCGGTGCTGCCCGGGTTCGAGCGGCACCAGGCCTTCACCCTGTAACGGGTAGCACGGCGGACGAGGACAGGAGCAGGATCATGGGTTTTCAGCGGGTTAAGGCGAAACTGGCCGTGGCGGGGATGATCGTGGCGCTGGCAGCGGCCCCGGTCGCGGCGCTGGCCGAGAGCCTGGCCGATGCCATGGCCTCGGCCTATGAGCATAACGGGCTGGTCGACCAGAACCGCGCCCTGCTGCGCGCCGCCGACGAAGACGTGGCCCAGGCGGTTTCCGGGCTGCGGCCGATCGTCGGCTGGGCCGCCGATCTGACCCATTCCTGGGGCCGGGCGGGCAGTTATTCGACCAACCCGATCACCGGGGTCACCAGCTTCCGGAGCGGCGACAGCGCCACCACCGATATCTCGCTGGGCATCTCGGCCGAGCTGCTGCTCTGATTTCGGCACCTCGAAGATCAAGATCGACATCGCCAAGGATCGGTCCTGGCCACGCGTCAGGCACTGCTGTCGGCCGAGCAATCGGTGCTGCTGCGTGCCGCGTCCGCATATCTGGAGGTGCTGCGCAACAAGGCCTTCGTCGACCTGCGCGAGAACAACGTGCGGGTGATCGGGGTGGAACTGCGCGCCGCCCAGGACCGTTACGAGGTGGGCGAAGTCACCAAGACCGACGTGTCGATCGCCGAGGCCCGTCTGGCCGCGGCCCGGTCGGCGCTGGCGGCGGCGCAGGGCGGGTTGGCAAGCGCGATCGAGGAATTCCGTGCTGCCGTGGGCCGCAAGCCGGGCAAGCTGTCGCAGCCCAAGCATGTGCCGGTTTCGGTCAAGACGGTCGACGCGGCCAAGGCCACGGCACTGGCCAACCACCCCGAGATGTTGAAGATCCAGCACGAGGTGGCCGCGGCCGAACTGGGTATCCTGGCCGCGCAAGGCGCGACCAAGCCCACGGTCACCCTGAACGGCAGCTATGGCGTGACCGAGACTTTCGACAGTCAGGTCTACTCGAAGGGCGGGTCGATCGGGATCCAGACCCAGGGACCGATCTATTACGGCGGCCGTCTGGCCTCGGTCGTGCGCAAGGCGATGGCTCAGCGCGACGCCACCCGCGCCGGGCTGCATCAGGTGCGCCACCAGCTGGCACAGAACGTCGGCAACGCCTGGGCCCAGCTGCAGGTCGCCCGCGCCAGCCGCGTCGCCAGCGAACGTCAGGTCCGCGCCAGCACCGTGGCCTTCCGCGGCGTGCGCGAAGAGGCGACGCTGGGCGCGCGCACCACGCTCGATGTGCTCGATGCCGAGCAGGAGCTGCTGGACGCCAAGGCCAACCTGATCTCGGCCACCATCGACGAGCATTCCGCCGCCTATCAGCTGCTGGCGTCGATGGGTCTTCTGACCGCCGACCGGATGAAGCTGAAGGTGCCGCGTTACGATCCGGCAGCCTATTACAACCTGGTGAAAGACGCGCCGGTGCCGATCAGCAAGCAGGGCCAGAAGCTCGACAAAGTGCTGAAGGCGCTGAACAAGGACTGAAATCGGCCCTTTCTGTTGTGAGAATCCCCACGCCTTGTTACATTGAGGCGAGGCAAGCAGTGGTAATCGTTAATGTCCGACCCCGTGACCAATGTGGAAATCGAGGACGTTCTGTCCTCTATTCGCCGTCTCGTGTCCGAGAATGCGCGCCACGATCTGCGTGGTGTGGCGTCGGGGCCGGGCGTGCGCGAGGCGGCGTCCGAGCCGGCTGTCGTCGCGCCCGTGGTCCGGCCGGCGGCCCCGTCCCTGGCGGCGGCAAAGCCCGAGTCCGGGATGCTGCTGCTGACACCGGCGCATCGGATCGAGACCGGGACCGAGGCTGAGGAGACGGCCGGAGAGGAAGCCGAAAACGGCCATCATTGGGCCGATGACGGCGCCGAACCGGCCCTGGGCGATGTCGACGAAGACCGGGCAGCGCCGAGCGAAGCCGAGCTTGAAGCCTTGGCGGGGATTGTCGGGCTTGGATCGGCGGTCAGCGATGCGGTAAGCTCGGCGCTGGACGATGTGCTGGGCGGTCTGGGCGACGCGGCGCAGGACGACGAGGCCGCGCCCGAGCCGGAGAGCTTTGCCGAAGCGATCTGGGACACCGACGAGTTGTCCGATGACATGTCCGACGCGGCTGACGTTGCCGAGGATGCGGCGGCGGAAGCCCCCGGGGTCGAGGCCGTGTTCAGCACGCTGCGCTTTGCCCATCGCGAACCCGAGCCCGCCGCCGCGCCGGGCGAACTGTCGGCGTTGGCCAGCCGGATCGCCGGACTGGAAGCCGCCGTCGCCGAAAGCGCGGATGACGAATGGGAGCCCGATGGCGCCGGCGAGGGCGACAATGCCGGTGCGCCGGTCGATGCGCTGAGCTGGGAAGACGCGGATGACGCGCAGGGCAGCCACGCCTGGGAGGCCGATCCGCTGGAGACTGCGGAAGACGCCGAGCTGGCGGAGCCCGAACCGGATTTCGCAGCCGAGCCCGAACTGGCGGCCGAGCCCGCGTTCGATGCCGAGCCTGAGCCCGAGCCTGACCTCGACGACCGGTGGGCCGATCCGCATCTGGCGCGGGATATCGACCCCGAGGCCGATCTTTTCGCCGAGACGGATTCGGTGATCGACGAGGACATGCTGCGCGATCTGGTCGCCGATATCGTCCGGCGCGAGCTTCAGGGCACCCTGGGCGAGCGGATCACCCGCAACGTGCGCAAGCTGGTCCGGCGCGAGATCCACCGCGCGCTTTCGGCCCGCGAACTGGACTGAACCGGCGCGCCGGGCGCGCTTTTTCAACGAAATTTCGGGTCCGCGTCAGACCATTTCCGCCAGGGCGAGCAGCCGGTCGAGATCGAGATGCGCCGCGACATGCGCGCCCAGCCGGTCCAGCACCGCGTCGGTTTCCGCGTCATAGGCGACGGCGGCGCTGCCCCCCAGACGCGCCAGGAAATCGCCGCGAAACCCGTCGGCGCGGAACAGCCCGTGCAGGTAGCAACCCAGCACCCGCCCATCCGCGCTGGCCGCGCCATGGGGGGCGCCGTCGAGCGACAGCCAGGCGCGGGCCGTGTCGGGGCCGGCGGTTTCGCCGATATGAATCTCATAGCCCTCGACCGTGGCACCGGTGGGCCGGTAACGGGCCGACCGCAGGGTCAGGTGCTTTTCCGGGGTCATCACGGTGTCGATGTCGAGGTGGCCCAGCCCCTCGACCCGGCCGGGCGGGCCCTCGATGCCGTCCGGGTCGTCGATGCTGCGGCCCAGCATCTGATAGCCGCCGCAGATGCCCAGCACATGCCCGCCGCGCCGCAGATGCGCGGCCAGGTCGATATCCCAGCCCTGGGCGCGGAAATGCGCCAGGTCGGCGATGGTGGATTTCGACCCCGGGATCAGCACAAGCGCGGCATCGCCGGGCAGGGGGTGGCCGGGCTCGACGATCTCGACGCTGACGCCGGGTTCGGCGGCCAGCGGGTCGAGGTCGTCGAAATTGGCGATCCGGGCCAGCCGGGGCACCGCAACCTTCAGCCCCCCGGCCTTCGGGGCCGAGGCGATGTCCATCACGTCCTCGGCCGGCAGGCGCCAGGCCTCGTCGAACCACGGCACCACGCCGAGCGAGGGCCAGCCGGTCAGGCGCTCGATGGCGGTGACGCCGTCGTCGAACAGGCTGACATCGCCGCGGAACTTGTTGACCGCGAAGCCGCGGATGCGGGCGGCATCCGCGGGCGGCAGCACCGCCTTGGTGCCGACGATCTGGGCGATCACCCCACCACGGTCGATATCGCCTATCAGCACCACCGGCACGCCCGCAGCCTCGGCAAAGCCCATATTGGCGATGTCGCCGGCGCGCAGGTTGATCTCGGCCGGGCTGCCGGCGCCTTCGACCAGCACGATATCGGCCGTGGTCGCCAGCCGGCGGAAGCTGTCCAGCACCGGGGCCATCAGCGTGGCTTTCATCGCCGCATAGTCGCGCGCCTTCAGCGTCGCGACGCGGCGGCCCTGGACCACCACCTGGGCGCCGATCTCGGATTCGGGCTTCAGCAGGATCGGGTTCATGTCGACCACGGGATCGCGCCGCGCGGCCCAGGCCTGCAGCGCCTGGGCGCGGCCGATCTCGCCGCCATCGACGGTCACGGCGGCGTTGTTCGACATGTTCTGCGGCTTGAACGGTGCCACCCGCAGCCCGCGCGCCACCAGCGCCCGGGCGATGCCCGCGACCAGCATCGACTTGCCCACGTTCGAGCCGGCGCCCTGGATCATCAACGAAAGAGTCACGCGCGGTCTCCGAGTCGTGCTATACTGTGTTTTACGAAGCTCGTATGGGCAAAGGAAGTGCTGCCGCTACGAGATGTCGGACGGTGTGCGCGCCCACAAGATGCAGGGGCGATATTTTAGCGATCCGGGGTGGGATTTCGGGAGGGCGTTTGGTGCCTTGCAGCTATAGCTATTTCGCGGATGTGCCGTTGATCGCCATTCGCTACAGCGGCCGAATAACCAGCCGCGCGCTTTTGAACATCGCCCGGGAGCTGAGGACCGCTCCCGAGTTCGACCCGCGTTTCGACCTGCTGATCGACATGCGCGCGCTGATCGACGTGGATTTCTCGGCCAACGATCTTCTGGGCCATGCCATGCGTCTTGCGATGGAGAAGAAGGGGCTGGCGCGACCGGTGCGTTACGCCGTCCTGATCGACGAGGGCAATGAGGAGGTGAGGGCGCTTGTCCGGACCTATCTGGGCTATACCGCGCTGGCCGAGAATGTCGAGTTCCGCGAATTCGGCGATGCCGTGGCGGCGGCGTCCTATCTTGGGGTCCAGGGCACGGCCGAGGACATCCTGGCGCGCGCCTCCTGGGTCGAGGTCGATGACGGCAGCGGCTGAGATCCGGGTCGGGTTCCGCCGCCGCAATGAAAGACCCCGCGGCCAGAGCGGGCGCGGGGTCTTTCAAGGGTCTGGCGGCCAGCAGCGGCCGTCGGCCCGGGCAGCGGCGTTCAGGCGGCTTCGGCCTGATGTGCGGCGTTGCGCCGTTCGCTTTCTTCGCGCGACAGGGCCACGGACGTGCGCACGCCCCCTTGGCGACGAAGGTCATCAGGCCTTCGACCACGCGTTCGTTGGGGTCGATGCCGGCGCAGGACAGAACCTCGCGACCGTCGCGCGAACGGGCCCAGCGGGCGATCTGTTCGGGACCGTTGCCATATTTCTTGTCATCTGCGATGGCGTCGTCCAATGCAGCCAGCACAACGGCTGCAAACAGTTTACGTGCACGGTTGCCTTGCTCGTTATTGAAGGCCGTGCCGTCAACGAAATCCTTCATGTTTCGTCCTTTTTTATTGCTCTTGTAATTCCGACGTGAAGCCTCTTATGACGAGTTTTGCTCGATTCGGATAGCCCGTGAATGCATAGCTTTATTGCAAAAAGCGCATAGCTTTGCCGATCCGTGCGCGAGATTTCGTCGTATTGCCCTTGTCGGGAACGCCAGATATAGGTGCCGCCAAGATCAGATCAACCTTTTGCCACGGTTTTGTCACAATGCCCAAGATCAACGGAAACGAGATTCGCCCCGGTAACGTGCTGGAGCATAATGGCGGCCTGTGGGCCGCAGTGAAGGTCGACCATGTGAAGCCCGGCAAGGGCGGCGCCTTCGCCCAGGTCGAACTGCGCAACCTGCGCAACGGCTCGAAACTGAACGAACGCTTCCGCAGCGCCGACAAGGTCGAGCGGGTGCGGCTGGAGCAGAAGGATCAGCAGTTCCTCTATGAATCCGACGGGATGCTGGTGTTCATGGATGCCGAGACCTATGAGCAGATCGAGCTTCCGGCCGAGCTGCTGGGCGAGCGTCGGCCGTTCCTGCAGGACGGCATGACCATCCTGGTCGAGTTCCACGAGACCGAGGCGCTGAACGCCACGCTGCCGCAGAAGGTGACCTGCACCATCGCCGAGACCGAGCCGGTGGTGAAGGGCCAGACCGCGGCCAACAGCTTCAAGCCGGCCATCCTGGACAACGGCGTGAAGGTCATGGTGCCGCCCTTCGTCGGCCCCGGCGAGGCGATCATCGTCAACACCGAGACGATGGAATATTCCGAGCGCGCCTGATCCCGCCGACCCCTGTGGCGAAGTGTCACCGGGGGGCCGAGACAGACACTCTGCCCCGGTCAGCCCAGACGGGAAGGCCGGGGTTTGCTTTGCCCGTATTCCGGTATGGGAATACGTTCGGCGTTTTCCCCTGACCCCGAACCGCCGCGATTTGCGATAAGGGGGGTGACTGACATTCCGCGGCCGCCGCCGGCCAGTTTGGGGAGGTAGTGAGTAACGTGTTTCCCGGTCAGAGCGGTCAAGCCAATGCGGAAGACGAGGTATTCGTGGGAGATCAACCAGTTTAATCGGTTCAAATGCGCCACGAAGGGGCGGGGCTGGAGAAATCCGGTCCCGTTCCTTTTCTATGTCGCCGCGCGATCCCATTCGGCGGCGACGTCGCCGGCCATCAGCCCCCCGTCCGCCCGGTCGAAGCGCAGATAGGCGATCGCCCGGTCGCCCGCGACGGTGTGGACGGTGCCCGCCGGCTGCCATCGGCGGTCAGCTCGGTGCCGGGGGCGACCGGCGCGGCCGAACGGATGCGTCGAGACCCTTCCTGAGTTCGGTCTTGTGCTTCATCCGCGCGGTGACTTCCTGCCCGACATAACGGCCCCTTGCGGAAATCGACGCCATGCAGCCGTTCGAAGCCGGCCTCGAGGATGAAGGTGTCCGGCGTCCAGCTCGATCGGTTTCGGGGACGAGGTGCTCGACGCGAGCTGGCATCCCAGTCGGGTTGGTCGGCCTCGGGCGCCGGTGCCTCGCGCCGGGGCGCCAGCTGGCGCGGGGTGACGAGATCGGCGAAGCCGTCGGCCGGCGCCGCGCCCGGACGCGATGGAGGTGGAGCGCGGTTTCCTCGATCTGCGCATCGGCGCGCAGCTTGTACATCGACAGGCGCTGCACGGTGGGCGCGGCGATGGTGGCGTCGATGTCCGAAGGATGCCGTCCGCCTCCTGCGGCAGGAAGAAATCGGCCCGGTGTTGCCCTGCGGCGTCAGCAGCGCGGCGTAGAGAGGGGCCGTCCTTCAGCCGGCAAAGTCGTTGCTGACCAGCCCCTGGAGGAAGCTTTCCCGGTGCGCCCCGGTGATGCGAAAGGCCTTGCGCGTCATGTTCCACTCCGTTCCGCGATGCGATGTAATATAGAGGCGCCGGCGACAGGCGAAAGGGGCAGTGATGCGCGCGGCGATTTCAGTGGTAATCCCGACAAGGAACGCGGGCGGCAGCCTGCCGGCCTGTTTGGCCGCGCTGATGGAAGGGTTGGAGGCCGGGTTGATCCGCGATCTGGTGATTTCCGACGCGGGGTCCGAGGACGCGACGCTGGCGATCGCCGACGAGGTCGGCGCCGAGGTGGTCGCCGGAGCGCGCGCCGTCACGCGCAGCGGGCAGATCCCGGGCGCGGGGTGGCGGCGGCCGCGAGGGTGAGTGGGTGCTGATCCTGCACGCCGACGGTGCTGGCCCCGGGCTGGGCCGCGGCGGCGATGGCGCATATTGCCCAGGCGCCGGACAAGGCGGGGTTCTTCCGGCTGCGGTTCGGCCCGCGCCGGGCCTGCGGCCGGCGCTGGTGGCGGGCTGGGCCAACCTGCGAACGCGTGCCGCACCAGGCCTGCCGTTCGGCGATCAGGGCCTGCTGATTTCGCGCGCGCTGCTCGACGAAGATCGGCGGCGTGCCCGACATTCCGCTGATGGAGGACTTCGCGCTGGCCCGCGCGCTGGGGCGGCGGCGGTTGCTGCCCTTGGCCGCTATTGCCGAACCAGCGGCCGAAGATACGCGACAGAGAAGGTTGGATCCGTCGCGGGGCGCGGAATATGGGCCTTCAGCTGCGCTTCCTGGCCGGCGCCTCGCCTGAGCGTCTTGCGCGGCGCTATCGGCGGTCGGACCGTCGGTCTTGAACTGCAGCGCGTGCAGCCGGGCATAGAGCCCGCCGCGCGCCAGCAACTCGTCATGGCGGCCTTCGTCGACCACACATGCGATCCATCACCACGATCTTGTCGGCGCCGCGCGCACGGTGGACGAGCGATGCGCGATGACCAGCGTGGTGCGGCCTTCGACAGCTGGTCGAGCGCCGTCTGCCACCGCCTCGGATTCCGCGTCGAGCGCCGAGGTCGCCTCGTCCAGCGGCGGGATCGGCGTGTCGCGCAGGAGCGCCCGGGCGATGGCCACCCGCTGGCGTTGTCCGCCCGACAGGGCCAGGCCGCGCGGGCCCACGGCCGTATCGAGCTGACCTCGAGCTTGGGCAGGAAATCGGTGACATGCGCGCGGCCTTCAGCGCGGCGGCCAGCCGGTCGTCGGGGACGTCGCGCAGCCCAGCAACAGGTTCTCGCGCAATGTCTCGTCGAACGGCGCGTCCTGGCTGACCACCGAAAGAGGTCGCTGGGTCCACTCGGGCACATCGCGCCGGCCTCGACCCCGCCGATCAGGACCTTGCCGATTGCGGATCGACCAGCCGGGTCAGCAGGTTGAAGATGGTCGATTTACCGGCCCCCGAGGGCCCCACCAGCGCCGTGGTCTGGCCCGGTTCGGCCTTGAACGTGGCACCGTTCAGCACCGTGGTATCGCCATAGGCCAGATGCACATCCGCAAGCGCGACGCCCGGCACGCCCTTGGGCGCGGCGACCAGTTTGGCAGGCGAGGTCGAAGCGTCGGTTCGGCCTCCATCAGCGCCTTGATCTTCTCGATCCCCGCCGCGCACATCTGCCACAGCCCCGACATCGCCCCCATCCGCCCCAGGCGGCTCGAACGCGAAGCCGATGGCGGTGAAGAGGATATGATTCACCCACCGTCTTCTTGCCGGCGATGATCTCGCCGCCGCCGAACACAGCACGCCGATGAAGCCCAGGCCCGCCGCGGCCTTCGACCAGCCCGGGAATGGCGGCGCTGCCGGCAGCGGCGCGGACCTCGGCGCGGACAGATCGCGGGTCAGGGCGCGGTAGCGGTCGGACTGGTACTTCTCCAGCCGGTTCAGCTTGACCGGGATGATGCCGTGGAACACCTCGTCCAGCCGGGTCGCCAGCCGCGCGCCCAGATCGCGGGCCTCGCGGGCGCGGGCACGGACGAAGCGCTGGACGATCTGGCTGGGCGCGATCCTTGGGGGCGCGCCGACCAGCGCCACCAGCGTCCAGCGCCAGTCGACCGAGACGGCGACGCCCATCAGCACGATGACCGAGACGAAATCGCGCCCCACCCCCTTCAGGATATTGGGCCAGGTCTGGTTGATGGCCGTGACATCGGATTGCACCCGCTGGATCAGGAAGCCCGGCGGGTGCGCCTGGTGAAAGCTGCCGTCCTGGCGCATCATCCGTTCGAGAAGGTCCAGCCGCATGTCGGCGGCGGCCTGTTGCGAAATCTTGGCCAGCACCACCTTCTGCCCGATCCCGGCGGCGATGGCGCGGGTGATGAAGACGGCCATCACGCCCAGACCACCAAGGCCAGCGCCGACCGGCTGCCTTCCAGGAAGACCTGATCGAACATCAGCCGCATCATCAGCGCCAGCGCGCCCCACCATCCGCCTTCCATCGCCATGAACAGGAAGGCCAGCAGCAAAAGCCCGCTGTGGCGGCGCAGATAGTTGCGCCAGAACCAGATCAGAAGGCTGCGGTTGGTCGGGGTGTCGCTGCATGCCCAGCGCCTTTTCGCCGAATTCGGCCTGAGCGCGGCGGCGTCATGGCGGTCCCGCGACCCAGGCCTCGAACTCGGTTTCGCCGCTGGCCTCAGGCGTCGAGGATATGGTCGAGGATGCCGGTGCGGGTCCATTTCAGGTGGATGAAGCGGATCGACAGCATCTTGCGGGCCTCGACCACCGGCGCGCCCTCTTGCGTCAGCAGCCAGACCGCCAGGCGAAGCTGGCCCGGTCGGCGCCGGATTTGCAGTGCATCACGAAGGGCTTGGGCAATTGCCGGAACAGCGCGATCAGATCGAGGATACGCTCGCGCTCGGGCGCCTGGCGGGCGGTGAGGGCGATCTGGTGGCCCAGCCCCAGCCGGGCGCAGGCCTCGCGTTCCAGCACCACCGGGGCGGTGCCGCGGCTGCCGCGCAGGCAGAGCACGGTGCCGATGCCGGCGGCCTGCCAGTTCGCCAGCCGCCGCGCATCGGGCTGGTTGGCGCGGAAGACGCCGGGGGCGATCTGGGCGAAATTGCTCCAGACCCGGCGCAGGAAGCCATGGTCGAGCCAGAATTCATAGGCGGGCCCGGGCGCGTTCGGCCTGGTCGGAAAAGCCGTTCAGCCGGCGCGGGCGCAGGTCGCGTTCCCGTACTTTCCAGTCTGGCGATTGGCGTCATGCGGGGCCCGCGCGTGGTTCTTGGTTGCCCTCGTAGCCCGAAGCCACCGGCCCGTGGCAAGCTTAAGCCGCGGCAATGCCCTGCTGCGGGATTGACGCCGCGCTGCGGCAGGATAGGGTCAGCGGGTCTTGATCACGGAAGAGATCGCGCATGTCGACGTCAGCGCACCTGAACGCGGGCAGCCGCCCCTATCTGGCCATTCCCGGCCCTCGGTCATGCCCGAAGAAGAGGTGTTGAACGCCATGCATGCCGGCGCGCGCCCAGCATCTGTAAGGCGCGTTGCACGGCTGACCATTCGCTGATACGATCTGAAATACGTGGCCCGGACCGAACATAACGCGACGATCTATATCGCCAACGGCTGTGGCACCTGGGAGGCGGCGCTGTCCGGGCAATGGTGGCCCCGGGCAGCGCCTGTTGATGCCGGCGACCGGGCGGTTCGGCCATGGCTGGGCGATATGGCCGAAGGGTCTGAGGCGCCGAGATCAACTGATCGACTTTCGGCCGCTCGGGGCCCACGGACCCGAACCGGGTGGAACGCTGCAGGCCGACGAGCGCCGGATCAAGGCGGTCATCGCCACCCATGTCGATACCTCGTCCAGCGTTCTCAACGACATGGCGGCCTGCGCGGCGATCGACGCGGTCGGGCACCCGGCGCTGTTGATGGCGGATTGCATCGCCTCGATGGGCTGCGACCGGTTCGAGATGGACGCCTGGGGCGTCGACGTCGCCGTCACCGCCAGCCAGAAGGGGCTGATGGTGCCGCCCGGCTGGGCTTCGTCTTCAACGAACGCGCGGCCCGAGGTGCGGCGCGCCATGCCGCAGGTCAGCCGCTATTGGGACTGGGCGCCGCGCGCCAAGGCCCGAGATCTTCTATCCAGTATTTCGACGGCACGGCGCCGACGCATCACCTCTTCGGCCTGCGCGCCGCGCTCGACATGATCCGGGCCGAGGGGATCCGAGGTGTCTGGGCCCGGCACGTGCGCCACGCCCGCGCCATCTGGGCCGCGGCCGAGGCACAGGGGCAGGGCGGGCCGCTTGAAGTTGAGCATCAGGACCCGGCGCACCGGTCGCGCGCGGTGACGGCGCTGCGGATCGAGGCTGCCGCACGGGCCGCGCCTGCGCACCGATGGGTCGAGAACCACGCCGGGCTGACGCTGGGCATTGGCCTCGGCGTAGGAAGAGGGCGATCCCTCGGGCGGCGGCTTCTTCCGGCTGGGCCATGGGCGCCAACGCGCAGATGATCGCCGGGCCTGCTGGGCGGGATCGGAAACGACGCTTCGTGGCGCTGGACATCCCGCATGGGCCCGGCGCGCTGGAGGCGGCGGCGCGGGGTGGCGCAGGTCTGATCCGCCCCGCCCGCTGGCGGCGCCCACCCGCCACCGCGCCACCAGCGGGCGGGGGCGGGCAGAGCAAGGATTATCCCTTGTCGGCCAGGGCCTTGCACCAGGCTTCCATTTCCTTCGTCGCCAGTTCCATCGGCGGTTCGAGGAAGGTATTATGAAATGATCGCCCATATCCGCCACGCCGATCGAGCGCGGCCGGACCGCCAGAACCTTGGGGTTGGGCAGGTGGACGCCGAAGCAGAAGACGATATTCTGAGCCGCCACGATATCGTCGCCGATGGTGCCGTCGATGGCACGGGCTCTATGGGCGTAGTGATCGAAGATGGCGATGAAAGCCACCTTGGGGTGGGCGTCGATCTTCGCCTTCAGCGCCGGCCATGATCGAGGCGCAATCGCCATGCGTGGTTTCCCGCGATTTCGGTTCAGATCGAAGACCGGGTATTTTTCCATCAGGAGCGATTGCTGCATGGTATATTTCCTGTATTGTAGATGTGTCTTTATGGGTATCTGGCATGGCCCACAGGAAGTTGCCGATGCGGTGGTCTGTCACAGGGGGGACGGGCCAGAAGCGCAGCCTGCAGACGCGGTTCAGCCGCGGCGGCGCAGGTGGTCGAGCCGGGTGATCAGATAATCGAGGAAGACGGCGGTGACCAGCACCGCGGGCAGGCCGAGTGCCGCCCAGATCAGGGCCAGAGACCACAGCAGGTTGACGAAGACCATCGCCAGCACGGCGTTGGTCAGATCGGGCAGCGCGTGGCGGGTCTTGTGGCGCATCAACGGCCTCCTGCTGTGCCGGGGCAGGTTAGGGCGGCAATCTGAAGATGCGGTAAACGGGGCGTTCGGCCGCGCTCAGTCGCGCGCGGCGGCCAGCGCGGCAGGCAGGGCGGCGGCAAACGCGTCCAGCATCGGCGCGGGGCCGCAGCTGACCCGGATGCAGCGGTTGCCCGGCGCGGCGAAGGGCATCCGCACGAAGATGCCGCGCGCCACCAGCTGATCCAGCACCGCCTTGGCGAAGGCCCCGTCGGCGCCGCAGTCGATGGTGACGAAATTGGTGGCCGAGGGCAGGGCGGTCAGCCCGTTTTCCGCCGCGATCCGGCTCAGCGTTTCGCGCGCGGCGGCGACATTGGCGATGTTCTGCGCCGAGGTGTGCCGATCCTCGAGTGCCGCCAGCGCCCGGCAGCGGGCCGCGCGGTTCATGCCGAAAATGGTTGCGGATCTTGTTGAAGGCGGTGATGATCGGCTCGGCCCCCATGGCATAGCCCACCCGCGCGCCGGCCATGCCGTAAGCCTTTGAAAAGATTGCGCATCCGGATGACGCGCGGATCGTCGATGTCGATCGGGGCGCGGTGCCCTCGGGGGCAAACTCGACATAGGCCTCGTCGAGGATCAGGAGCGTGCCGGCAGGGAATGTCCTCGGCATCGCCTCGATCTCGTCCCCGTCGATCAACTAGCCATCGGGTTGTCGGGATTGGCGAAATAGACCAGCTTGGCGTCTCGGCCGCCTTGGCCGGGAGCGCCGGCAGGTCCTCGCGGTCGTCGCGGTAGGGCAGCTTCACCAACTCGCCGCCGAAGCCCGCGACGTGATAGTTGAAGGTCGGATAGGCGCCGTCCGAGGTGACGACCCGGTCGCCGGGGCCGACGGTGAGCCGGGCGAGATAGCCCAGGAGCCCGTCGATGCCTTCGCCGATCATGATGTTTTCGGGCCGCACGCGGTGATGCGCGGCCAGCGCGGCGCAGGTCGTCGGCACCGGGATCGCCATACATCCAGATGTCGCGCGCCGCCTTCTCCATCGCCGCGATGGCCCGGGGCGAGGGCCCGAAGACGTTTTCGTTGGCGCCGAGTCTGGCCTTGAATTCAAAGCCTTGGGCGCGCTCCTGGGCCTCGGGGCGACGAAGGGAACCGAGGCGGGCAGGCTTTCGGCCAGCGGGGTGAGGCGAAGTCCGTGAGGGCGTGCGTGGTCATGGTCGCGAGATAGCCGAGAGGTGGGTTTGGGCAAGCGGTTGAATGCGGGCGAGGCGGCCTTACGTCTTGGGTAAGGGTAACCGGAGGGTTTCATGGCGAAATTGACGAGGCGCGGCTTCATCGCGGCGACTGTCCGGCTTGAACGGTGCGCAGCCTGCCGCAGATCGCGGCCAAGACCGGCGGGCGGCGGATATTGACGCTGGTCTATGACAAGTCATGGGATGATGCGGGCGGTGGAACGCGTGGTGCATTGAACGCCGTTTCTGACCCGCCGTGCCGTGGTCAGGCTTTTCCGACGGGGGGCTCAGGCACTCTGGACCAGCAAGGAGGAGCGTCCATGGCCCGTGTCACCGCCGAAATCCACGATCATGTCGCCCATGTCACCCTGACCCGGGGCGACAAGATGAACGGGGTCGACCCCGAGATGGCCGAGGCCATCGTCGCCGCCGGAGAGGCGCTGTGCCAGCGCGAGGATGTCCGCGCCGTGGTGCTGTCGGGCGAGGGGCGGGCGTTCTGCGCCGGGCTCGATATGGCGAGCTTCGCCATGCTGGCCAGGGCAGAACCCGGAAGCGGCGATCATGCCGCGGCTGGAGGGGAAAGAATTCCAATCTTTATCAGAGGTTGCCCTGGTCTGGCGGCGGGTCCCGGTGCCGGTGATCGCCAGTCTGCACGGGGTGGTCTTCGGGGCCGGATTCCAGCTGGCGCTGGGGGCCGATATCCGCATCGCCCATCCCGACACGCGGTTTTCGGTGATGGAGATGAAATGGGGCCTGGTGCCGGATATGGGCGGCATGGTTCTGATGCCCGATCTGATGCGCTCGGACGTGATCCGGCGGATGACCTTCGGCGGAGGAGGTGAGCGGCGCGCGGGCGCTGGACTGGGGCATCGTCACCGAGCTGAGCGGCGAGCCGCTGGCCGCGGCCGGGCAGCTGGCCGAGACCATTGCCACGAAGAGCCCCAGCGCGATGCGCGCGGCGAAGCGGCTGATCGGCGTGGCCGGAAGCGGCGTGGGCGAGGCCGAGGTGCTGCTGGCCGAGAGCCGCGAGCGAGGCGGCGCTGATCGGCAAGCCGCACCAGATGGAGGTGATCGCCGCCAATATGGCCGGGCCGGGCCGAAATTCGGCTGAGGGGTGGCCGGGCGGGCGCCGGGTTTGGGGTCAGGGAGGGTGGGTTGACACCCACCCTACGATTCATGCCGAGAGGTCGTGGTTAACGCCAGCGTGCGGTGGAAAACGGCGGTCTGCGCCCCGGCTGCCCGGCGGCTGCGATGTGTCTGGCGGCGAAATCTTGACGATTTGGCAAGCGCCGGGGTTAACGCGGCGCGCGGTAAGCCGGGGTTAACCCCGGCCTACGGACCACCTGGCGAGCGGGGATTTCGCCGCAAGTCCGGTCGGGGGGAACTGCCGCGCCGGGCTCAGCGCAGGAATTTGCGGCGGGCCTCGGCGGCGATGTTATGGGCCAGGTCGAGCCGGGCGATCTCGGCCATCAGGCGTTTCTTCTCGGCCGGGTCGGTGGCGGCCTGCCAGGATTCGCGGGCCTGGGCCAGCTGTGCCTTCAGCCTGATCTCTTCCGGCAGGGCGCCGTGTTCGGCCATGATGCGGTGGCCGATGGCGGTGGCCGGGTCGATGAAGGCGTCGCCCGGGCGGTCCGGCAGGGGCTTGCCTTCGCCGGCGAGGCCGGAAAGCTGGCCTTCCGCCTGGGCCTTGGCGATCTGCTGTTCGGTGAGGTTGCGGAGCGATCTGGACATGGCGGGATGATAACACAGGCGCCGTGCCGGGTGAAGGGGCAAGGCGTGGGGGCCAGCCCCCACACCCCCGGGATATTTAGGGTCAGATGAAGGGGCGGATCAGCCCATTTCCTCCAGACGTTTCATCGCCGCCTTCAGCGTCGCCTCTTCCTCTTCGCGGGCGCGGAGGTTGTCCTGGGCCTCGGCCACCACCTCTTCGGGGGCGTTGGCGGCGAAGTTGGGATTGTTCAGCCGGCCCTTGAGGCCGCCGATTTCCTTGGCGAGCTTTTCCAGCGTCTTGCCGAGCCGGGCCTTTTCCTCGTCCACGTCGATGATGTCGGCGAGCGGCAGGCCGAAGGCGCCGCCCTCGACGGCGATGGTGACGGTGCCCTTGGGGAAGTCGGCCAGCTCGGTCAGGCTGTCGATCCGGGCGAGGCGTTTGATCATCACCTCGTTATTGGCCCAGGCGGTGCGGCCGGCGTCGTCGAGCGCGCGCAGGACCATCGGCAGGTGAAGGCCGGCGGGGACGTGCATCTGCTGACGGGCCGAGCGGATCTCCTCGATCAGCGCGATCACCCAGTTCATTTCGCGGTCGGCGGCGTCGTCGATCAGATCGGCGCCATAGCCGGGCCAGTCGGTCAGCATCAGGAAGTCGTCGCGCTTGGCGGTGGTCTGCCACAGTTCCTCGGTGATGAAGGGCATGATCGGGTGCAGCATCACCAGCGCCTGGTCGAGGACCCAGCGCATGGTGGCCTGGGTTTCGGCCTTTGCGGCCGGATCGTCGCCCTGCAGGAGCGGTTTGGAGAACTCGAGATACCAGTCGCAGACCTTGCCCCAGGTGAAGGCATAGAGCGCGTTGGCGGCATCGTTGAAGCGATAGTCCGAGAGCGCGGCATCGACGGTTTCGCGCAGCCGCGCGGTTTCGCCGATGATCCACGTGTTGACGGTGGCCTGGGGCGTCGGGATGCCCGGGGCCGCCGGAGCTTCGTAGACGCCGTTCATCTCGGCGAAGCGGATGGCGTTCCAGATCTTGGTGCCGAAGTTGCGATAGCCCTTGATGCGGTCGGTCGAGAGCTTCAGCACGCCGCCGATGGCCGCCATCTGCGCCATGGTGAAGCGCAGCGCGTCGGCGCCGTATTCGCCGACGATCTCGAGCGGGTCCACGACATTGCCGCGGGTCTTCGACATCTTCTGGCCCTTCTCGTCGCGCACCAGCTGGTGGAGATAGACGGTGTGGAAGGGCTCGGGGTACCCCAGCGCCAGCTGCTGCATCATCATCCGGGCGACCCAGAAGAACAGGATGTCGAAGCCGGTGATCAGCACGTCGGTGGGATAGTATTTCGCCAGTTCCGGCGTCTCGTTGGGCCAGCCCAGCGTGCCCAGCGGCCAGAGGCCGGAGGAGAACCAGGTGTCGAGAACGTCCGGGTCGCGCCAGACCGGATAGACCAGTTTCGTCGGGTCCTGCGTCGCCTCGTACTCGGCCAGGGCGGCGGCGAAGGTGTGCAGCGCTGTGGCGCGGTCCTCGACCTCGATCACCCGGGCATGGTCGAGCGGGGTCGGCAGGGTGGCGAGGATATCGGCGAATTTCGCGGCCACGGCGTCGAAGGTCGGGGCGGCGTGGTGGCGTTCGTCGCCGATCAGCAGCGCCTGGTCCGAGAGGAAGCGGCCCATCTCGACCAGATCGAGCGCGCCGTCGCCCTCGTCATCGACAAAGCCCGCGCCGGAGAGGTCGAAGCCGAACCAGACCGGGATCTGGTGTCCCCACCAGAGCTGGCGCGAGATGCACCAGGGTTCGATATTCTCGAGCCAGTGGTAATAGGTCTTCTCGCCCGACTCGGGGATGATCTTCGTGCGGCCTTCGCGCACGGCGTCGAGCGCGGGGCCCACGACCTTTTCGGCATCGACGAACCACTGGTCGGTCAACATCGGCTCGATGACCACCTGGGAGCGGTCGCCGAAGGGCTGCATGATCGGCTTCGATTCGACCAGCGGCACGAGGCTGTCGGCGCCCTCGGCCCCGGGTTTCAGGGCGGTGGTGCCGAGGCGGGGATCGTCGGCGCGGGTCATCACGGCGAGGCCCTCGGTAGTGATCTCCTCGACCACGCGGGTGCGGGCCTCGAACCGGTCGAGCCCGCGCAGGTGGTCGGGGACGAGGTTGATGACGTCGATCTCGTTCTCGGTGAAGGCGGTGCCGCGGGCATAGTCCTGTGCGGCGGCGGCGGCCTCGGCGTAGGGGGCGCCGTCGGCGCGCATGGCGCCGCGGGTATCCATCAGGCGATAGCAGGGGATGCCGCCGCGCCGGGCGACGCCATAGTCGTTGAAATCATGCGCGCCGGTGATCTTGACCGCGCCCGAGCCGAAGGTGGGATCGGGATACTCGTCGGTGATGATCGGGATCTGGCGGCGATGCTCCTTGGGCCCCACCGGAATTTCGCAGAGCAGGCCCACGATGGGCGCATAGCGTTCGTCCGAAGGGTGCACCGCGACGGCGCCGTCGCCCAGCATGGTTTCGGGGCGGGTGGTGGCGATCGAGATATAGTCGCGGGTCTCGCGGAAGATCACGTTGCCCTTTTCATCTTTCTCCAAATACTCATAGGTCTCGCCGCCGGCGAGCGGGTATTTGAAGTGCCACATGTGGCCGGCGACCTCGATATTCTCGACCTCGAGGTCGGAAATCGCGGTCTCGAAATGCGGGTCCCAGTTCACCAGCCGCTTGCCGCGATAGATCATGCCCTTGTCATACATCTCGACGAAGAACTTGATGACGGCGTCGTGGAAATCGGGGCTGTTCTCGTGCCCCGTGCGGGGATCGCCCGGCGCGCCGGCCATGGTGAAGGCGTTGCGCGACCAGTCGCAGGAGCAGCCCAGCCGCTTCAGCTGTTCGACGATGGTGCCACCGTATTGGCCCTTCCACTCCCAGACCTTTTCCAGGAACCTTTCGCGGCCCATCTCGCGGCGGCTTTCGTTGCCCTGGGCGGCCAGCAGCTTTTCGACCTGCAGCTGGGTGGCGATGCCGGCATGATCCTGCCCCGGCTGCCACAGCGTGTCGAAGCCGCGCATCCGGTGCCAGCGGATCAGGATATCCTGCAGCGTGTTGTTGAAGGCGTGGCCGACATGCAGCGCGCCGGTCACGTTGGGCGGCGGGATCATGATGGTAAAGGTCTCGGGGCGCGAGGCATGGGCGCCGGCCTTGAAGGCGCCGGCCTTGTCCCAGGCCTGGTAGAGGCGGGCTTCGGCCTCGGCCGCGTTGAAGGTCTTTTCCATCGCCATCAGACTGGTCCTGCTTGATCCGGGTGCGCTTTCGGGTTCCTCTAGCGAAAGGGGCGCGCGAGGAAAAGGTGCAAGCACGAGATTTTGGTGCGCGTCCCAACGGCGACGGCCGGAAAGGAGGCGGGGATGGAGTTGATCACGAGCTTCGCGATGGGGCTGGACGGGACGGTGAGCGAGCTCGATCCCGAGGACCGGTCGCTTGCCGAACTGGCGGCCGAGGCGCCCGATGGCGGGTTCGTGTGGTGCCATGTCGATCTGGCCATCGACGGGGCGGATGCATGGTTGCGGGGCGCGCCGCTGGACAGCGTGATCCTGGATGCGCTGACCGCGGCGGAAACCCGCCCGCGCTGTACCTTGCATGGCGACGGGGCGCTGTTGAACCTGCGCGGGGTGAACCTGAACCCGGGGGCCGAACCGGAGGACATGGTTTCGCTGCGGCTTTGGGTGACGGGCCGGCTGGTGGTGAGCGCGCAGCTGCGGCAGCTGAAGGCGCTGCTGGACGTGGTCGACGCTGCCCGGCGCGGCCAGGGGCCCGATAGCCCGGCGGAACTGATCGCCCGGCTGGCGCTTCGCATGGCCGATCGGGCCGAGCCGGTGGTGGCGGGGCTGAACGAGCGGATCGACGATCTGGAGGAGGCGGTGCTGCAGGATGCCGGTGGCGTGCACCGCGGCGCGCTGGCCGACATGCGGCGCGTGGCGATCGTCCTGCGCCGCTATCTGGCGCCGCAACGCGATGCGCTGAGCACGCTGGAAATCGAGGATCTGAGCTGGATACGGTCGCATGACCGTTCGCGCCTGCGCGAGGCGACCGAACGGATGACCCGGCTGGCCGAGGAGCTGGATGCGATCCGCGACCGGGCCCAGGTGGTGCAGGACCAGATTCTGGAAATGCGGTCCGAGGCGATGAACCGGCAGATGCTGGTTCTGTCGGTGGTGGCGGCGGTGTTCTTGCCGCTGGGGCTGATCACCGGGCTGCTGGGCATCAATGTCGGGGGCATTCCGGGCACCGATACCCCTTGGGCCTTCTGGGCGGTTTGCGCGCTGTTGGTGGCGGTGGTGGGATTCCAGCTGTGGCTGTTCAAGAAGATGGGGCTGATCGGCAAGGGGTGAAGGGACCGGCGGTGCGTTGAAAACGCACCCTACGGGGCGCTCAGCCGGGCGGTGAAGTAATCCTCCATCCGCCGGTAGGCGGGTTCGTGGAAATGCAGGGTCAGCAGCGAATGCTTGCGGCCGGCAAACTCGACGGTGTCGAGATGATCGCCGAACGCCGCCTTCAGCGCGGCCATGTGGCGGGCGGTGGACATCGGGTCGCCGGCATAGCGCATCGCCAGCCCCGGGCCCTTTTCGGCCATGCCGGCGCGGGCGGCCGCGGTCTGGGCCGCGTCCATGTGCAGCGCGTCGCCCGCCAGGAGCGGCAGCGAGGGCTGGCTGGCCACCCCGCCCAGCACCGCCGGTTCGGCCATCATCGCCAGGGCGAAGCCGCCGGTCAGGCACATGCCGATGACGCCGATGCCGGCACCGCCCTCGCGGGCCGAGACCTCGGCCGCCAGGGCCCGGAACCAGGCGCCGATCGGGCTTTCGCGGCCACGGGCGAAGGCGTGGAACTCGGCCCGGATGCAGAGCACGCGGGCGGCATTGCCCAGCATCGAGATCTTGCCGAACGGCCCGAGAAAATGCGCCAGATAGACGCGAAAGCCGCGCCCCGCCAGCCGGTCGGCCAGGGCCAGCGTTTCGGGGCCGATGCCGGGCAGTTCCTGCAGGATCAGGACCGGCGGGCCGTCGCCCTTGACATAGACATCGTGGCTGGCCGTGCCGCCGCCATGCAGCGGACCGGTGAAGGTGAATTTCGCGTCATGCGGCCAGTCGGTCATCGCGGCCAGTCTAACCGCCGGATGGGGGCCGAGGGCAAGGCCTTTCGCGGCCGGTCAGCCGGCGGGGCCCTGCGGCAGCGGGCGGACGGGCTGCATTCGCCGCACCTGCGGCGCGAAGCTGCGCGACACCGGCAGGCTGCGGCCATCGACCAGATGCGCCATCAGGCGACCGTCGTCGCGGCTGGTGCCGGTGAAGGCATGGGCCGAGATCCAGTGCGAGCGGTGGATCTGGCGGCCGGGAAAATCGGCCAGGTCCCCGATCGCATCGGCAAGCCGCATGTGGATCAGCTCGCGCCCCTTCGCGGTGACGACCTCGACATAGTGGTCCTGCGCGGTGAGCGAGATCAGATCGGTCCCGAGCCGCGGCGGCAGCCGGTCGAGAAAGGCGTTGCGGGCCGGGATCGGGCCGGGCGGGTCGAGCCGGGGGCGGATGCGGGCCAGCAGGATGCCGCCGATCAGGGCGCAGATCGCGGCGACGTTCACCAGCATCAGCCAGAGCGGCGCGCCGTCGCGGCCCGGGCGCAGCGCGCCGTCGATCCACCAGACGCAGGCCGCGATCAGCGGCGCGGCCAGGGCGATGGCGACAAGCGACCGGCGGAAGGCCGGCCAGGCGGAGAACGGCGGCAGGCGGCGCAGCGCGAAGATCAGCGCCGGGATGATCAGCCAGCCCGCCGCGATGCAGGCCAGCCAATAGACCAGCCGCGGCCCAAGCGCCATGTCATAGGTCTCGAACGGGCCGGTCAGGGTGAGAAACCCCACCGCCAGGGCGAATCCCGCCGCCTGTTCCGGCAGGTGCCAGGCCGGGCGGCCGCCGCCCTCGTGCGGTTCGCGCGGTTTTCCATGTCGGGGCGTGTCGTTCACGAAGTCGGACCTGCGTTTCACGTAACTGCCCTTGTTTCCAACGGGCCGGGCGGGGTCAGGGTGGCGCCATGTTCAATCGCTTTAGCAACGGAGACAGATGGATGGAACAGGCAATGACACGACTTCATGACAAGATCGCGGCATTGGTGACGGCGCTGGCGAGGACCAGGGCCAGTGCCCGCGCCCGGCGCCGGGTGCGGCTTTTTCCTGGGGGTGGCGGCGATCATCGCGGCCAATGTCTGGCTGGGGGCGTGGATCGGCCACGGCTGGCAGCCTATCCTGAGGCCGGGCCTTCTTCGTGATCGCCTTCGCCAGCCCCGAGACGGAGGAAGAATGATGCAGGCGATTACGACAGGCGCGCCGCTGGGTCTGGCCGCTTCTGGCGGGGCTGATCTTCATCGGCCTGCAGGCGATGCGCGAAAGGTTGGCGCCGGTGTGGTTGATCTATGCGCTGCCGCTTTTGGGGCTGTTGTCGCTGCGTGCACGGTGGCGGCGCTGGCGCCGGGCGCGGCGGTATGGGCGGTCTTCGCCGCCGCCTATGGAGCTGGGCGCTTTGCTGGGCGTGCGGCTGGGGCGGCGCTGGCTGATCGGGCGCGAGGGTGCCCGGGTCAGGCCCTGGCAGGCAGGCGCTGACCCTGGTGCAGGTGCTGGTGATCTTCGCCGCCAATTTCGTCACCGGCACGCTGCGCGCGGTGGCGCCGGCCCTGCTCGAGGGCCAGGCCTATCCGCTGGGCTTCGCGCTGGTCGCCGGCGGGGTCGCGGGCGTCTTCGCCGGCCGGGCGCTGGCGGTGGCGCTGAGCCCCGCCCGGGGCTGAGCGATGGCGTGGACGACGGTGCGGGCGGGCGGATCAGCCCGCCGCCACCCCGGCCGGGATCGCCGGTTGCGTCTCGTCCGGCATCGGGCAGACATAGGGCGGGTTCGCGTGCCAGCGCCGCCTTGTGCTCTGCCTGTGCCGCGGCCAGCAGATCGGGCCGCTCGTAGAGGTCGCGCGCCGTCGCGGCCATGACCTTGGCGGCGTGCAGCATTCCCTTGTGGGCGGTGGGCGTCTTGCCATGGGCCGTCATCTGCCAGCTGTGCAGCGCCGTGCCGATGGCGCAGGTCGCGACCCGCGCCTGCACGGTGGGCACCGCCCAGCTGACATCGCCCACGTCGGTCGAGCCATTGCCGCCATCGCTGTCATGGTCGAGCGGCAGCACGAAATCGAACAGCGGCAGCGCCGGGTCGGGGGCCAGCCCCAGCCGGGTGAAGGCGGTGTCGATATCGGCGGCGCTGAGCGTGGCGCGGATCCTGTCGGCGAAGGCGCGGTCCTCGGCATCGAAGGGCGGCGCGCCGAGCCGGTCGAGATGGGCCTGCATCGCCTCTTCCAGCGGCCGGTTGGGCTTGAGGTTCGAGACCGCGCTGACCACCTTCACCTCGACCGTGGTCTCGGTCATCAGCGCGGCGCCATCGGCGATCTTGCGCACCCGCTCGACCAGCTCGCGCAGGCCCTTGAGGTCGCGGGCGCGGATCAGCTGGCGCACGATGGCCTTCGACTGCACCGATTTGGGCGCGACGCCGCCGGCATCGAGATAGGCGTAATGCACGCGGGCATCATCGGGCATGTGTTCGCGCATATAGTTGACGCCGATATTCATCGACCGCGTCGAGCATCCCGACGGCCCAGTTCCGGCGCCGCCGCGGCGGCCAGGCGGCGCGGCCGTGGAAGGTGAAGTCGATGCGGGTATTGGCCAGCGGGACGCCTCGTTCACGCCGGTATAATGCCCCGGGTGCCAGGAAATCGCCGCGTCGACATCGTCGAACAGGCCGGCCGCACCATGAAGGTTTTCGCCGCGCCGCCTTCCTCGGCCGGGCAGCCGTAATAGCGCACCCGGCCCTCGATGCCCTGCGCGGCCAGCGGTCGCCAAGCCGCCGTCGCGTCGGGCCAGCGCGGCCGAGCCCAGCAGGTTGTGACCGCAGCCATGGCCCGCGCCGCGGGGGTGACGGGATGCGGCCGCCTCGCCGAATGCTGGCCCAGCTCGGGCGAGGCGTCGAGCCTGGCCGGATGGCGATCACCGGCCCGCCGCTGCCGGCCTCGCCCACCACCGCCGTGAGGATGCCGGCGGCGTTCTCCATGATGCGAAAGCCCTGTTCTTCCAGCATCTTGCGGTGCTCCTCGACCGATTTCACCTCGGTATAGGCGATCTCGTGTCAGGGAACCCGGTCGGACAGGCCGATGAAGGCCTCGCGCTTTTCCTCGACCAGGTCCCAGACGGGGTCGGTGTTCTGGACGATTCATGCGCTGGGCTCCTTTCGTTCAGCCGCCGTTTCGGCCACCACCAGGGGTTCGCGCGCGCCGGGAGCGCAAGCACGGCGGGATCATAGGGTTCCGGTCGACACCGCCCGCACCATGGGCACGAAGAAATCGAGCGGCAGGTCGGGATAGGCCGGATCGAAGCTGGCCTGATCCCAGCGTTCGCAGAACGCGGCGCAGTCGTCGAAATAGGGGTGGCCCTTGTGGCGGTCGCGCTTGTGCTGGTCGCCGCCGGCGACCTTGTCGCCATAATAGAGCATCTGGAAATCGGCGTGTTTCTCGACCGCCCAGGCGACCTGTTCGCGCACGAAGGGGCGCAGGATGGCGGCGGCGTATTCGTCGTGGTTATAGGGCGCGTAGATATCGCCGATATCGTGCAAGAGGGCGCCGACCACCCAGTCGATATCCGCCCCGTCGCGCCAGGCGCGGCTGGCCGACTGGATCGAATGCCCCAGCCGGGTGATCTGATAGCCCGACAGGCTTTCGTCCAGCTCGACCAGCGCCTTCAACAGCCGGTCGGCGGTGTGGCTGGCATATTCGATCTCGTGCCGGGTGAGGAATTCGTATTCCTCGGCGGTGCCATCCTTCATCTGGGTGAAGCTGACCTTGTCCATGCGGCTGGCTCTCCTTTGCGCGTTGCGGGCAGGCTGGCCGATTCCGTGACGTTCTTCCAGCCCTTTTGCGACATCGGCGTTTACCCCGGGGGGCGCGTGCTTAGCTTTGCCCAGGCCAGCGAGGGGATGCGAGATGGACGAGATCATTACATGGGTGCGGTCGAGACGGCGAAACGCCTGGCCAAGGGCGATGTGAAGGTGGCCGAGGTCACCAGGGCGCATCTTGACCGGGTCAGAGACCTGCGAGCCCGCCCTGCGCGCCGTGGTCGAGCCGCTGGGCGAGAGCGCCATGGCCCAGGCCGAGGCGATGGACGCAGACCGCGGCCGAGCTGCCCGCGCTTTGGGGCCTACCGACCACGATCAAGATCAGCGTCGATTACAGGGCCTGCCCAACTCGAACGGTATCCCGGCGCTGAACCAGATCCCCTGCGTGGCCGATGCGCCGGTGGTGGCCAACCTGCGGGCGGGGGGCGTGGTGCCGATCGGGCGCAGCTCGACCCCCGAATTCAGCCTGCGCTGGTTCACCTCGAACCCGATCTATGGCCGCACGCTGAACCCCTGGGACAAGGCGTGACGCCGGGCGGTTCGTCCGGCGGGGCGTCGTCGGCGGTGGCCTCGGGGATGGGGGTGCTGGGCCATGGCAACGATCTGGGCGGATCGCTGCGCTATCCCGCCTATTGCTGCGGGCTGGCGACGCTGCGCCCGTCGATGGGGCGGGTGCCGGCCTTCAACCCCTCGGCCGCCGTGGAACGGCCGATGATCGCCAACATGATGAGCGTGCAGGGCGTGATCGCGCGCGAGGTGGGCGATGTGCGGCTGGCCTATGACGTGCTGCGGCAACGCTCGTCGGACGATCCGCTGTGGAGCGCGGCGCCGGACAGCGGCCGCGACCGGAGCAGGCGCAAGCTGAAGCTGGGATATTGCACCGATCACTCTGGCGACGGCGTCCATGCGGACGTGGCGGCGGCGGTCGAAGCGGCGGTGGGCGCGGCCCGGCAGGCCGGCATGGAGGTGATCGAGATCGCCCCGCCGATGGTGATCGAGGCGGCGCAGACCTGGGGCGAGGTCCTGAACGCCGAGGTCATGACCATGCAGATCGACGCGATGCGGCAGGTCGGCTCGAAGCAGGTGCTCGACGTGCTGGAGGGCTATGTCGATATCTTCGGCGTGCCGCCCCGGACATGAAGGGCTTCATGACCGCGCAGGCGCAGCGGATCCTGCGCGAATGGGGCCGGATGTTCGACACGGTCGATGCGCTGATCCTGCCGGTCTCGGCCCAGCCGCCGTTCGAGGCGGATCAGGATTTCGAGCGGCCCGAGACCCTGCGCGAGATCATGATGGCGAACCGGCCGCTGTTCATCCTGAACCTGATGGGCCTGCCCGGCGCGACGGTGCGCACGCTGGACAGCCGGCCGATCCCGCTGGGGGTGCAGATCGTCGGCGACCGGATGGACGATCTGGTCTGCCTCGATGCCGCGGCGGCGATCGAGCGCGAGCTGGCCTTCGATCTGCGGCCGATCGACCCGGTCTGAGCCGGGCCGGCCTCAGGCGGCAGGCCTGTCCTGCATGATCATCCAGCGGGTGCCGAAGCGGTCGGTCAGGGTGCCGAAGAGCGGGGCGAAGAACGTGGGCGCGAGCGGCATCCGCGTCTCGCCGCCCTGGGCCAGCGCCTCCCAGACGCGGCGGGTTTCGGCGGCGTCGGGGAGGGAGAGGTTGATGTTGCAGCCTGCCATCGCATCGGTTTCGCCGGGCGTGCCGTCGCTGGCGAAGATCCAGCCATCGCCCAGTTTCAGGGCCGCGTGCATCACCGCCTCGGCGGCGATGCCGGGCATTTGCGCCCGGGCTTCGGCGGGCATCGCCGAAAAGGCCATGATCTCGGGTTCGGTTCCGAAGAGGGCGCCATAGGCCTCCATCGCCGCGCGGCAGGTTCCGTCGAAGAAAAGATAGGGGGTGGGCTGCATCTCGGCCTCCATGCCGGTATATAAGTTGATATCAACGTAAATGCCTGCATGGGCGGCTGTCAAGCCGGCCCGACGGATCAGGCGCCGCGGTCGATCTTGGTCGAAAGGTGGATCAGGCTTTCCGAGCCCTTCACGCCCTTTCCCTGGGTGATCCGGTCGAGCGTTTCATCGAGCGCCTCGGTGCTGGCGGCGCTGAGCGTGACGATCAGGTCGAACCGCCCCGACGTGGTGCAGACATGTTCGACATGCGGCAGCGCCCGCAGCCGGGCCAGCACCTCAGGCTGGCTGCGCGGGTCGAGCGAGACGAGCACCGTGGCGCGGATCGCCGGCCGCGCGCTGTGGCCCAGTTTCAGCGTATAGCCCGAGATCACGCCGCGCGATTCCAGCCGGTCGAGCCGGGCCTGAACGGTGGTGCGGGCCAGCCCCAGCCGGCGGGCCAGGATGGCCACGGGCGCGCGGGCGTTCTGGGCCAGAAGCGACAGCAGGGCGCGGTCGGTTTCGTCGGTTTCCATGTTCACCTCGTCATTCTGCCGAAGATTTCGGTCGGATTATCACAAGTGACGCGCGGAATCGACAGGGAATGGCCGGAAGCTGGAGGGGCGACACGACATCAGGACAGGAGCCGCGCGATGTTTCCCCAGGCCACCCCGACCGACCCCCGCCCCTGGCTGCGCCGGCATCGTCCCGACGCGGCGGTGATGTTCTTCGATCCGGCCGTGCTGCAGGCGACGGCGCGGCGGTTTCAGGCGGGATTCCCGGGCCTTGTGACCTATGCCGTGAAGGCCAACCCGGCGCCGGTGGTTCTGGAAAACCTGGCCGCCGCCGGGATGGAGGCCTTCGACGTGGCCAGCCCGGCCGAGATCGCCGAGGTGCGCGCCGCGGCGCCCGGGGCGGCCCTGCATTACAACAACCCGGTGCGGTCGCGGGCCGAGGTGGCGGCGGGGATCGCGGCCGGGGTCGCGTCGTGGTCGGTCGACGGGGTCTCCGAGCTGGACAAGCTGGGCGCGCCGCGCTTCGCGGGCGAGGAGGTCGCGGTGCGGCTGGCGCTGCCGGTAAAGGGCGCGTCCTATGATTTCGGGGCGAAGTTCGGCGAAGGGCCCGAGGGCTGCGAGGCCTTGCTGAAGGAGGTGGCGGCGCGCGGTTTCCGGCCGGCGATGTGTTTCCATCCCGGCACGCAATGCGCCGAGCCGCAGGCCTGGGCGGAATATATCCGGGTCTGTGCCGCGGTGTCGCATCGCGCCGGCGTGCCGCTGGCGCGGCTGAACGTCGGCGGCGGCTTTGCCGCGCACCGTGCCGGCGCCGCCCCCGACCTCGAGGCGATTTTCGAGCGTATCGCCGGCGAGACGCGGGCGGGCTTCGGCGACGCCGCCCCGGCGTTGGTCTGCGAACCGGGCCGGGCGATGGTGGCGGAATGCTTTACCCTGGCCACGCGGGTGAAGGCGATCCGCGAGGACGGATCGGTCTTTCTGAACGACGGCATCTATGGCGCGCTGAGTGAATTGCGCGATATCGGCCCGACCGACCGGATCGCCGTGGTGACGCCCGAGGGCGCCGACCGCCGCGCCGCCTGCGCGCCGCGCCGGGTGTTCGGCCCGACCTGCGACAGCCTGGATTGTCTGCCATCGCCGGTCGATCTGCCCCAGGACATCGCCGAGGGCGATCACGTGCTGTTTTCCGGCATGGGGGCCTATTCGCTGGCCATCGCCAGCGCCTTCAACGGCTATGGCCGGGCGCAGGTGGTGACTCTGGCGGCCGAGCTGCCGATCCCGTGATCGCGGGCCCGGCGGCGGTCGGGTTTTTTCGAGTATTTTTGGAAAGATGAAAGGGCAGGGCATTGTGCGCCCTGTCCGGTCCGCTAAACTCGGCCCCTGCGAAGACAGGACGGGGCAGGGAAATGGAAAAGTTCGGGCGCGCGCAATCTGTCAGCCGGGTCGAGGATCTGCGGTTCCTGCGCGGGCAGGGGCGGTATGTCGACGATATCGCGCCCGAGGGGGCGCTGCACGCCTGGTTCCTGCGGTCTGATGTGGCGCATGGGGTGCTGGGGCCGCTCGACCTCGAGGAGGCGCGGGCGATGCCCGGGGTGCACCTGGTGCTGGACGCGGCCGGGCTGGCCGGGGCGGGGGTGACGCGCGGCCTGCCGGCGCTGCAGATCGAGACCCGCGACGGCGGCAAGGCGGCGCTGCCGAAGCGGCCGCTGCTGGCCGAGGGGCGGGTGCGCTATGTCGGCGAGCCGGTCGTGATGATCGTGGCCGAGAGCATCGCGCAGGCGCGCGACGCGGGCGAGACGATCTGGCCCGAGATCGAGGAACTGCCGGCGCATCTGGCGCGCGCGCCGGGGGGCGAGGCGTTGCACGAGGAGGCGCCGGGGAACCTCTGTTTCGACTGGGGCATGGGCGACGAGGCGGCCACGGCGAAGGCGTTCGAGGCGGCCGCGCATGTGGTCGAGCTGGCGGTCGAGGACAACCGGATCATCGTCGCCTCGATGGAGCCGCGCGGCTGTTATGCCGAGATGGAGGGCGGGCGGCTGCATCTGGCCGTGAACGCGCAAGGCGTCTGGGTGCCGAAGCGGACCCTGGCCGAGGTGCTGGGGATGGACGCGGAGGAGATTCGCGTGACCAATCCCGACACCGGCGGCGGGTTCGGCATGAAGGGCCAGCCGCACCCGGAACAGGTGCTGGTGGCGCAGGCGGCGCGGATGCTGAACCGGCCGGTGCGCTGGATGAGCACGCGCTCGGAAGCGATGATGTCGGACGCCAACGGGCGCGATCTGGACCATGTGGCGGGGTTTGCCTTCGACGAGGATCTGAAGATCACCGGATACCGGGTGAAGACGCGCTGCAACCTCGGCGCCTATTGCTCGCAATTCGCGCAGATCATCCAGACGCGGCTGTTTTCCCGCGTGTTGCAGGGCGTCTATGACATCGGCGCGGCCTGGCTGCAGGTCGAGGGCTATTTCACCAATACCGTGCCGGTCGATGCCTATCGCGGCGCCGGGCGGCCCGAGGCGATCTATCTGATCGAGCGGCTGATGGACCGGGCGGCGCGCGAGCTGGGGGTCGACCCGCTGGAGCTGCGGCGGCGGAACTTCATCGCGCCGGGGCAGTTTCCCTATGACACGCTGACCGGCGAGACCATCGACGTGGGCGAATTTGCCCGCGTGCTGGCCCATGCCGAGCGGCTGGGCGACCTGGCGGGCTTTGCCGCGCGGCGGGCGGCAAGCGCGGCGCGGGGAAAGCAGCGCGGTCTGGGGCTTTGTTACTATATCGAAAGCATTTTGGGCGATCCTTCCGAGGGTGCGAAGGTTGTGTTTAACGAGGGTGGAAAGGTGCAGATCTTCGTGGGCACCCAGTCGAACGGGCAGGGGCACGAGACGGTCTATGCCCGGTTCCTGTCGGACCAGACCGGGATTCCCGCGGATGTTATCGAGGTTGTGCAGGGTGACAGCGATCTGATCGCACAGGGTGGTGGCACGGGCGGGTCGCGTTCTGTCACCACCCAATCCCATGCCACGCTGGCCACGGTCGAGGCGATGGTCGCCGCCTTCACCCCCTATCTGGCCGGGAAGATGGGGGTCGAACCGGAGGAGGTGCGCTTTGACGACGAAACCTTCCGTGCGCCCGGATCAGACCTGACGCCGAGCTTCCTGGAAGCCGCCGAGATGGCCCGCGCCGATGGCCGCGAGGACCTGCTGAGCCATGAGAAGCGGGTGAAGCTGCCGGGGCGGTCCTTCCCCAACGGCGCCCATCTGGCCGAGGTCGAGGTCGACCCCGAGACCGGCAAGGTCGATCTGGTGAAATACACGGTGGTCGACGATTTTGGCAACCTTATCAACCCGATGCTGGCCGAGGGCCAGGTTCATGGCGGCATTGCCCAGGGCGCCGGACAGGCGCTGATGGAGCGGGTGGTGCATGACGAGAGCGGTCAGCTGCTCACGGCAAGTTTCATGGACTATGCCCTGCCGCGCGCGGCAGACTTGCCGATGTTCGGATTCGAGACCGAGCCGGTGCCGTCGACCGCCAACCCGATGGGGATGAAGGGCTGCGGCGAGGCCGGAACGGTGGGCGCGATGGCGGCGGTGGCCAATGCCGTCGGCGACGCGCTGTGGGATATGGGGGTGCGACAGGCGGACATGCCTTTCACCCCGGAACGCGTATGGAAGATGATCGGCGATGTGGAGGCGCTTCGGTAAACAGGTCTTCAACTGGCTCAGGCCCTGGCAGCGCGGCACCAGACCGCAGTTGGCGCGCGGCCGGGGTGCGATGTGTCATGTCATCATCCTGGATGGCACGATGTCGTCGCTGGCGCCGGGGCAGGAGACCAATGCCGGGCTGACCTATCGCCTGCTGGCGCGAATCGGGGCGCCGGTTTCGGTCTGGTACGAGGCCGGCGTGCAGTGGGAGGACTGGCGCGCGACCCGCGACGTGATGCTGGGGCGCGGCATCAACCGGCAGATCCGGCGGGCCTATGGATACCTCGCCTCGCGCTATCGGCCGGGCGACCGGATCTTCCTGATGGGCTATTCCCGGGGCGCCTTCGCGGTGCGTTCGCTGGCCGGGGTGATCGACCAGGTCGGGCTGCTGCGGCCGGAATGCGCGACCGAGCGCAATGTGCAGACCGCTTATCGCCATTACCAGGCCGCCCCCGGCAGCGACGCGGCCGCGGCCTTTACCGCCGCCCATTGCCATGGCGCGGTCGAGATCGAGATGGTCGGCGTCTGGGACACGGTGAAGGCGCTGGGTCTGCGGCTGCCGGTGCTGTGGCGCTGGTCGCAGCCGGCGCACCGGTTTCACAGCCACGCGCTGGGCCCGTCGGTCAAGCGCGGCTATCACGCGCTGGCGCTGGAGGAGACGCGCACCACCTTCGAGCCGGTGCTGTGGGACTGTCCCGACGGCTGGGAGGGGCATGTCGAGCAGGTCTGGTTCCCCGGCGCGCATGGCGATGTCGGCGGCCAGCTGGGCGGGTTCGATGCCGCGCGGCCGCTGGCGAACATTCCGCTGGTGTGGATGCTGGACAAGCTGGAAGGCTGCGGGCTGCCCTTGCCGCAGGGCTGGCGGCTGGAGTTCCCGACCGACCCGACGGCGCCGTCGGTGGGCACCTGGATGGGCTGGGGCAAGCTGTTCCTGATCCGCCGCCGCCGGCCGGTGGGACGCGACCGGTCCGAGCATCTGCACGACAGCGTCGGCCAGCGCGAGATCGCCCGCTCCGGGGCAAGGGCGGCGGTCTGAGGCGGGGAACGCGGGCGCGCGCCCGCGTCTGGCGGGGCCGCGCGGCCCCGCGTCCGGGCGCGGTGTCGGGCGTCAGTCGATCAATTCGCGCGGGGTGATGAAATCGACCGCCTGGCCGCTGTGAAACGACACCTCGTCCCACGATTCGGCTGGCAGGTCGGCCACCAGCGTGGCGCCGGTGGGATAGTCGTGAAAGCGGTCGTGCCGCGGCGGGGCGGTCACGATCCGGTCGGCGAAATCGGCGCAGCCCGGATTATGGGTGACGATCAGGACGCAGCCCCCCGCCGCCTTTTCCTGCAGGTTGCGCAGGATCACCCCGGTCGAGGCGTGATAGAGCGCCGGCAGGTATTGAACCGGCATCGCCGTGCCGAAGCCCAGCCCGTCGAGCGTTTCGCGGGTGCGGACGGCATCCGAGCAGAGCACGCTGTCGGGCAGATAGCCCTTGTCCGTCAGCCACTTGCCCAGCGCCACGGCCGAGCGCCGGCCACGGGCATTGAGCGGGCGGTCGTGATCCTCTTGCAGGGGATCGTCCCAGTCCGATTTGGCGTGGCGCATCAGGATCAGGCGCAGGCTCATGCGAAGGCCCTCATGTGAAAGGCGGATTGTGCCGCCAGCCTGCCATAGCTTTGGCTGACCGGGCAAGCGCGGCGCACGGCACAGCCGTGTTCCATGCATCCCCGCCCCGCCGGGGTGGCGAGAAAGGCGCGGCAGGCGGCGACGTCATAGCCCTGCGCGCCCAGCGCGCCGATCGGGCAGGCCGAAAGGCAGGGCGTGTCGGCGCAGCTCTCGCAGGGGGTCGGGCGGGCCGGGGGCAGCGGCAGATGCCCGGCCAGACGCACCGCGCCGCGAAAGCTGATCATCAGCCCGGCGGCGTCATGCACCAGCATCCCCACCGGCGAGGCGAAGGCGCGGCCGCTGTCCAGCGCCAGGCCTGGAACGGCGGATAGGGCGGCCCGTCGGACGGGAAGACGGCGACGCCGCCCCAGGCCCGCGCCAGCGCGCCGATCGCCCGCTTCGACCAGCGATCCATCGGGTCGGGCGCGCCGTCGTCATATTCCGGCTGGGCGGTGAAATGGGCCCAGAAGCCGGGCTCGGCCGGGCCCAGCAGCACGACGGTGTCGCCGCCGTCATGGCTGAGGCCCATCACCGCCAGCGCGTGCCGCGCGGCGTCATTGGCGAAATCCGGGCTCACAGTGGGCGCGGGGGCGGGGTCATGCGGGGCTCAGCCCCTGCGGATGATCGAGCCGGCACCGGGTTCGGTATAAAGCTCGAGCAGCACCGAATGCGGCACCCGGCCATCCAGGATGACGACGGCGCGCACCCCGGCCGCCATCGCGTCGAGCGCGGTTTCGGTCTTGGGGATCATGCCGCCGGCGATGGTGCCGTCTTCGGTCAGCGCCTTGATCTGGCTGACGGTCAGATCGGTGATGACCGAGCCGTCGGGCCCCTTCACCCCCTGCACATCGGTCAGCAGCAGCAGCCGGTCGGCCTGCAGCGCGCCGGCGATGGCGCCGGCGGCGGTGTCGCCGTTGACGTTGAAGGTCTCGCCGGTCTCCCCACCGCCTAAGGGCGCGATCACCGGGATGACCCCGGCGTCGAACAGGGTGTGCAGGATCGACGGGTCCATCTTCGCCGGCTTGCCGACCAGGCCCAGCGCCGGGTCGGCGGGGGTGCAGGTCATCAGCCCGGCATCCTTGCCCGAAAGCCCCACGGCGCGGCCGCCCTGGCCGTTGATCGCCTGCACGATGCGCTTGTTCACCCGGCCCGAGAGCACCATTTCGACCACTTCCATCGTGGCCGCGTCGGTGACGCGCTTGCCGTTCACGAACTCGCTCTGGATATCGAGCCGCTTCAGCATCTCGTTGATCATCGGGCCGCCGCCATGGACGATCACCGGGTTGACCCCGACCTGACGCAACAGCACGACGTCGCGGGCGAAAAGCTCCATCCCCTCGTCGCTGCCCATGGCGTGGCCGCCCAGCTTGATCACCACGATGGCGCCGGAATAGCGCTGCAGATAGGGCAGGGCCTCGGACAGGGTGCGGGCGGTGGCGGGCCAGTCACGGTTCATGTCTTGCTTTCTCATGGCTCGGGATCCTTGCGATTGGGCATGGGTTTACGCTTTTCGCGCCGCCCTGCCAAGGCTGCCATTGCCGCGCCGCCGGGGGGTGATAAGATTGTCGGCGACGCTGTCGCAAGGAGCCGCGCCATGACCCAGAAAACCCTTCTTCTGACCGGTGCCAGCCGCGGCATCGGCCATGCCACGGTGCGGCGCTTCAACCGCGAGGGCTGGCGGGTGATCACCTGTTCGCGGGCGCCGTTTCCGGCCGAATGCCCCTGGGGCGGGGGCGCCGGCAACCATGTCCAGATCGACCTGGGCGACCCCAAGGACACGATGCGCGCCGTGGCCGAGATTCGCGAAAGGCTGGGCGGCAAGCTGGACGCGCTGGTCAACAATGCCGGCATCTCGCCCAAGGGCCCCGAGGGCGAGCGGCTGAGCACGCTGACCACCGACCTGTCGGACTGGGGCAAGGTGTTTCACGTCAACTTCTTCGCCTCGGTGGTGCTGGCGCGCGGGTTGAAGGAGGAGCTGGCGGCGGCGAAGGGCGCGGTGGTCAACGTGACCTCGATCGCCGGCAACCAGGTGCACCCCTTCGCCGGCGCCGCCTATGCCACGTCGAAGGCGGCGCTGAAGGCGCTGACCCGCGAGATGGCGCATGATTTCGGCCCGCTGGGGGTGCGGGTGAACGCCATCGCGCCCGGAGAGATCGAAACCGCCATCCTGTCGCCCGGCACCGAGAAGCTGGTCGAGCAGATCCCGCTGCGCCGGCTGGGCCAGACCGAGGAGGTGGCGGCGACGATCTTCTTCCTCTGCTCCGACGAAAGTTCCTACATCACCGGCACGGAAATCGAGATCAACGGCGGGCAGCACGTTTGAGGCTGCGGGGGGGGGGGGGGCCCCCCCCCCGGGATATTTGGGGTCAGATGAAGCAGGGGACCCGGTCCGGCGGTGTGGGTCAGACCAGGCTGGCGATGATGGCGCGCAGCGTCTCGATGCCATCGCCCTTTTCCGACGAGGTCAGCACCAGTTCGGGATAGGCGGCGGGGTGTTTCGACAGCGTCTTGCGCACCTGGTCCAGGATGCGGTCGCGGTCCGAGGCCTTGACCTTGTCGGCCTTGGTCAGCACGCATTGGAAGGTGACGGCCGAGCGGTCGAGGAGTGTCATGATCTCTTCGTCGACCGCCTTTACGCCGTGGCGCGTGTCGATCAGCACGAAGGCGCGGCGCAGGCTGGGGCGGCCCGAGAGGTATTGCTTGAGGAGGCGCTGCCACTTTTCGACCACCGCCACGGGGGCGTTGGCGAAGCCGTATCCCGGCAGGTCGACCAGGTAATGTTCGGGGCCCAGGGCGAAGAAGTTGATTTCCTGCGTGCGCCCCGGCGTGTTCGAGGCGCGCGCCAGGCCCTTGCGCCCGGTGAGCGCGTTGATCAGCGTGGATTTGCCCACGTTCGAGCGGCCGGCGAAGCAGATCTCGATCCGGTCGGGGTCGGGCAGGCCCGACATCGCGACCACGCCCTTGACGAACTCGGCCCCGCCGCCGGCAAAGAGCATTCGGCCGGCCTCGCGCGCGGTGTCGTCGGGCTCTTCGGCCAGGGGGAAGGGCAGTTGCGACATCAGCCGAGGACCTCGAATGTCATGCCTTCCATGATCTCGCCGCCGGTCACGACCTTGAGATAGACGCCCATGTTCTGATGGCCGAAATGGTCGCGCAGGGCCTGCAGCGTTTCGGCGTCGCGGCGGCCGGTTTCGGGGTTGGCCTCGGTCATGCGGCAGCGGCCGATCGGTTCGACCACCTCGAATTCGGCCGGGCCGAGCGCCAGGCGCTTGCCGATCCAGCTCATTTCCGCCCAGGGTTCCAGCCCCTCGACCAGGAAATTGCCGCGCCAGCGCAGCTCGGACAGATCCTGGCCCATCGCCTGGGCCAGCGCCCGGTGCGAGGCCAGGTTGATGAGCGAGATCGACTGATAGCCGGTATCGGTCATCGCCTCCTCCGGCGCGCGCACGAAGCGCGAGGGCAGGAGCTTGGCGCCCAGAGAGATCGGCATCACCCATTGGATGAAGTCGCAGCCGCCGCCATGGTCGTGCGGGTCGATGGTCAGGGTCGGGCGGTCGGGGTGATAGAAGGTGATCGAGCGATAGCGCGGGTCCGAGAAGCATTCGATCTGCTGCAGCCGGGGCGACGAGCACCCGCGCGAGAAATCGCCCGGCGGCGCCCAGGACGGGCGGTCGACATCGAAGCAGCTGCGCTCATGCGCGACGGCCCAGACCCTGTCCCAGGGCAGGGCGCGGCCGGCCTCGAGCACCGCCATGTCGATCCGCTCGCGGCCATGGGCCTTGACCGGATGGCGCCAGATCTGGGCGAGCGTCGCCATCTATTCGGCGCCGCCGCGCTTGAAGCTGCTGCGGATATTGCCGAAGACGTCGGGCTTGTATCCATGGCTGCGCATGATGGCGTATTGCTGCAGGAAGGTGATGGTGTTGTTGGCGATCCAGTAGAGCACCAGGCCCGAGGCGAAGCTGCCCAGCATGAACATGAACACCCAGGGCATCCAGGCGAAGATCATCCGCTGGGTCGGATCGGTGGGTTGTTGGTTCAGCTTCTGCTGCAGCCACATCGACACGCCCAGAAGGATCGGCAGGATCCCCAGCGAGATGATGGACAGGAAGCTGCCCGGCCCGGGCGCCGCGAAGGGCAAGAGGCCGAAGAGGTTCAGGATCGAGCTGGGGTCGGGTTGGCTGAGGTCGCGGATCCAGCCGATCCAGGGCGCCTGGTAGAGCTCGATCGTGACATAGATCACCTTGTAGAGCGAGAAGAAGATCGGGATCTGCAACAGGATCGGCAGGCAGCCCGAGGCCGGGTTGACCTTTTCGCGCTTGTAGAGCGCCATCATTTCCTGCTGCATCTTCTGGCGGTCGTCGCCGCATTGCTCCTTCAGGGCCTCCATCTGGGGCTGAAGCTCGCGCATCTTGGCCATCGAGGAGTAGGATTTGTAGGCCAGCGGCAGCACCAGCGCCTTGATCACGACGGTGAGGCCGATGATGGCCCAGCCCATGTTGCCGATGAAGCCGTGCAGCCAGTGCAGCACCGCGAACATCGGCTTGGTCAGGAAGAAGAACCAGCCCCAGTCGATGGAATCGACGAAATGGGCGATGCCCTGCGGCGCGGGCGCGTTCTGATAGGCGCGGATCGTGGCCCATTCCTTGGCACCGGCGAAGAGCCGGCTGGTGACGGCCTTGGTTTCGCCCGGGGCGACCTCGATCGTCTGCAGACGGGCGATGGCGCGATAGATGTCGCGCTTGCCGTCGTATTGCAGCACCGAGGTATAGGGTTCGTCCTGCGGCGGCACCAGCATGGCCTGCCAGTAATGGTCGGTGAAGCCCAGCCAGCCCTGTTTCTCGACCTTGGCGACATCGGCGACGGTGCCGTTGCCCGACCAGGCGTTGTCGCCGGAATAGTCGTGCATGTCGCTGTAGGAGGGATAGTCGCGTTCGTCCAGGCGCTGGCGGATGGCGCCTTCATGCACCACATAGGCCCGCTTGCCCTTCGGTTCGCCATGGCGTTCCAGCCGGGCCTCGGGGGCCAGGCGCAGGGCGGTGTCGCCGTTGTTGGTCACCGACTGGGTGATCTGGAACATGTAGTTGTCGTCGATCGCGATGGTGCGCTGGAACTGCAGGCCCTTGCCGTTGTCCCAGCTCAGCGTGACCGGGGCGCCGGGGGCCAGGGTGCCGCCGCTTGCCTGCGTCCAGACGGTCTCGGGGCCGGGCACGTCGGCGAAGTCGAGCGCGCCGCCGGGGGCCCAGCCATAGAGCGCCTGATAGCTGTCCTCGCTGCCGACCGGCGAGAGCAGCTGGACGATGCCGGAGTCGGCGTCGAGGGATTTGCGGTAGTCCTTCAGCGACAGCGTGTCGATGCGCCCGCCCAGAAGCGAGATCGAGCCGGTGACGCGCGGCGTGTCGATGGCGATGCGCGGGGTGCCGGCCAGTTCGGCGATCACCGCCTCGGTGGTGGCGTTGGCGCCGGTCTGGGCGGTGCCGCTGCCGGCCGCGGCCGGGGTGTCGCCGCTGGCGGCGGGAACCGCCGGCGTGCTGCCGTCCGCAAGCGTGGTGGCGGCGGTTTCGGTGCCGGCTTCGGGCGGGGGAGGCGGCGGGAACAGGACCGACCAGCCGATGATCACCAGCATCGACAAGGCGACGGCAAGGATGAGGTTCTTGTTCTGATCGTCCATCGGGGGTCCACACGCTTCCTGTTCGGGTGGGGCAGGTTCAACAGAGATGGGTGCCAAAGGTCAAGCCGATATTGCGGCGATGAGGCAAACTGCACCGGCGGCAGCCACCGCCCGGGCCCCGGCGCGCTCCTAAGGCGGGGTGCGGGGCGAGCGATCTGGCCCACCACCCCGCGCGCCGGGGCGGGCGTCGGCCTGTTGCCCCCTGGAAAGCCGTCGGCGCGCCTGTGTCGGGCGGAGGCCGCGATATCGTGCGTTTTCGCGATAGCTGAGGGTGCGGTTCGATCTGCCGTCAGCAATGGCCCGGACGAACAGCGCAGCGTCGAAGCGGGCCCCGCCGAGGCGCCAGCTCGGCGCCTCCCCTACTCGTCGGGCCCGAGCGAAGCGAGGTTGAATGGCGTGCGGCGCGGCAGAAATTCAAGGGTGCCGGCCGCGCCGGCGCCGGGCGTCAGCCCGAGCGGCGGCCGATCACCGGCGGGGCGGCCAGCTTCGCCTCGTAGCTGCTGGATCCAGTCCATCGTCTGTTCGAACGGCATCGGTCGGGCGATGCCGAAGCCCTGGACATGGCGGCAGCCCAGCTGCGCCAGCATCGCGTGTTCGCCGGCGGTTTCCACCCCTTCGGCCAGGGTTTCCAGCCCCAGCCGTTCCGCCATGGTCAGAATCGCCGAGACCATGCGCTGCTGCTCGGCATCGTCATCGACGTGAACATTGAAGCTGCGGTCGATCTTGATCCGCTCGATGGCGAAGCGCCGCAGCGCCGCGATCGAGGCATGGCCGGTGCCGAAATCGTCGAGGTCGATGCGGCAGCCCATCTCGGCCAGGCGGTGGATGTTGCGGGTGGCGGTGTCGTCGGGGGCGCCCACCACCACGGTTTCCAGCACCTCGACCGTCAGCCGTCCGGGCTTGAGATCGAAGCGATCGAGATCCCAGCGGATCTTTTCGGCCAGCTTGGGGTTGCGCAGCTCGTCCCCGGTGAAGTTCACCGCCACGCAGGGCACGTCGAGCCCGGCCGCATCCCAGGCCGTCACCGCCTTCAGGGCGCCATAGAGGATGACCTCGCCCAGCCGCTCCATCTGGCCGGCGCGGTCGAGGATCGGCAGGAACTGCGCCGGCGGCACCACGCCGCGTTCGGGATGGACCCAGCGCGCCAGCGCCTCGAACCCGGTGACGCGGCCGGTATCGGTGGACACTTGCGGCTGGAACCACGGCACGATCTGGCCGTTTTCCAGCGCCCGCAACGCATCTTCGTTCAGCGCCGCCTGCGAATCGCGGCGGCTGTGCATTTCGTCGGAATAGACCCGGATCGCCGAAGGCCCGCCCAGCAGCGCCTCGTCCAGGGCGATGCCGGCGCCCCTGATCATGCTGTGGCCGGTCTTGCCCGGGCTGCGGGTCGACAGGCAGAGCCCGACCCCGGCCGAGAGATAGACCGCCGCCCCGTCGAGCGCGACCGGCTCTTCCGCCGTGGCCTGCAGCCGCACCGCGATCTGGATCGCCGCTTCGAGGTCGAAATTGATCACCGGCCGCAGCACCACGCCGAAGGTGGCGCTGCCCTGATCGGTGGTCACCGCCGGCCCGGCCGAGCCCAGCCAGGCCAGGTGATCGCCCTCGCGCAGGGCGCCGCGCAGCCGTTGGGCGATGCGTTCGAGCACCCGGTCGCCGGCGGCGGTGCCGCGATGGGCGGTGAAGCTGTCGAAATTCTCGACCCGGATCAGCAGGCAGGCCGTCTTCAGCCCGCTGCGACGGCCCGAGAGCAGCGCCGCATCCAGCCGGTCCTCCAGCGAGGCGGCCAGCGGCAGCCCGGTGGCGATGTCGAGCGCGCCACGGTCGCGCCCGGCGACCTGATCGAAGCCGCCGGTGAAGAGGAAGAGCAGCGGCACGCCCAGCGCCACCACGGCCAGCGCCGCCTCGCCCGCCGCCCAATAGGCGCCCAGCGCCAGCGCCGGCAGCAGGGCCAGAACCTGCGTCCCGCCGATCAGGCGGCGCAGCCCGCGGCGGGCGGCGGTGACGGAAAGGGCGTGGCGAAACCTCATGCGCGAGTTCCCCGGTTGCAAAGCTCGGGAAACGTTAGCGTCCGGTCCCTCAACAGGACTTTAACGCGACACGCGAAACGCGAAAAAAATTCTACTCGATTTCGCGCGGTCCCGGCGTGCCGCGGCTCAGCCCGGCGAAATCGAACAGCGCCGGGTCGAGCAGATGGCTGGGCCGGGCATTCATCAGGGCGCGGAACATCTTCTGCCGCCGGCCGGGGTGGTTACGCTCCCAGCCGTCCAGCATCGCCTTGATCTGCTGGCGCTGCAGCCCGTCCTGGCTGCCGCAGGATCGCAGGGGATGATCGGGTAATCCATCGCCCGGGCGAAGCGGTCGCGATCCTCTTCCGCCACCAGGGCCAGCGGGCGATAGACGAAGAGATCGCCACCTTCGTTCACCAGCTTAGGCGGCATCGTCGCCAGTCGCGAGCCGTGGAGAGGTTGAGCAGGAAGGTTTCGAGAATATCGTCGCGGTGATGGCCCAGCACCACCGCCGTGCAGCCCTCTTCCCGGGCGATGCGATAGAGATTGCCGCGCCGCAGCCGCGAGCAAGCGCACAAAGCGTATGTCCGCCCGCCGGCACCTTGTCCATGACGATGGAATAGGTGTCCTGATATTCGATCCAGTGCACGGCACGCCATGCTCTTCCGGGAACTGCAGCAGCACCGTCGCGGGAAAGCCCGGCTGGCCCTGGTCGAGGTTGCAGGCGGGGATCTCGACCGGCGGCAGCCCGCGCCATTTCAGCTCGTAAAGGATCGCCAGCAGGGTATAGCTGTCCTTGCCGCCCGAGAGCAGACCAGCCATTTGGCCCCTCCTCGATCCATGCCGAAGCGGTCGATCGCCTCGCGCACGTTCTGCACCGGCTTGCGCAGCTTCTTGAACGCCGTGGTCTTGGGGGCGCCGGCAAAAAGCGGGTGGATATCGTCGGTCTCGTCAAGCATGGGACGGGATATCGCACGCGCAGGGGCGCAGGGGAAGAGGCCGCGTGACAGGCCGCCCGAAACCGCCAGCGGGAGGGTGACAGCGGCATCAGGATCGACTATTCAGGCCCAAGGACGACAATTCGGGCCGCGAAAATGGCCGCACACAAGGCATGGCGAAATGAACACCTTCGTTCGGAGAAAAGACCTTCCGAGGGTTCACATCAAGGTCGTGACCCGCTCGATCATCGTGATCGCTGATCCTGCTGTTCATGGCGGCCGTGGGCGGCTGATCCAGGTCCCGCCCGGGCGGCGGGACACCCATGTCCTTGGGGGGTACGAGTATGCGCAAGGCGGGCAGGTTCTACTTCTGCTGGCGGGTTTGACCGGCCTGGCCGGTTGTGCCGCCGATCCGGTCACAGGCACCGGACGAGGACATCCGGCAGGTGCAATACCGCGACGGTGACCCAGTGACCCTGTTCACCATGGTCAGCAACGAGACCGGATCGGGCGGGCATACCTCGCTGATGATCGACGCGTCGCAGCGGGTGATCTTCGACCCGTCAGACCGTTCCATCATCCGAGTGAACGTTGCCCGGAAGCGGAACGGCGATACTCTGGTATTACCCCGAGATCGCGCCGACGTCTATACCCACTATCACGCCGCCAGACCTGGCATGTCATCGTGCAGGAACTGGACGTGACGCCGAGGTGGCAGAGCCGCGCTGCGGCTGGTCGAGAACAGAACGGCGCCGTGCCGAACGCCTATTGCGCCAGCGCCACCAGCAACATCCTGCACCGGCTGCCAGGGCTGGACTCGATCCGCCCGGGGATGTTCCCGGTGAAGCTGGCCGATCAGTTCCGCAGCATTCCCGGCGTGCGCAGATCGGTGCTGCACGAATATGACGACGACGACAATTCCAAGCTGCTGGAGCAGTGGGATGCCGAGCGTTTCGCCAGGGTGAAGGCCGAGAAGAAGAAAAACTAGCGCCGCCAGCCCGTCCGCGCGCCCGGCGCCGGGACGGGGCCCTAGCCCAGCAGATAGAGCAGCGGATAGAGCACCGCGATCCCCGCCAGGATCGCCCCCAGCACCGACCGCGTCAGCACCCCCACCGCCAGTACCGCCGCCGCGGCGGCCAGCCGCGCCGGATCGGTCTCGCCGCCCGTCGCCTTGGGCCACATCACCATCGGCGCCACCAGCGCCGGGATCACCGCCACCGCGGTATAGCGCAGGTGCCGCAGCACCCAAGGCGGCAGCGGCCGGTTGCCGATCAGCCCCAGGAACAGGAAGCGCAGGGCGAAGCTGCCCAGCGCCAGCCCGGCGATCACGGTCCACAGCGTCGCCTTGTCGATCATCCGCCCAGGCCCTCGCCGCGCAGCAGGCGCCGCTCGGCCCAGAGCTCGACCCGGGCGCCGGCCATCATGCCGACAAGCGCCGCCACCGGCAGCCCCAGGTTATAGGGCAGCCCCGCCAGCCCCAGCGCCAGCGCCACCGCGACCAGCGCCGCCACGACATGCGCCGGCGTCCTGAGCGCCGGGGCGATGATGGCCAGGAAGGTGATCGGCACGGCGAAATCCAGTGCCAGCGCGTCGGGGATGCGCCGCCCGATCATCGCCCCCGCGCCGGTGGCCAGAAACCACAGCGGCAGGATCGGCGCGCAGGCGCCGAAGAAGAACGTCATCTTCTGCCGCAGGCTCCAGTCCGGGTGCCTTTCGAAGGCCGAGACCGAGGTGGTGAAGCTCTGATCCACCGTCAGATAGGCGATGCAGGCCCGCTGCCACAGCGGCGCCGCGCCGAAATGCGGGGTCAGCGCGGCGGAATACATCGCCAGCCGCAGGTTCACCGCCAGGGCCGAGAACAGCACGATCGCGGTCGGGGCATGTTCCTGCATCAGCTGCAAGGCGGTGAACTGCGCCGCGCCGGCGATCACCGCCAGGGAAAAGGTCAGGGTTTCGAACACGCTCAGCCCGGCCTCGGTGGCGACCACGCCGAACAGGATGGCGAAGGGCACCACCACCAGGATGAACGGCGCGCCGGCGCGGACGCCCATCGCGAAAACCGATTTTGAGGTGGCAGGCGGCATGGGATCGCCCTAAGTTGCTGACAGGAAAGACGGCTACCCTCTTGACGGGAAAGATACAATTGTCGACTCGCCTTGACGCTGGGGAATATCTCGTCGCACCCGACCCGGGCGCGGCCCGGCTGACGCGCGGCGTCACCGGCACCGACCAGACCGGCCAGAGCATCGAGATCCGCGTGGTCGAGGAACGCCCGCTGACCATCTTCCTCAACAAGCGCGAGATCGTCACGGCGATGACCATCGGCGATTACCCCGAATATCTGGCGCTGGGCTTCCTGCGCAATCAGGGGATGCTGGGCGCCGAGGAAGAGGTGACCGGCGTCGATTACGACGACGAGCTGGAAACGGTGGTGGTGCGCACCGCCGCCGAGACCTCGTACGAGGACAAGCTGGCGCGCAAGACCCGCACCTCGGGCTGCGCCGTGGGCACCGTCTTCGGCGACATGATGGAGGGGCTGGACCGGGTGGTGCTGCCGCCGACGCAGGTCAGGACCTCGGACCTCTATGCGCTGGCCGCGAAGATCAACCGCACGCCCTCGCTCTACCTCGAGGCCGGGGCGATCCATGGCACGGTACTCTGCCAGGGCGCGCGGCCGCTGGTCTATATGGAGGATGTCGGTCGCCACAACGCCGTCGACAAGATCGCCGGCTGGATGTTCTCGGAACGCGTGCCGGCGGCGGACAAGCTGATGTACACCACCGGGCGGCTGACCTCGGAAATGGTGATCAAGACGGCGCTGATGGGCATTCCGGTTCTGGCCTCGCGCTCGGGCTTCACCGCCTGGGGGGTCGAGATCGCCCGCCAGGTCGGCCTGACCCTGATCGGCCGGATGCGCGGGCAGCGCTTCGTCTGCCTGAGCGCGGAAGAGCGTCTGCTGCGGGATGCGGATGTGAGCGCGGTGCCCGAGGAGGACGGCAAGCACCGGCGCAAGGGGGCGGGTGGGGAATGAGCGGTCGGCAGGGGCCAAAATTCTTCGAAGAATTTTGCCAAGAATTTTCGAAAATTCTTGTCCGCCCGCTGGCGAGGGGCCTGCCATGAACCTGCCCCTCGGGATCATCCTCGCCGGTGGCCTTGCAACCCGGATGGGTGGCGGCGACAAGGCGCTGCTGACGCTGGGGCAGGGCACGCTGCTCTCTCATGTGATCGACCGGCTGGGCCCACAGGTGGGCGGGTTGGCGCTCAACGCCAATGGCGATCCGGCGCGGTTCGCAGGGCTTGGCCTGCCGGTGCTGCCCGACACGATCGAAGGCTTCCCGGGGCCCCTGGCGGGGGTTCTGGCGGGGCTCGACTGGGCCGCCGGGCAGGGGGCCGAAACCGTCGTCAGCGCCGCCGCCGACACGCCCTTCCTGCCGCGCGACCTGGTGGCGCGGCTAAGCGAGGCGGCGGCCGGCATGGCGCAGCCGCTGGTCCTGGCCGCGACACCGCGCGACGAGGGCGTCGAGACCCGCTCGAAATCGCGCGCCGGCCTGGTGCGCCACCCCACCTTCGGCCTCTGGCCCGTCGCGCTGCGCCACGATCTGCGCGCCGCGCTCGAGGGCGGCCTGCGCAAGGTGGTGATCTGGACCGAGGCCCATGGCGGGCGCGAGGCGGTCTTCCCCGATGCCACCCCGGCGCCCTTCTTCAACGTCAACACCCCGGACGAGCTGGAGGCGGCGCAGGCCTATCTGGAGGCGGCGGAATGAGGGTCTATGGCGTCACCGGCTGGAAGAACGCGGGCAAGACCGGGCTGATGGAGCGGCTGGTGGCCGAGTTTCGCAGCCGTGGCCTGACGGTTTCGACCGTGAAGCACGCGCATCATGCCTTCGACGTCGATCAGGCCGGCACCGACAGTTTCCGCCACCGGGCGGCGGGGGCGGGGCAGGTGCTGCTGTCGTCGTCGCGGCGCTGGGCCTTGATGACCGAACTGGGCGATGCGCCCGAGCCCGGGCTGGACCGTCTGCTGGCGCAGCTTGCGCCCTGCGACCTGGTGCTCGTCGAGGGCTTCAAGACCGCCGGCCATCCCAAGATCGAGGCCCACCGCGCCGTGACCGGCCAGCCGCTGATCGCGCCGGGGGACATGAGCGTGCGGGCGGTGGCAAGCGACAGCGCGCTGACGCTCGACCGGCCGGTCTTCGATCTGGACGATACCGCCGCCATCGCCGATTTCATCGCCGCCGACCTGAACCTGGAGCCGGGGTCATGAGCGGGTTCGACACGGTTCTGATGGTCGACTGGTCGGGCGGCAACGATCGCGGCCCGACACCCAAGGCGGATGCGATCTGGACCTGCGTCGCCGGCGAGGCGCCGCTCTATCACCGCAACCGGCAGCTGGCCGAGGCCTGGCTGACCGCGCGGATCGAGGCCGAGATCGCGGCGGGCCGCCGGGTGCTGGCCGGGTTCGACTTTCCCTTCGGCTATCCCAAGGGGCTGGCCCGGGCGCTGACCGGGACGGACGATCCGCTGACCCTGTGGCAGTGGTTCGCCGAGAGGATCGAGGATGCGCCCGGCGCCAACAACCGCTTCGATCTGGCGGGCGAAATCAACCGGCTTTTCTCCGGCACCGGCCCGTTCTGGGGCAACGGGCTGAAACGCGACATCGCCAGCCTGCCGCGCAAGGGGCGGGCGCGGGAGTGCGACGCCCTGCCGGAATGGCGGCTGGCCGAGACCCGGGCGAAAGGCGCGTTCTCGTGCTGGCAGATGGCCGGCGCCGGCTCGGTCGGCGGGCAGGTGATGACGGGCCTGCCGCTGCTCTGGCGGCTGCGGCAGCGTTTCAAGGCCGCCGCCTGGCCGTTCGAGCCGCTGGACGATGCGCCGCTCGCGCTGGTCGAAATCTGGCCCTCGCTGATCCGCGATGCGGTGGCCGGGGCGCAGGGCGCGGAGGAGATCCGCGATGCCGCCCAGGTGCGGGTGCTGGCCGGGGCGGTGGCGGCGCTGGCACCCGCCGCGCTGGCCGAGATGCTGAGCGTGGAGGCGCCGCCGGCGGCCGAGGAGGGCTGGATCTTCGGCCTGGGCCACGAGACGGCGCTGGAGCGCGCCGCGCGCGCGGCCGCCGTGGCCCCGCCGCCGCCGCTGAAGAACGATTGCTTCGCCCTGCCGCCCGGCGTGACCTGGACCCGCGCCGACGAGGCGCTGGCGATGCTGCGCCAGCGGCTGGCGCCGGTGACGGGGACCGAGGTGCTGCCGCTCGGGCAGGCGCTGGGCCGGGTGCTGGCCGAGCCGGTGATTTCCGAGCGCTCGAACCCGCCTTTGCCGAACACGGCGGTCGACGGCTATGGCTTTGCCCATGCCAGCCTGCCGCCGGGCGATGCGGTGCTGCCGCTGGTGCCGGGCCGCGCCGCGGCGGGGCCGCTTTACCCGGGCACCGTGCCGCCGGGCCAGGCCATCCGGGTTCTGACCGGCGCGGCGCTGCCCGCCGGGGTCGATACCGTGGTGATGCAGGAGGACGTCCAGCTGGGCGACGGGCGCATCGCCTTCCGTGCCGGGGTGAAGCCGGGCGCCAATGTCCGCCCGGCGGGCGAGGACGTGACGGCCGGCCGGCCGATCCTGCAGGCCGGGCGGGTTCTGACCCCGGGCGACCTGGCGCTGGCCGCCGCCGTCGGGATCGACCGCCTGCCGCTGCGCCAGGCGCTGCGCGTCGCGGTGATCTCGACCGGGGACGAACTGGTCGAGCCGGGCCAGACGGCGGGGCCGGGGCAGATCTACGACGCCAACCGGCCGATGCTTCTGGCGCTGCTCGGGCGGGCCGGGCATGTGCCGGTCGATCTGGGCCGTGTCGCCGACGACCGCGCCGCGCTGCGGGCCGCGCTGGACCGGGCGGCGGGGCTGGCGGATGCGGTGCTGACCTCGGGCGGGGCCTCGGCCGGGGACGAGGACCACGTTTCGGCGCTGTTGAACGAGGCCGGGGCGATGGCGCTGTGGCGGGTGGCGATCAAGCCCGGACGGCCGCTGGCGCTGGGCATCTGGGCGGGCAAGCCGGTCTTCGGCCTGCCGGGCAATCCGGTGGCGGCGATGGTCACCGCCTGTGTTTTCGGCCTGCCGGCGCTGGGCCTGCTGGCCGGGCGCGGCTGGGCGCTGCCGCAGGGGGTGGAGCTGCCGGCGGGCTTTGCCAAGCGCAAGAAGCCGGGCCGGCGCGAGTTCCTGCGCGCAAGGCTGCGCGACGGCCGGGTCGAGGCGTTCCGCTCAGAAGGTTCGGGCCTGGTCAGCGGGCTGAGCTGGGCCGAGGGGCTGGCCGACCTGCCCGAGGATCTGACCGAACTGGTCGAGGGCGATCCGGTGCGCTTCATCCCGTGGAGTGCGTTCTGGGGCTGACGGCGGCCGGGTCGGCGCGGGGACGGGGGCTTGGCGGGGCGCTGCTGGGCGTGGTGGCCGAGACCGCTCGCAGCAAGGGCGCGCGGCTGGTCCGGCGCGACGTGATCGACGGAAATCCGCGCGCCCGGGCGCTTTGCCAGCGCAAGGGGTTTCGCGCGGTGGTGGACGAGCCTCTCGGGCCGCTGGCCTTCGTGTTCGGCTTCCGCTCGGCAACGCGGATGGAGCTTGAGCTTTGGGACCGGCCGGGCAGCCCCCGGCGGCGGCGAGAGGCCGCGGTGCGGAGCCAAACCCGAGGTGGGCAAGCCCGATACGGACCGGCCCGAAATCGTTTTCGAAAGGCTCTAGACTAGCAATCTTCCCTCTCTAGGGTGGATTCATGAACAAGAAGAATGGCTTATCGAAATATCGGCAGAGAAAACTGATCGACTGCTTCTGCGCCGACCTCACAGCCTCTCAGACGGCCGTCCTGCTCGGTCTCAATCGCAACACGGTCAACCGCTACTACGGTCTGTTCCGCGCCGCCATCCACGCCCAGCAGATCGCGTTGCGCGAGCAACTCCAGGGCGTCGTCGAGGCCGATGAGAGCTATTTCGGTCCGGCCCGGATCCGCGGCAAGCCCGGCCCGAGAAAGCGCGGGCGCGGCACCTCGAAACAGCCGGTCTTTGGCGTGATCGAACGTGGAGGCCGGGTCTTCACTGAGCTTCTGCCGGACAATAAGAAGAAGACATTCCAGGCACTTGTCAGAGGGCGCGTTGCACCGGAGGCGACCCTGATCACCGATGGCTACTACGTCTATGACGGCCTCGTCGATGTCGGATATGATCGCCATCTGCGCATCCGCAAGGCCCGCAAATCGGCCACGCCGTTCTCGGAGGGCGGGGTGCATATCAACGGCATCGAGAGCTTCTGGTCCTTCACCAAAAGGCGGCTGGCGAAGTTCAATGGGGTGAAACGCAACTTCGATCGCCACCTCGAGAATGCAGTGGCGATGGGGCAAGGATCGAGCTACGCGCTGGTCAGCGAACTCAGGCGTTGCTAGTCTAGAGCCTTTCAAAACGATTTCCGACGCGAATTCGAATTCGCGTTGCAAGCACCTTCGAAGGCGCTTCGACCAAGACCTTTCGAAGGCCTTGGCCCCGCTCAGTCGAAGGTGCCGGCGACGCGACCAGCAGCATGAAGGCGCGGGCGGTGCTGGTGTCGGCAGATCGGTGATCTCGCTGTCGCTGGCGGTCTCGGCGAACTCGGTGAACATCCGGTCGAACGCGCAGGAAATGGTGGGCGGCGTCGCGGAAGATCGAATCCTGCCGCATCCGCCCCGATGTCAGCGCCAGCGACGAGCGGTCGCGCACCCCGCCCAGCGCCGCCACCTCGCGGCCGCGCTGGCCGGCGGCGAAGCGGCGCCAGATTTCCGGGCGGGCCATGTCGGGGCGCAGGTCGTCCATATAGATGCCGTCCTGGCTGAGCAGGGTCAGCACGTCCTGGCTGGCGCGGATCAGATCGGCCGCCTGGCGGTCCTTCAGCGCCTTCCGGAGCGCCGAGAAGCCCTCGGCATCCTCGGCCGTCTCGGGGAAGTTCACCGCCCGGATGAAATCGGCGCGGGAGAGCGGCGGCGCCATGTCCTCGGCCCTGGTGCCCAGCGGCAGCGCCACCTGCTCCTCGGCGGCCGGGGCGGGGGCGGCGACAGGGGCGGGATGCAGCGTGCCGATCTCGCGCGAGGAATGGAACATCGCCAGCGCGGTCTCGGTCTTCCTCTGCGCCGCCGCGATCTCGTCGAGCTTCTTGGCGACCGACTGGTCGACCTGCGCGCCGCGGCCCTGGGCCTGGGCGACATAGGCCTGGCGGATGGCGTCGATGGCGCCCTGCAGGCGGCGGCTTTCCTCGCGCATCACCTTCGAGGCCCGCGCGGCGGCGGCGGCGGCCAGATCATCGCCACCGGCATGAAGATCGCCAGCATGGTCATGATGAAGCGCAGCCCGTCCGGCCACGCCGCCCGCCTCTTCGCCGCTGTCCGGCGTCGGGAAGAACACCGCCGCGCCGATCAGCCCAGAGCGCCGACAGCGTCAGGGCGATGACCTCGATCGCGGTCCAGGCGCGGTTCGTTGGGAGCGGTCATAGAGGCCAGCGGCGTCGGGCGGCTTTCGTTCGGGTCGTACCAGGGCCCCTTTCGCGCAGGCTCAGAGATAGGCGATCTTCAGCACTTCATAGGCACGCTCGCCCCCCGGCGTGCGGACCTCGACGCTGTCGCCCTCCTCCTTGCCGATCAGCGCCCGGGCGATGGGGGATTTGATGTTCAGAGGCCCTTTTCGATATTGGCCTCATGCTCGCCCACGATCTGCCGGAGTCTTCTCCTCGTCGGTATCCTCGTCGACCAGGGTTACGGTGGCGCCGAACTTGATGGCGCCCGACAGCTTGGTCGGGTCGATCACGTCAACCAGGCTCAGAACGCCCTCGAGCTTCCTTGATGCGGCCTTCGATGAAGCTCTGCTTTTCGCGGGCCGAGTGGTATTCGGCATTCTCGGACAGGTCGCCATGCTCGCGCGCCTCGGCGATGGCGCGGATGATCGCCGGGCGCTCCTCGCTCTTCAGCTGCTTCAGCTCGGCCTCCAGCGCGGCGAAACCCGCGCCCGGGTCATCAGGATCTTGCACCATTCGTCCTGGTCCACCGTCAAAATGAACGCGGCGCGGTGTTGCACGCCGTGTAGTCTGCAAGTCACTGCCTCCAAAGGCGTCGGGTCCTGCAATAGAGCATGGTGGGCCCGGGTGCAATTCCGCCCATGTCGCAGGCGGCGGCGTCAGATATGCGGGCAGCCGGTGCCGCCGATGCCATCGCCCGAGGGGGCGCAGGTCTCGGACGGCGGCCGCACGCCGGGCGAGGGCCGGTTCGATCACCGCCAGGGCTTCCATCACCGGCTCGGCCAAGGAGCTCGGGCAGGGTGCAGGCCGCGGCCAGCGCCAGCAGGGCGGCGGCACAGGCCAGGAGCGAAGCGGGAGGCGGGCGGAAGGAGGCATCAGGTGTCCCCGGTCCGGGCCAGTTTCGGTCGGATCAGCGCCGTCGCCGACGCGGTTTCCCGGTAAACACATATCCCCCGGCACGGATGCGGGTGCAACCTGCTCCGCCCCCGTCGCCATTATCTGCCATCGCCTCCCGGCCCTGCGGCTCAGCTGCTTCCAGAAGGCCATCTGGGCGCGGGCAGGTACGCCCAGGCTGGCGGCCTGGTCGGGGGTCAGGCGGCCTGTGCAGGGCGCGTTCGAAGAAGGGCGGGTCCTGCCCCAGCGTTGGCCGCCGCCGCCGCCGGATGGTCACTGTTTTCAGCCCAGATAGGCCAGCTGTTCGGCGCTGCGTCCGTCGGGACGCAGGCGGTTTCGATCAGCATCACACGCTGTCGCCGTCGATGCGCACCGTGCCCGCCGCGTCCAAGGCATCCAGAAAGGTGCGCGGGTGCACGTCCTGGCGCACCGCCCGGCCCAGCACCTCGAACGAGGGCGCGGGCCAGTGCGCAGCAGCTTCGAGGCTGGCCGCCGGGGGCATCGACGATCGGTGCGCCACAGCGCCTGGCCCAGGTCAGCGGGTTGGGCCGCGGCGGCTTCACGTCGAATTCGCTCAGCCGGGCGATGTCGCGGCGCTGCAGCCGGTCATGACCCGAAGAGCGCGATTGCGTGACCTTGCCCTCGGCCTCGGCCCGGTCCTGCGCGGCACGCAGGTAATGGCGCTTCAGCCGCTCAGCCAGGTCAGGAAACCCCACGCCGCGCGCCCCATCCAGCCGCGCCAGCGACGCGAGAGCAGGTCGAAACTGTCAGGCATGGGGCAGGCGGTCCGTCATGATGTGCAAAATGCATTGCTTGACAAGGGCGCGAGAGAGTTCGAGAAATGTGCAAAAACACATTTTTGGAGACAAGCCATAACACGCCCTTCCCCGTCCCCCTTCACCGCCCGCGCCCTGCTGCCGCTGATCGCCACAGCGGCGGGCTGCGAGGCCGCAACGGATGGTTCTTATGCGCCTTCGCCGATGGTCGAGCCGATCATGGAGGCGCCGGTGGTGGTCGAGCCGGCCCCGATGATGGCCGAGCCCCTGCCGGGGTCGCGCACCGCTGGCCCGCGCCCGCGCCGGGGCGTGGTGACGGCGGGCGATATCGAGGACGGGCTGAACCTGGCCGCCTTCCTGCGCTATCAGAAGCGGGCCACTGCCGAGACCGGGCTGCCGAGGGCCGACCTTGGCGGCGCCTTCGCGGCGCAACTGGTCGACGCCAGCGGCAAGCCGGCGCCGGGCATCCGCGTCACCCTGTCGAAACCGGGCGCGGCCGAGCCCTTCTATGACGGCTACTCCGGCACCGATGGCCGGGTTCTGGTCTATCCGGCGCTTCATGGCGCGGGGCATCCCAAGGCGGTGCAGCTGCGCGCCTTCGGCGAAGGCCAGACCGTCACCGTCCAGCGGTTTGGCAGGGCGGGCGGTCCGGCGCAACAGGTCGTCCTGCCGGCCCCGGTCGACGGCTATGCGCCCGATTTCCTCGACCTCGCCTTCGTGATCGACACCACCGGCAGCATGGGCGACGAGATCGCCTGGCTGACCCGCGAATTCGCCGGTCTGGTGCGGCAGGCGCGGCAGGCGGCGCCGGGGGCGAATATCCGCTTCGGCCTGGTGGCCTATCGCGATCAGGGCGACGATTACGTGGTGCGCAATTTCGGCTTCACCCAGAACCAGCGGCAGATGCAGGGCTGGCTGGCCGGGCTCGACGCGAATGGCGGCGGCGACTACCCCGAGGCGGCGGATCGCGCGATGGAGGCCGCCGCCGGTCTGACCTGGCGCCGGGGCAAGGGCGAGAGGCTGCTTTTCCACATCGCCGACGCGCCGGCGCACAAGGCGGGGGCGAAACGCTACCTTGCCGCCAGCCGCAAGCTGGCGCTGGCGCAGGTGCAGGTCTTTGGCCTGGGCGCCAGCGGCACCGGCCCCGAGGCCGAGTTCCTGATGCGCCAGGCGGCGGCGCAATCGAACGGGCGGTATCTGTTCCTGACCGACGACAGCGGCGTCGGCCTGGCCCATGGCGAGCCCTCGGTCGCCTGCTATAAGGTGACGCGGCTGAAATCGCTGTTGTCGCGGGTGCTGGTGTCGGAACTGACCGGCCACCGCCGCGAAGCCCCGGGGAGCCAGGTCATCCGCGAGGTCGGCAGCTATCGCGACGGCGTCTGCCGGCAATGACATGCCGCCTCCGGGGCCAAATCCCCGAACGGGCCGCCAAAAGCGGCCCGTTTTACGTCGCGCAACGATTGACGCAGCGCAGCATGAGCATGTATTCCCGCTTGAAATATTGTTGCTGCCGGGGCGTCGCGCCCGGGCCTGACGGGGGATGAGGCGCATGGCCGAGATCGAACGCGAGACGATGGAATACGATGTGGTGATCGTGGGGGCGGGCCCGGCCGGCCTTTCGGCCGCGATCCGCCTGAAACAGCTCGACGCCGATCTCAGCGTGGTGGTGCTGGAGAAGGGCTCGGAAGTGGGCGCGCATATCCTTTCCGGCGCGGTGCTGGACCCCTGCGGGCTGGATGCGCTGATCCCCGACTGGAAGGAAAAGGGCGCGCCGCTGAACACCCCGGTGAAGCACGACAACTTCTATATGCTGGGCGAAGGCGGCGGGGTGCGCATTCCGAACTGGCCGATGCCGCCGCTGATGAACAATCACGGCAACTATATCGTCTCGATGGCCAATGTCTGCCGCTGGATGGCCGAGCAGGCCGAGGAACTGGGCGTCGAGATCTTCCCCGGCATGGCCTGTTCCGAACTGGTCTATGAGGGCGACCGGGTGAAGGGCGTCGTCGCCGGGGTGTTCGGGCTCGAGCCCGACGGCTCGATCGGCGAAGGCACCGAGCCGGGGATGGAGCTGCACGGCAAATACGTCTTCCTCTCCGAAGGTGTGCGCGGCTCGCTGTCGAAAGAGGTGATCGCCAAGTACAACCTGTCGGACGGGCACGAGCCGCAGAAATTCGGGCTCGGCATGAAGGAGATCTGGGAGATCGACCCGGCCAAGCATTCCGCCGGCACCGTGACCCATACGATGGGCTGGCCGCTGGGCGGCAATGCCGGTGGCGGAAGCTTCATCTATCACCTCGAGAACAATCAGGTCTTCATCGGTTTCGTGGTGCACCTGAACTACAAGAACCCCTATCTCTTCCCCTATATGGAGTTCCAGCGCTTCAAGCATCACCCGATGGTGGCCGAGCTGCTGGAGGGCGGCAAGCGCGTGGCTTACGGCGCCCGCGCGATCAGCGAGGGCGGCTATCAGTCGATGCCCAAGATGGTGGTGCCGGGTGCGGCGCTGCTGGGCTGCTCGGTGGGCATGGTCAACGTGCCGCGGATCAAGGGCAACCACAACGCCATGCTTTCCGGCAAGGCCGCGGCCGAGGCGGCCTATGAGGCGATCCAGGGCCGGCCGCGAGGGCGACGAGCTGACCGCCTACGAACACCGTGCGCACCGGCGCCGTCGGCAAGGACCTCAAGAAGGTCCGCAACGTCAAGCCGATGTGGTCGAAATGGGGGATGCTGCCCTCGCTCGCCCGGGCGGGTTCGACATGGTGCAACAGCCTGGGCTTCTCGCTCTTCGGCACGATGAAGCACGGCAAGACCGATGCGCAGGCGACCGAGCCGGCGTCGAGCACAAGGCCATCGACTATCCCAAGCCCGACGGCAAGCTGAGCTTCGACCGGCTGACCAATGTCAGCTTCAGCTTCACCAATCACGAGGAAAGCCAGCCCTGTCACCTGAAGCTGGCCGGCCCGGAGGTGCCGATCAGGGTGAACCTGCCGCAATATGCCGAGCCGGCGCAGCGTTACTGCCCGGCCGGGGTCTATGAGGTGGTCGAGGAAGAGGGCGCGGCGCCGCGCTTCGTGGTGAACTTCCAGAACTGCGTCCACTGCAAGACCTGCGACATCAAGGACCCGAGCCAGAACATCAACTGGACCTGTCGGCTGGGCGGCGACGGGCCGAACTATCCCAACATGTGACGCGCGCGGGGAAGGGCTTTCGAAAGCCCTTCCCGACGCAAATTCGAATTTGCGTGAAAAGCGCCTTCCAAGGCGCTTGAAACAAGCGGTTTCGAAACCGCTTGCCCGCGCCCGCGCACTTTCCCGCGAGGTTTCGACGCATCGCATTGCCTTTGCCGGGCGTTGCGCTAGGGTGGGCGCCCAAATCGTGGCAGGAAAAGGCAGGTCCATGACCGGCAGGACATTCGCAGCCGTCGCGGCGCTTCTGATCAACTTCGCTCCGCTTCCCGCAGCCGCCGACGGGCTGGCCGGGGCCTATCTGGCCGGCCGCCAGGCGCGGTTCGACGGCGATTACCAGGTCGCGGCCGATTATTACACCCAGGCGCTGGCCCGCGATCCGGGCAACCCGACGCTGATGGAGGCGACGGTGCTTTCCTTCCTGTCGCTGGGCCGGATCGACCGCGCCCTGCCGGTGGCCTCGACGATGGAGGCCGAGGGGCTGAAGAGCCAGATCAGCCAGATGGTCCTGATGACCGACGAGGCCTGGAACGGCCGCTATGACGACCTGGTCGACCGCATCCAGGACCAGCGTGGCATCGGCCCGCTGGTCGACGGGCTGGTCGAGGCCTGGGCCGAGCTGGGCAAGGGCGCGATGACCGATGCGGTGGCGCTGTTCGACAAGGCCGCGGACGAGCCGGGCCAACGCAGCTTTGCGCTCTATCACAAGGCCATCGCGCTGGCGATGGTGGGCGATTTCGAGGGTGCCGAGGAGATCCTGGGCGATCCCGGTTCCGGCGCGGGCTTGCTGACCCGCCGTGGCGTCATCGCCCGGGTCGAGGTGCTGAGCCAGCTCGACCGCAACGACGACGCCGCCGCCCTGCTGGAAGAGAGGTTCGGCGCCTCGCTCGACCCCGAACTGGCCGGGATGCGCGACCGGCTGAAGGCCGGCGAGCGGCTGGATTTCGATATCGTCACCTCGGTCCGCGACGGCATGGCCGAGGTGCTCTATACCGTCGCCGGCGCGCTGAAATCGGCGACCGAGGCGCGCGATGCCGACACCATCCTGTTCGCCCGGATGGCCGAATACCTGCGCCCCGGCCATGTCGACGCGATCCTGCTGACGGCCGAGATCCTGGACGACATGGAGCAATACGACCTGGCGACCCAGACCTATCGCAAGGTGCCGCGCGACGATCCGGCCTATCACGCCGCCGAACTGGGCCGCGCCGATGCGCTGCGCAAGGCCGGCAAGACCGATGCCGCCATCGAGGTGCTGGAGCAGCTGGCCGAGACCCAGCCCGAGCTGGCCGTCGCCCATAACGCGCTGGGCGATCTGATGCGCACGCTGGGCCGCTATGACGAGGCGGTGAAGGCCTATGACAGGGCCATCGCGCTCTATCCCGAGGGCGACCGCAGCGAATGGTTCGTCTATTACGCCCGCGGCATCTGCAACGAACGCGTCGACGACTGGCCCAAGGCCGAGGCCGATTTCCGCAAGGCGCTGGAAATCGACCCCGAGCGGCCCGAGGTTCTGAACTATCTCGGCTATTCCATGGTCGAGAAGCACGAGAACCTGGACGAGGCGCTGGGGATGATCGAACGCGCCGTCGCCCAGCGCCCGGACAGCGGCTATATCGTCGACAGCCTGGGCTGGGCGCTCTATCGCCTCGGCCGCTATGACGAGGCGGTCGCGCATATGGAACACGCCGCCGAGCTGATGTCGGTCGATCCGGTGGTGAACGATCATCTGGGCGATGTCTATTGGGCCGTGGGCCGCAAGCGCGAGGCGCTGGTGCAGTGGAAACGCGCGCTGAGCTTCGTCGATTTCGGCGACACCGCCGAGGATGCCGAACCCGACCGTATCCGCCGCAAGATCGAGATCGGGCTCGACAAGGTCCTGGCCGAGGAAGGCGCGCCGCCGCTGAAGGTGGCCGACAAGGCCGCCGCCAGCGGTGACTGAACCCGCCGGCGGGGCCGGGGCGCGCGACCTTGGCGCCGGGCCGGGCTTTGCCCCCGCCAAGGTGAACCTGGCGCTGCATGTCACCGGCCGGCGCGGTGACGGGCTGCATCTGCTCGACAGTCTGGTGGCCTTCGCCGATATCGGTGACCGGTTGACGGCGGCGCCTGCCGCGCAATCGTCGCTGCGGGTGAGCGGGCCGATGCGGGCGGGCGTGCCCGGGGACGGCCGCAATCTGGTTCTCAAGGCCGCCGATTGGATGGGCGTTGCCGCCGCCTTCACGCTGGAGAAACATCTGCCCGCCGCAGCCGGGATCGGTGGCGGCTCGTCCGATGCCGCCGCCGCGCTGCGGCTGCTCTCGGCGCTGTCCGGCCGGCCCATCCCGGCGGGCACCGAGGCGCTGGGCGCCGATGTCCCGGTCTGCCTGTCGCCGCGCGCCGTAAGGATGCGCGGCATCGGCGAGCGGCTTGCCCCCGTCGCCCTGCCGCCCCTGCCGGCGGTTCTGGTCAACCCGGGCGTCGAGGTGCCGACCGGCGCGGTGTTCGCCGCCCTGACCACCCGTGACAACCGCCGCTCGACCCGCCGCCGCCGCTGGCCTCGGTGCCCGAGACCTGCGCCTGGCTGTCGCGCCAGCGCAACGACCTTCAGGCCCCGGCCCTGGCCCTCGCGCCGGTCATCGGCCGGGTTCTCGACCGTCTGGCGGCGGCGCCGGGGGCGTGTCTCGCGCGGATGTCGGGCTCGGGTGCCACCTGTTTCGCGCTGTTTGGCGACGCGAAAGGCGCTGAAGCGGCGGAAACGGCCATTCGGGCCGAACAGCCCGGCTGGTGGGTGGCCGCGACGGTGCTGACTTAGGCAGGCTTGCGGCAATTCCGCCGATATCGGCTTTTCCGGCCGCGGACATCTTGAAGACTCGCGCGGAAACGCTACTCTTGCAGGCAAGCATAGGGGAGATCACGCGATGCCGAAGCTGATCCGCATGTATATCGTCAACGTCCTGATCGGGTTCGCCATCGCCGCGGCCTTCGTGGCGATGCTGCTTTACTTCAACATCGCCAACCTGTGGCATCTGGTCACCAGCTCGGACAAGGGGCTGCTGGCGGTGTTCATCCTGTGGTTCGCCCATGGCATCGTCTTTGCCGGGGTGCAGTTCGCCATCGCGGTGATGAAGATGAAGGACGATGACGACGACGGCCCCGGCGGCGGCTTGCGCGAACGTATCGCACCGCCGCGCCGCGAGCCGGTGCTGCTGCGGGTGCCGGCCAAGGCCGCGCCCAAGGACAAGGCGGGCGCGCTGCGCCGCTGAGCCCGGATCTTCGCGATCATCCAGGCGCGCCTCGGTCCTCCGGGGCGCGTTTTTCATTGGGCGGAAAGCGGGAAGTGGCGGAACCACCCGGACCGTGGGGTTATCTCATTCCCGAGGACCTGTTTGCACAGGTGGGCGCCAGGTAACGGGGCCAGGACCCCGACAGAGCCAGCTCCCTCGGAAGTATGTAAGGCCACCGGAATGCAACCCATGTTACGAGAGGGGCAGAACCGCCGAGGCTCACTTAAGCGCATTGCGCGCGGTTTTGAAGGGGGCAGTTCGAATTCCGACGCGAAATTCGATTTGTTTTCCGACGCGGAAAACGGCGCCTGGGGTCTGGTGTCGTGCCGCGAAATCCGCGTCGGATTTCGAACCGAATTCCGCCGCGGAATTCGTCCGCTCAGGCGACCACAGCCGCCCCGCCACGGGCCCGGCCCCGGGCGATATAGTCGGCCATCCGCTCCAGCCGTTCCCCGGCGCCGTCGGGCGGGGTGAAATCGCGCAAGATGCCCTGCCAGATCGCCGTCGCGCGTTCGTCGGCGCGTTGCTGACCGGCGGCCTCCCAGCTGCCGTAATTCGACAGGTCGGCCACCAGCGGCGGCAGGAAGGCATCGCGATAGCGCGCCATCGTCTGGCCGGTGTCGAAGAAATGCCCGCCCGGCGCCACCTCGGCCAGCGCGTCGAAGCCCAGCGCCGCGTCGCTGTCGTCGGGCGGGGTGCAGAGATGTTCGAGGATGCGCAACGCCTCGACATCCAGCACCAGCTTCTCGAAGCCCAGCGTCAGCCCGCCCTCCAGCCAGCCGGCCGCGTGCACCACCAGCGTTGCCCCCGCCATCAGCGCCCCCCAGAGCGACATATGCGTCTCGCCCGCCGCCTGGGCGTCGGACACGTTCGCCGCCGTCCCCGCGGCCGAGCGCCAGGGCAGGCCGATATGCCGCGCCAGCTGCCCCGATCCCAGCTGCATCTGCACATGTTCCGGCGTGCCGAAGGCCGGCGCCCCCGAGCGCATGTCGACATTCGACCCGAACCCGCCATACATCACCGGCGCGCCGGGCCGGGCCAGCTGGGTCAGGGCGATGCCGGCCAGCGCCTCGGCATGTTGCAGGACCAGCGCGCCCGCCACGGTGATCGGCGCCATGGCACCGGCCAGGCAGAAGGGGGTGACGATGCTCATCTGCCCGGCCCGGGCGAAGTCGATCAGCGCCTCGGCCATCGGCCGGTCGAGCAGGCGCGGCGAGTTGGTGTTGACCACGGTCGAGGTCCAGGCGCCGGCCTCGAATTCATCGTCCGTGAGGTTCAGCGCCAGGCGCAGGAGGTCGAAGCTCTCCATCACCTGGGCCCGGCCGCGCCCGGCGACGAAGACCGGCTTGTCGGTCAGGCCCAGCTGCGCCTCGAGCACGGCATAATGGCGCAGCTCGACCGGCACGTCCTGCGGTTCGGGCGCGGCGGCGGTCTTGTGCAGCACGCCGAAGCTCTGCACCAGCATCTGCGCCTCGCGATAGGCCTGCAGGTCGCCCGGGCGCCGGCCGCGCACCCGGTCGAACACGTTGGGGCAGCCGCCGCCGGGGGTGAAGATCACCCGGCCCGGCGCGACATCGCGGCTCCAGTCCGGGTTCGGCGCCTTCATCGCGATCCGCTTCGGCGCGCTGTCCAGCGCCGCCGCCACGATATCGCGGCCGATGAACACCATCTCGCCCTCGACCCGGGCGCCGGCGGCGGCGAAGATCCGGCAGGCCTCGGGCAGCAGGATCTTCATCCCCAGCTCTTCCAGCACCTTCAAGGCCAGATCGTGCATCGCCGCGATCCGGTCGTCCGGGAACAGCCGCTGCGGCGTGAACGGATGGCTCAGCTGCCGTGGCGGCCCGGCCAGGGGCTTGGCTTGCGGGGCAGGGGCGCGGCGGCCTCGTCTCATGATCTCTCTCCCGTTTTCGCTCAGGCTAGGGCGACAGGGGGCAGGGTCTCGTCTGAAAACGACCTTGTCAAATGTTCATCCTTTGTTCATGATTGCCGCATGGACGAGATCGCCACCCCCCTTCTGCAACCCGGCCAGCTTCTGGCGCGCGGTGTCTGCCGGCACCTCGACAGCCACGATTTCGTGACGGTGGAAGAGTTCGTGCCCGAGCGCGGCAAGCGGGTCGATGTCATGGCGCTGGGCCCGAAGGGCGAGATCTGGGTGATCGAATGCAAATCGAGCCGCGTCGATTTCACCTCCGACCAGAAATGGGACGGCTATCTGGAATGGTGCGACCGCTATTTCTGGGCCGTGGATACCGATTTCCCGACCGACCTGCTGCCGCCCGGCACCGGGTTGATCATCGCCGACGCCTATAATGCCGAGATCATCCGCATCGGCCCCGAGGACAAGCTGGCCCCGGCCCGGCGCAAGGCGCTGACCCTGCGCTTCGCCCGCCACGCGGCGCGGCGGCTGCAAGGCCTGCGCGACCCCCGGCTGTGACCGGGGCGCGAATTTTCGTCGAAAATTCGGAGCCTGCCCGGGCCGGGGTCTGGCTGCGCTCAGGCCAGGAGTTTCGCGTCATACTCCTGGGCAAAGGCCACCGAGGGCCGGGCCTGGCAACGCGCGATCCAGGCCTTGATCGCCGGCGCCTCGGGGGTCAGGGCCGGCATCCAGGAAAATGGCGAGGCTAGCAGCAGGTCGGCGGCGGTATAGTGCCCGCCGACCAGCCAGTCGGCACCATCGAGCGCCGCGGCATAGCGCGCCACCATCTCCTCCATGCCGCGGAAGGTCGAGCGTAGCGCCGGGTGCGACAGGCCGGCGACGGTATGCACCAGCACCGGCTCGACCACATCGCCATACCAGGCCAGCCAGCTCAGATAGCGCCCGCGCAGCGTCGCCGGTGGCAACGCCCATCCCGGTCTCGGGGAAGAGATCGGTGAGGTAGAGCAGGATGGCGCTCGATTCCCAGATCTCCACCCCGTCATGCACCAGCAGCGGCACCTTGCCCTCGGGGTGGGGGTTGGCGGTATCGGGCTGGCCCGAACCGTCGAAGCGGGTGATCGAGACCGGCTGGATCTCGACCCGGTCCAGCGCGCCGAGCTCGTGCAAAAGCTGGACGATGCGGGTCGAGCGGGTTCGGGGGGCGTGGTAAAGGGTCAGCATCGGGGCCTCCAGGGGACGGGAACTGGAGGCGAGGCTAGCACGCGCAGCCGGCCTTGGCGCGCGGGATGACGGCAGGTTGCTGACAGCGGTCTGTCAGCATCCGTGTTGGGGAACCCTCAGCGGTTCAGCGGCTCAGCGGCGGGCGCGGGCGGCCTGGGCGGCGGCGCGCAGTTCCTCGGCGATCTCCTCGGCCTCGTCGGGGTCGAAATCCATCGGAATCTCGATCCCCGGCGCCTCGATGAACAGCCGCACCATGCCGCGATCGGTCGGCCCGATCTGCAGGTTCGCCTCGATATCGCGTTCGGTGTTGATGCCCATGGTTCCGGCCCTCCTGAGACGGAAGCGGCTTAGCGATTTTGCGGTTGCGATGCAAGCGGGCCGGCCCCATGCTGCCGCCATGGGCGAGATCATCCTGCGAGACCTGAAGATCGGCGATGCCGGCTGGCTGATCGGCCAGCATGGCGAGCTTTACGCGCGCGAGGAAGGCTTCGACCGCAGCTTCGAGGCGCTGGTGGCCGAGATCCTGGCCGATTTCATCCGCAACCACGACCCCAGCTGCGAACGCGGCTGGATCGCCGAGGAGGACGGCCAGAGGCTGGGCTCGATCTTCTGCGTCCGGCTGGACCAGACCACGGCCAAGCTGCGGCTTTTCCTGTTGCTGCCCGAGGCGCGGGGCAAGGGGCTGGGCAAGCGGCTTTTGAGGACCTGCATGGACCATGCCCGCGACAAGGGCTTCACCCGAATGCAGCTCTGGACCCATGAAAGCCACCGCGCCGCCTGCGCGCTCTATGCCGGGGCCGGCTGGCGCTGCACCGCGTCGAAACCGGTGCGGAGCTTCGGCGTCGATCTGGTGGAACAGACCTGGGAGGTCGATTTGTGAGCCGCCGGCTTGGCCTGATGGCCGCCGCGCTGACCGGGGTTCAGGTGGGGCTGGGGCTGGTGGTGACGCGGGCCATCGGCACCCAGGTCGGGCCGATGCAGCTGGGCCTCTTGCGCTATGCCGTGGGGCTGGCGGTGCTGCTGCCCTTCTTCCTCAGGGCGCGGCACGCCGCCATCGCGCGGGCCGATCTGGCGCCGATCCTGGGGCTGGGGGTGGTCCAGTTCGGTGTGCTGATCGCGCTTCTGAACGCCGCCGTGCAGCGCATCAGCGCCGGCCAGGCGGCGGTGATCTTCGCCATGATGCCGCTTCTCACCCAGGCGGTCTCGGCGGCGCTGGGGCACGAGGCGCTGACCGCGCGCAAGCTGGCGGGCGGGGCGCTTTCGGTGCTGGGCGTGGCGCTCTGCCTTGGCGTGACCGCCGCGCCGGCCGATCCCTTGGGCGTGGCCATGGCCTTCGGCGCGGCGCTGGCGGGGGCGGTCTGCGCCGTGCTCTACCGGCCCTATCTGGCGCGCTATCCCAGCCTGCAGATCGGCACCCTGGCGATGATCGCCGCCGTCGTCGCACTCCTGCCCGCCTCGGCGCTCGAGGCGCCGCTGACCGCCATCGCCGGGTTCTCGGCGCCGGTCTGGGCGGGGGTGGTCTTCATCGGGCTCTCCTCCGGGGCGGGCTATGTGCTGTGGCTGACCGCCCTGCGCCACGCCCCGCCGACCGAGGCGACGCTGCTTCTCAGCCTGTCGCCCGTCATCGCCGCCGGGGCCGGCTGGCTGTGGCTGTCCGAGCCGCTGGGCCCCATCGCCATGGCCGGGATCGCGCTGGTTCTGGCGGGCATCGCTCTGGCGCTTTCAAAGCGCGTCGGCGCGGCCTGAAAGCGCTTGCAATCGCCGCCCCGGAAAGTTAAATCGCCCCCCAGTGCCGCCTTAGCTCAGTTGGTTAGAGCGCTGGATTGTGGATCCAGAGGTCCCCTGTTCAAGCCAGGGAGGCGGTACCATCCTTCCACGGCTCAATTCCCAGACACCACATCGACCTCCTGAATCAGCTGGCCGGTCTTGGTGCCATAGATCAGGATGCGGTCGTCGTCGGTCACCACCGCGAACCAGCTTTCGCCCCGGGTGAAGGCGCGGGGCTTCACGCCCTCCGGCAGGTGGATGGTGCTGGGCAGTTCCAACCCCGGCGGCATCGAGGCCTCGGACGCGCCGCGCTCGAGATCGGGGAAGCGGGTGACAAACAGGCCGATGAGCACTAGAAGGCCCAAAATCATCGTCGCGGTCAGCACGGTGACCAGGACGCGCAGGAATTTCAGCGTCTTCGCATCGACCGGCTGGGGAGTGTCGTCCATTGTCTGAAACCCTTCTGCGCTTTGTCATCGAGGCCGATCCGCCCGCGCGCCTTGATAAGGCGCTTTCGCGCGATGTGCCAGAGGAGGCCAGCCTGTCGCGCACCCGCCTGGCGCGGCTTCTGGCCGAGGGCGCGGTGCGGCTGAACGGTGCCGTGGCGGACAACCCGAAGGCCAGGGTGGTCGAGGGCGACGTGGTCGAGATCGCGCTCGAGGCGGCCGAGGACAGCCATATCGGCCCCGAGGATATCCCTCTCGACGTGATCTACGAGGACGCGGACCTGATCGTCGTCGACAAGCCCGCCGGCATGGTGGTGCACCCCGCGCCCGGCACGCCGGGCGGCACGCTGGTCAACGCGCTGCTGCATCACTGCGGCGACAGCCTGTCGGGCGTGGGCGGCGTGGCGCGGCCCGGTATCGTGCACCGGATCGACAAGGACACCTCGGGCCTGCTGGTGGCGGCAAAGTCCGACCGAGCGCATCGGGGCCTGGCCGAGCAGTTCGAGAAACACTCGATCGAGCGGCATTACCTGGCGCTGGTCTTCGGCGCGCCCGATGCCGCCGATCCGCGGCTGCGCGGCATCCGGGGCGTCAGCTTCGAGCCCGGCAATATCCTCAAGATCACCACGCGGCTGGCCCGCCACAAGCACGACCGCCAGCGCCAGGCGGTGCTGTTCGACAGCGGCCGCCACGCGGTGACGCGGGCGCGCATCGCCGAAAGCTTCGGCGAGCCGCCGGTTCTGGCGCTGATGGACTGCTGGCTGGAAACCGGCCGCACCCATCAGATCCGGGTCCACATGGCCCATGCCGGCCACGGGCTGATCGGCGATCCGGTCTATGGCGGCAAGCGCAAGCTGCCGCAGAAGGCGCTGCCCGAGGCCGCCGCGGAGGCGGTGAAGGCCTTCCCGCGCCAGGCGCTGCACGCCGCCACGCTGGGCTTCATCCACCCGGTCAGCGGCGACGAGATGCGCTTCGAGGCGCCGCTGCCCGCCGACATGGCCGACCTGCTGGCCAGCCTGCGCGGCTGAGCGGGCGGGGCCGGCTCAGCCTCGGGCCGCGGCGGCCGGATGCCGCGGGGCAGGGGCCACCAGCAGCCACAGCATCAGCGCCGCCTCCGCCAGCAGCGGCACCAGATAGGCGGGCTGCATCGCGGCATTCCACTCGGGCGCCAGAAAGCGCGTCAGGCTGCCCGCCAGATAGACCAGCCCGGCGGCCGCGATGCCCCCCGCCACCCAGCGCGGCACGCCGAAGCGGCACAAGAGCCCCGCCATCGAGAGCGCGTTGAGGCCGAAGAAGAAGAGGCCCAGGTCATATTGCGCCGCGTGCCGGGCGAGAACGGGCAGCGGATCGGCCCCCGCCGCCGCGGCCTGCTCGGCCTCGTAAAGCAGCATCAGCCCCGCCGCGATCAGCGCCGCCTGCATCAGCCGGAACGCCATCGCCATCAGCGCCCTCGTTTCGCCGAAGCCGCGCAGCATCCGGAAGAACAGCACCGCCAGCGCGATATCGCAGGCCGCCATCGCCAGATCGAAGCCCAGCGACAGCCGGAACTGCCAGGCCCCCTGGGCCAGGGCCCGCGCCGTGGTCGCGCCATCGGCCCAGTCGATCGCCTCGCGGCGCAGCACACCCTCGCTGGTCACGCCGAAGGCGATGATCGCCAGATAGAGCAGCCCGGCCGCCCTCATGCCCGCCTTCGCGGTGAAATCCTCTGTCCGGCCCATGCTCGGCCTCCTGTGCTCAGCCCGCCAGAATAGTAACATTCTCTGCGGGATCGGCCCTAATTCATGCGGCATCGCCTGGGTATCCGCGATTTTTGGATATTATCCATGCAAAAATGCATGGTTCTCCGCCAACCCGCCGATTTCCCCTGTCATATTCAGCACATAGACGTGAGCCGGGCTGCATCGGCGCCGGAAAAGCCTTAGTGTTTCGTTCATGATTAGTGTTTACGAAGCTTGAAAACCCGTGAACGCGCCCTTATCTGGATGTTAAGCCAATAAACATTGGAGGGATGGCACCAGTATGAGCAATTATGCAAATCTCCCGGCCCCGACGCCCGAAGGCGGTCTGAACCGCTATCTTCAGGAAATCCGCAAGTTCCCGCTGCTGGAACCGGAAGAGGAGTATATGCTGGCCAAGGCCTGGGTCGAACAGGAAGACACCGAAGCCGCGCATAAGATGGTCACTTCGCACCTGCGCCTCGCGGCCAAGATCGCCATGGGCTATCGCGGCTATGGCCTGCCCCAGGCCGAGGTGATCTCCGAGGCCAATGTCGGCCTGATGCAGGCGGTGAAACGCTTCGACCCGGAAAAGGGCTTCCGCCTGGCCACCTATGCCATGTGGTGGATCCGCGCCTCGATCCAGGAATATATCCTGCGCTCGTGGTCGCTGGTGAAGCTGGGCACGACCTCGGCCCAGAAGAAGCTCTTCTTCACCTGCGCAAAGCGAAAGCCCGCATCGGCGCCCGGAAGAGGGCGACCTGCGCCCCGAAAACGTCGAACGCATCGCCCATGACCTGGGGGTGAGCGAGGACGAGGTGATCTCGATGAACCGCCGGCTTTCGGGCGGCGATGCCTCGCTCAACGCCACCGTCGGCGCCGAGGGCGAAGGCACGATGCAATGGCAGGACTGGCTCGAGGACGAGGATGCCGACCGGGCCGGCGACTATGCCGAGAGGGACGAGCTCGAGGCGCGGCGCGAAATGCTGGCCCGGGCGATGGATGTTCTGAACGAGCGCGAGAAGGACATCCTGACCCAGCGCCGGCTGAGCGAGGAGACCGTGACGCTGGAAGACCTGTCGGCGCAATACGACGTCAGCCGCGAGCGCATCCGCCAGATCGAGGTGCGGGCGTTCGAGAAGCTGCAGGCCAGGATGCGCGAACTGGCCGCGGAAAAGGGCATGTTGCCCGCCGCATGAACCAACGGGCCGGGGGGCGATGGCGCCCCGGCCCCTGTCCTGAGACCGGGGGGCGGCAGATGGACCGCAACGACAATCTCGACGGCAGCCTGCATGGCGAGCAATTCGAACCCGACGCGCCCGACAGCATCGGAATGCGGCTGCTTTACACCCTTCTGATCGCATTGATGCTCAGTGCGACGCAGACGGTGCTCTGGGTGCTGACGGTGATCCAGCTGGTGGTGATGGCGCTGAACAAGGGCACCCCCAACCCCAACCTGGCCGATTTCGGCACCGATCTCGGGGTGTGGATGGCCAAGGCGGTGCGCTATATCACCGCCGGATCGAACGTCAAACCCTGGCCCTGGTCCGATCTCGACTGAGCCGGCCCGGGCTGCTCGTCCACCCTGACGGGCGGCCTCACCTTTCGCGCGGGCCCGGGGCGCGCGCCTCTCCCCAAGGGCCTGTCAGCCCAGCGGAGGCGTAGGGTGGGTGCCAACCCACCGCCCTACCGCCCTCATGGCGGCCCCGCACACCCTCCCCGCACCGGCCGGGATGCGCCTCGAAGCCCTCACTCCAGCCGCGCCCGCAGCACCCGCAGCATGTTGCCGCCCATCACCTTCCCGATCTGCCCCTCGCTCAGCCCGGCGCGGATCAGCGCATCGGTCAGCGCCGGCAGTTCCGAGGTGTCGAAGGCCGTGCTCACCGCCCCGTCGAAATCCGACCCCAGCGAGATGTGATCCTCGCCCACCGCCGCGATGCCGGCGACGATCATCTTCGCAATCCCGTCCGGCGTGATCTCGCCACAGGCGACCTCGGCCCAGTATCCCATGCCGATCGCCCCGCCGGTGGCGGCGATGGCCCGCATCAGATCGTCGGGAATGTTGCGCTTGACCGGACAGTGGGAATGAATGCCCGAATGGCTCAGCACGATGGGCATATCGGTCATCTCCAGCACGTCGCGCACCACCTGCGCGCTGGAATGCGCCACGTCGAGGATCACCGGCCGCCGCGCCAGCTCGGCCACCACCTGACGGCCGAATTCGGTCAGCCCGTGATCGCCGACCCCGTGCAGCGACCCGCCCAGCCTGTTGTCGAAGAAATGCTGCAACCCGAACAGCCGATGCCCCGCCGCCATCAACCCGTCGAGATTGGCCAACTCCCCGTCGAGCGAATGCAACCCCTCGACGCCCAGGAGCGCACCCACCACCGGACGCCCCTTGGCCCGCGCCGCCAGCACCTCGTCCAGATCGGCCCGCGACCGGATGATCTTCAGCCGCCCCGCCGATCCCGCCTCGACCCGGCCCAGCTTCTCGGCCTGATAGACCGCGCGCTGATAGAGCGAGGTCCAGGTCCGCACCGGCCACAGCTGCCCGAAGGCCAGCAGGGTGATATTGTCCCGCGCCTCGGCCGAGTTCTCCTCATAGTTCAGCCCCGCAGGCGTCTTGGTCACCGCCGTGAACACCTGCAAGCCGACGCCGCCCTCTTCCAGCCGCGGCAGGTCGACCTGCCCGCGCGTGCCGCGTTTCAGCAGGTCGCGGTTCCACAGCAGGCTGTCGGCGTGCCAGTCGCCCACCAGAAGCCGCCCGTGCAAGGCCCGCGCCGCCTCGCTCACCGGATAGGGATCGTGCGCCGCCACCCGGTTCTGTTGCCGCTCGACGATCCCCGGCGCGAAGGTCCAGAACCCGATCAACCCCAGCCCCGCCAACACCAGACCGCCCAGCACCAGCCGCTTCACCCATTTCATCGCAAATCCTCCCTCGCTCCGGCTCCGATGAATCCACGCCCGCCGATTCGCCACAACCGCAACGCGGGGGAAACCGGTCCGGCCCCTTCATCTGACCGAAAATATCCCGGGGGTTCTGGGGGCTGGCCCCCCTGTCGTGGGGTGTGGGGGGGTGGCCCCCCAGCGGATCGGATCGCGTCAGCGATTCGAAATCACAGCGCCCGCCAGCCGATGTCGCGACGGCAGAAGCCCTCGGGCCAGTCGATCGCCGCGACCATCCCATAGGCCCGCTCCCGCGCCTCGGCCAGGCTGGCGCCGCGCGCCGTCACGTTCAGCACCCGGCCGCCATTGGCCACGATCTGCCCGTCCCGGCGGGTCGTGCCGGCATGAAAGACCATGCGGAAACTGTCCTCGGGGCAGTTTTCCAGCCCCCGGATCACGCTGCCCTTGGCATAGTCCCCGGGATAGCCCTCGGCGGCCATCACCACCGTCATGGCATGATCCTCGGCCCAGTTGACGCGGCACGCGTCCAGCCGCCCCTCGGCGGCGGCATGGATCAGGTCGAAGGCCTGCGCCCCCAGCCGCATCATCAGCACCTGGCATTCCGGGTCGCCGAAGCGGACGTTGTATTCGACCAGCCGCGGCGCCCCATCCTCGATCATCAGCCCGACGAACAGAACCCCCTGAAACGGCGTGCCGCGCTTCGCCATCTCCGAAAGCGTGGGCCGCACGATCCGCGCCATCGTTTCCTCAACCACCGCGTCGCTCATCACCGGGGCAGGGGAATAGGCGCCCATGCCGCCGGTATTGGGGCCGGTATCGCCTTCGCCCACGCGCTTGTGATCCTGCGCCGTGCCGATGGGCAGCGCCACCTCGCCGTCGCACAAGACGAAGAACGAGGCCTCCTCGCCGGTCATGAACTCCTCGACCACCACCTCGGCCCCGGCCCCGCCGAAGGCGCCGCCGAACATGTCGTCGAGCGCCGCCAGCGCCTCGTCCAGCGCCATCGCCACCACGACGCCCTTGCCGGCCGCCAGCCCGTCGGCCTTGATCACGATCGGCGCGCCCCGTTCGGTCACATAGGCCTTCGCCGCCGCCAGCTCGGTGAACCGCGCCCAGGCCGCCGTGGGCGCGCCGGCGGCATCGCAGACCTCCTTGGTGAAGCTCTTCGAGGCCTCCAGCCGCGCCGCCGCTTCCGACGGGCCGAAGACCAGCACGCCCGCCTCGCGCAGCCGGTCGGCCACGCCGGCGGCCAGCGGCGCCTCGGGGCCGACGATGACGAAGTCGATGGCGTTTTCCTGGGCGAACTCGGCCACCGCGCCGCCATCCATGATGTCGAGCGCCGCGCAATCCGCGATCTCGGCAATGCCGGCATTGCCGGGCGCCACGATCAGACGCCCGCATTTCGGGTTCTGCATCACCGCCCAGGCCAGCGCATGTTCGCGCCCGCCGCCGCCGAGAATGAGGATGTTCATGGGCCCGCCCTTCCGCTTCACCTTCGCTGGCCCGCGTTCTAAGGTGCCGGGCAAAGAGACACAAGCGAGCCGAGATGTCCGACCTGATCGACGATCCCCAGCCCGGCCAGAACGAACCCGAGTTCTCGGTCAGCGAAATCTCGAACGCCATCAAGCGGGTGATCGAGGGCGAGTTCAGCCATGTCCGCATCCGGGGCGAGGTGGGCCGGGTCAGCCGGCCGCGCTCGGGGCATATCTATCTCGATCTCAAGGACGAGAAATCGGTGCTGAACGGGGTGATCTGGAAGGGCGTCGCCGACCGGCTCCAGATCCAGCCCGAGGAGGGCATGGAGGTGGTGGCGACCGGCCGGCTGACCACCTTCGGCGGCCAGTCGCGCTATCAGATCGTGATCGAGGATCTGAAGCCCGCCGGCATGGGCGCTTTGATGGCGATGCTGGAAAAGCGCCGGCAGATGCTGGCGGCCGAGGGCCTCTTCGCCCCCGAACGCAAGAAGAAGCTGCCCTATCTCCCCGAGATCGTCGGCGTCGTCACCTCGCCCTCGGGCGCCGTCATCCGCGATATCCTGCACCGGCTGCGCGACCGCTTTCCGCGCAAGGTGCTGATCTGGCCCGTGGCCGTGCAGGGCGACAGATGCGCGCCCGAGGTGGCCCGCGCCATCGCCGGTTTCAACGCGCTGCAACCCGGCGGGCGCATCCCCCGGCCCGATCTGCTGATCGTGGCGCGCGGCGGCGGCAGTATCGAGGATCTCTGGGGCTTCAACGAGGAGATCGTGGTCCGCGCGGCGGCGGCCTCGGAGATCCCGCTCATCTCGGCCGTCGGGCACGAGACCGACACGACGCTGATCGACCATGTCGCCGACCGGCGCGCGCCGACGCCCACGGCGGCGGCGGAACTGGCGGTGCCGGTGCGGCTCGACCTGCTGACCTGGGTCGAAGGCCAGGGCGCCCGGATGACCAACGCCCTGGGGCAGGGGATTGCGGCGCGCGGCCAGCGGCTGCGCGACCTGTCGCGCGCCCTGCCACGGCCCGAGACCCTGCTCGACGGGCCGCGCCAGCGGCTCGACCGGGCGGGCGACAGGCTGCCGGCGGCGCTGATCGCGGGCGTGCGGCAGCGCGACATCCACTTCCAGAAGATCGCCGGACCGCTGCGCAAGGAACGGCTGGCCTGGCTGGTCGAACGCGACAGGCGCCGGCTGCGCGACGTCTCGGCCCGGCTGAACCTCAACGCCCTGCGGCGCGAGAACGACCAGCGCCGACAGCACCTGGACAACCTCTCGTCGCGGCTGGCGCGGGTGGCCGAGCAGCAGGTCAAGACCTGGCGCCAGAAGGTCGAGGCGCTCGACCGCCTGCGCGAGACGCTGGGCTACAAGGCGACGCTGCAGCGCGGTTATGCCGTGGTGCATGGCGACAAGGGCGTGCTGACCAGCCGGAAAGCCGCCGAGAACTCCCCCCCGCGCGAGATCGAATTTGCCGATGGCCGTCTGGTGCTGGGCGCAGCACCCGCACCCAAGGCGAAGAAGGCTGCAAAGCCTGATGAGCCGTCCGGGCAGGGAAGCTTGTTCTGACGCCGTGGTGGGGTGAAACCCCACCCTACGGGCACGGCGAACCCGTCAGGCGCCGACCTTGGGGCCGAGACACATCATCGGCTCGTCGCTCTGGCGGACCTCGTAAAGCTCGCGCCCGGTGGGATCGTTCTCGAACCGCGCCGCCAGCCCGTTACCCGCTTCGCGGAACGACCAGCAATGGGGATCGTCCGGGTAATCCTCATAGACGAAACAGATCTGCCCGTTTTCCTCCCACCATTCCCCATCCATGCATTGGCCATCGAGGAACGACCAGCGCACCTTGCGGTCGGGCAGGTATTCCTCGGCCCCGTAGGGCCGCCCGTCCGAGGCGTAATAGAAGGTCTTGCCCAGGGTCAGATCGTCGAACTCCGCCGCGCTCAAGCCGTCCTGCGCCCCCGCCGGAGCGGCACCGAACAGCAGCAGGGAGAGAAGGATCAGGGCACGGGACATGACGCCCAGCTTACGCCGATCCGCAGGAAGCCTGCAAGCAAGCCATCCGGCGCGGGCCCGGAGGCAACTCCTGCCTGTGGCGCGTCAGACCCCGGTTTCAGGGGCCGAGGCAGGGCAGAGGGCGGTCGGTTCGCTCGATCCGGTAGGTCTCGAACGGGTTCAGGCTGTTGGCCGGTCGGGCGATCAGCGCGCCCTCTCCCAACGCGCCCTCTCCCTGCGCGATCAGCCAGCATTCCTTCTCCGGCCCGCCGCTCTCGGCCAGGCCGTCATAGCTGAAACAGATCGCCGGCCCTTCGGCAAACCAGTGCCCGTCCCAGCAGCGGCCATCGGCGAAGGCCATCCGCACCCTGCGGCCGGGGAAATATTCCTCCCAGCCGATCCGGCGCCCGTCCACCGTGCCGAACCCGATCACACGGCCCTCGGTCTGGCGCTCGAAGGCCTCGGCGCTCAGAAACTCCTGCGCCACCGCCAGGGGGGCAGCGAAAACGCCCAGAACCGCAGGGAAAACCAGAGACCGCATGGCGCCGAGCCTAACCCTCGCCGGCAGGCCCGGGCAAGCGGTTCAACGCGCGCGCCATGACCCGGCGCCAGAGCGGCGGGATCAGCGCGATCACCGCCATCACCGGCAGGGAATGCGGCCAGACCGGCATCCCGTCGCGCAGGCGCAGTCCGGGATAGGGCGTGCCGGGATGCAGGTGATGGTCGGAATGGCGCGGCGCGTTCACCATCATGGCCGAGCTGAACCAATGCGGCGAATTCCAGCTGTGCCCGTCGCCCACCGGTTCCGGCTTGCCATTCGCCCGCAGGGCCCGGCGCAACCCGTAATGCTGCACGTAATCGGCCAGCAGGATCTGGATCTGGGCATAGAGGCAGAGGAAGAGATAGGCCGCCAGCCCCTCGATCCCGAACGCAAGAAAGCTGGCCCCAAGGCACAGCAGGGCGGTGACGGCATAGCCCGCATAGGGGTGGCTCGACCGGCCGGACGGGTTGGCCGCCCGCGCCCTGAGCGCGTTCTCGGCCGCCAGCCCCGCCTTGAACGATCCCCGCCAGGCGCGGCCGAAGAACCGCCAGAACCCCATGCCGCGCGGCGCCGAATTGGGGTCGGCCGCGGTGCCGACATGGGCATGATGCACCAGAAGGTGGGCCGAGGCATGATGCCCGAAGAGCAGCGTGCCATAGATCAGCCGTCCCAGGGCGCGGGCCGGGCGCTCGGGCCGGTGGATCAGCTCATGCGCATTGGGATGCGACACCTGCCCGAACCAGAGCCCCGCCGCGATCAGCGTCACCAGCGTCCCGGTCAGGCCCGGGCCGGGGCGCGCCGCCATCGCCACCACCACGGCCAGCAGCGCCAGATGCGCCAGCCCCAGCACCGCCGACAGCCCCTTGCCGCTGGGAAATTCGGCCCCCTCGGGCGCCTCGGGCAGAAGCCGCGGCACGAAGCGGTCCAGCGCGGCGGCAAGGACGGTCATGTAACCAAGGCCCAGCCAGGGCCAGACCCCGCCCTGAACCGCCGCCCAGCCGATCAGCGCGGCGGGCGTCAGCGTGGCAAGGGCGAAAAGGATCATCTGCATCGGTCTGGGGCCTCGTGCCCGGAGAGTACCGGCGAACCCGGTGGCTTTCATGGCATAATCGGGCAAATTCGGCGGCGCCGCCAACGCAAAAGGCCGCGCTCAGGTCGTTTTTGACCTCGCATCGCGGGGCGCCGGGGCGTTAGGAAAGGGCGAACCAAACGGGAGGGCCAGCCATGGCGCAGGAACCGCGCAAGGGCGTCTGGAAATCGGGCAAGGGCAAGGGGCGGCGCACGCCCAAGGGCCGGCAGGTCGACGATGCCGCCCTGGCCGAGATCCGCGCCCTGCTGGGCGACCGGCCGCGCCGCCGCGATCTGCTGATCGAGTTCCTGCATCTGATCCAGGACGCCCACGGCCACCTCTCCGCCGCCCATATCCGCGCGCTGGCCGAGGAGATGCGCCTGTCCCAGGCGGAAATCTACGAGGTGGCCAGCTTCTATGCCCATTTCGATCCGGTCCGCGAGGGCGAGACGCCGCCGCCGCCGCTGACCATCCGGGTCTGCGATTCGCTTTCCTGCGAGATGAAGGGCGCCGATGCCCTGGCCCAGGCGCTGGCGGCGGGGCTGGACCCGGCGCAGGTGCGCATCCTGCGGGCGCCTTGCATGGGCCGCTGCGATGCCGCGCCGGTGGCCGAGGTCGGGCATAACCATATCGACCGGGCCGATGCCCCGCGGGTAAAGGCGGCCGTCGCGGCTGGGGATCTCCACGCTTCTATCCCGCACTATCAGGACCTTGCGGCCTATACCTCCTGTGGAGGATACGAGACGCTCATGAGCTTGCGAGAGAGCGGCGAGTGGCAGGCGGTCCAGGAGACGGTGCTGGCCTCGGGCCTGCGCGGGCTTGGCGGGGCCGGCTTCCCCTCGGGGCGGAAATGGGGCTTCGTGCGGGCCCATCCCGGCCCGCGCTATCTGGCCGTGAACGGCGACGAGGGCGAGCCCGGAACCTTCAAGGATCGCCACTATCTGGAGAGCGAACCTCACCTGTTCCTCGAAGGCGCGCTGATCGCCGCCTGGGCGGTCGAGGCGGTGCATATCTTTGTCTATATCCGCGACGAATACCCGGCCGCGCGGGCGATTCTGGCCCGTGAAATCAAGGCTCTGGAGGACGCAGGTCATGTGGAGAAGGACATGATCGAGCTGCGCCGCGGCGCCGGCGCCTATATCTGCGGCGAAGAGAGCGCGATGATCGAATCGATCGAGGGCAAACGCGGCGAGCCGCGCCACCGCCCGCCCTTCGTGGCCGAGGTCGGCGTCTTCGGCCGGCCCACATTGGTGCATAACGTCGAAACCCTCTACTGGGTCGCGCGGGTGCTGCGCGAGGGCCCGGAGATCCTGAACGGGGTCGAAAGGAACGGCCGCAAGGGCCTGCGCTCCTATTCCGTTTCGGGGCGGGTGAAGCGCCCGGGCGTGCACCTTCTGCCCGCCGGCTCGACCATCCTCGATATCATCGACGCGGCGGGCGGCATGGAGGATGGCCATGTCTTCAAGGCCTATCAGCCCGGCGGCCCCTCGTCCGGCCTGCTGCCGGCCTCGGTCGACGATGTGCCGCTCGATTTCGACACGCTGCAGCCCTTGGGCAGCTTCATCGGATCGGCCGCCGTGGTGGTTCTGTCGGACCGTGACAGCGCCCGCGACGCGGCGCTCAACATGCTGAAATTCTTTGAAAAAGAAAGTTGCGGCCAATGCACGCCCTGCCGGGTCGGCTGCGAGAAGGCGGTCAAGCTGATGCAGGCCGGGCAGTGGGACCGGGGCCTGCTGGAAGAGCTGTGCCAGACCATGGCCGATGCCTCGATCTGCGGCTTGGGTCAGGCCGCGCCGAACCCGATCCGCCTGACCATGAAACATTTCGGAGACGAGATTTGACCCCGCCCCTGATCCTCGCCGCCGTCCTTTCGGCGCTCTATGCCGCCGCCTTCTGCAACAAGGACCCGAGCTGGCCCAAGTCGCTGATCAAGACCGCCTCGGTTCTGCTGCTGGCGGTGGTGGCGGTGCAGGGGCAGGGGCCGTGGCTCTTGCTGCTGGCGCTGCTTCTCTGTGCGCTGGGCGATTACCTGCTGTCGCGCCCGGGCGAGGGCAGCTTCATGGCCGGCGTCGGCGCCTTTGCCGCCGGTCACATCGCCTATGTCGCGCTGTTCGTCGCCCAGGGGCTCGACCCGGCGCGGCTGGGGCAGATGCCGGGCCTGGCGGTGGCGGCCGCTCTGGCACTGCTGGGCGTGGTCATGGCGGTGCTGCTGTGGCGCAAGGCCGGGGCGATGCGCGGGCCGGTGCTGGTCTATATCCCGATCATCCTGTCGATGGGTGTGGCCGCCGCGATGCTGCCGCCCCAGGGCGCGGTGCTCCTCGTGCTGCCGGCGGCGCTTCTCTTCATCCTGTCGGATTTCCTGCTGGCGCTCGAGATGTTCGTGCTGCCGAAGGGCGCGGGCCTGGCCCGCATCCTGCCGTTCATCGTCTGGCCGACCTACTGGCTGGCTCAGACCGGCTTTACCCTGGCCTTCACCTTCACCGGCATCTGATCGCGGCCCCGCCCGGCCCATCGCGACCCGAAGTCAGTTGCGATAGACCCGGCAGATGCAGCCTTGCGCCCGCAGCCTGCGGCAGAGCGCATCGGCGGCCTTGCGGTCGCTCCGCCCCAGCCGCGCCATCCAGTATCCGCCCTTCGGACTGGCGCGGCTCTTCTGGAACAGGAGATCGGGCGTCTCGCCCTTCACCGCCCCGGCGCAGGCCCTTGTTCTGGAAGCGAAATCCTCCAGCGCGCGCTGTTTCGTGGTGCCGAAGGCCAGCTGCACGCCCCAGGGCTTCACCCGGGGCTCGGGCCGCGGCATCGGCGACAGCTTGCGCCCCCTCGCCAGCTTGTAACAGGCGTCGCGAAACGGCTCGGTCCGCGACAGCCGCATATCCGGCACCTCGACCCCGTCCGCAAGCCAGTCCTGCCAGCCCAGCCCGGTGATGATGGCGACGTAATCCACGGTTTCCTGCGCCAGCCCGCCGGTACCGGCGATGATCCCCTCGGCGCGGCGCTCGCCGCCATTGTATCCCACCGCCGCCAGCCCGGGATTGCCATAGCGCGCCGCCATCTCGGCCAGATAGGCCGCCGCATGTTCCAGCGCCAGCGCCGGGTTGAACGGATCGGCCAGCCCCCGCCGCCGCGCCGTATGCGGCATGAACTGGGCGATGCCCTGCGCCCCGGCCGGGCTGAGCGCGAAGGGGTCGAACCGGCTTTCCTGCCAGATCAGCCGCGCGAAGAAGCCCGCATCCAGCCCCTGCGCCCGGGCGAAATGTTCGATCGCCTGACAGGTGTCGAAGGTGAAATGCTGCGGCCGGATGCATTCGATCTGGGCAAACCGCCCCGACGAACAGGCCGGGTCCGGCGGCTCGGCCCGCGCCGCCGCCGCGATCAGGAAAATGAACACCACCCAGACCCGCAACATGCCGCCATCCTAATGCGCCTTTTCTTGGCCGCCCATGGGGATTAAGTGAAGGGGGACGAAGAAAGGGGCGCCCATGTCGTTTTTCCGCAAGCTCAAGGACAAGCTGTTCAAATCCTCTTCGAAGCTGGAAGAGGGGCTGGACGCGATTGTCGAGGATGGCGGCGTCGCCGAAGAGATCGAGGTCGAGATCCCCGACGATCCGGAACCGGCGCCGGAACCTGCGCCCGCGCCGGAACCTGCGCCCGAACCCGAGCCCGAACCGGCCCCCGCGCCGCAGCCCGTGCCCGAGCCCGCCCCCGCGCCGCAACCCAGGCCCGCTCCGGCCCCGCCGGAAACCCCCGCTCCGGCACCCGAGCCCGCGCCCGAGCCCGCCCCGGTCGAAAACCCCGTGCCCGCGCCCGCGCCGGCCCCCGAACCCGAGCCGGCCCCCGAACCCGAGCCCGAACCGATCCCGGCGCCGCTGCGCCCCGAACCCGCGCCCGCGCCCGAGCCAGAGCCGGAGCCGGAAGAGCTGCCCGAGCCCGAGGAAACCCCCGAGGAACTGCCCGAACCGCAAGAGCCCGAGGCCGAGCCGATCCCCGACGAACTGCCGGTCACGCTGCCCGACGAACTGCCCGTCATCGACGAGCCCGCGCCCGAGCCCGTGCCCGAGGAAATTCCCGACGACACGCCCTATGAGATCGAGGATGCCGTCGCCAGCGGCGGCGTCGCGGTCGAGCGGACCTCGCGCCGCCCCGGCTTCCTCAGCCGGCTTCTCCGGCGCGAGACGCGGACCGTGGTGCGCCGGGTGCTCGACGACGACATGCTCGAAAGCCTCGAAGAGCTGCTGATTGCGTCCGACATGGGCGTCGACACCGCGCTGCGCGTCACCGCCAACATGGCCGAGGGCCGTTTCGGCCAGAAGCTTTCGGTGCAGGAGATCAAGGAACTGCTGGCGGCCGAGATCACACGGGTGATGGATCAGGTCGCCCGCCCGATGCCGATCTATCCCAGGACGCCGCAGGTGGTGCTGGTGGTGGGGGTGAACGGCTCGGGCAAGACCACGACCATCGGCAAGCTGGCCGCGCAATTCAAGGCCGCCGGCAAGACCGTGGTGATCGCCGCCGGCGACACTTTCCGCGCCGCGGCGGTCGAACAGCTTCAGGTCTGGGGCCAACGCGCCGGCGTGCCGGTGCTGACCGCGCCCGAAGGCTCGGACCCCGCCAGCCTGGCCTTCGACGCGCTGAAACAGGCCCAGGCGCAGGGGGCGGACCTTCTGATGATCGACACCGCCGGGCGGCTGCAGAACCGCAAGGACCTGATGGAGGAGCTGGCCAAGATCGTCCGCGTCATCCGCAAGATCGACGAAACCGCGCCGCACAACACCCTGTTGGTGCTCGACGCCACCACCGGCCAGAACGCGCTCAGCCAGGTCGAGGTCTTCCGCGACATCTCGGACGTGTCGGGGCTGGTGATGACCAAGCTCGACGGCACGGCGAAGGGCGGCGTGCTGGTGGCGCTGGCCGACAAGTTCGGCCTGCCGATCCACGCCATCGGCGTGGGCGAGCAGATCGACGATCTGGCCCCGTTCGACCCGGCCGAATTCGCCGCCGCCCTGACGGGGCTGGAACGGTGAGGTCGCGCAGGGCGGGCGGCCCGCCCATTGCCGGGCGGGCGGCATGACCGAATGGATCACCTCCCTCGAAGGCACCGAGGCCGGCCATCAGGTGGCGCTGATGCTGGCGCTGACGGCGGCCGTGCTGCACGCCATCTTCGGCGCGCTGCAGAAGGGGCGCTATGACCCCTGGCTTTCCCGCGGGGCGATCGACGGCTCCTATGGGCTCATGGCGCTGCCTATCGCGCTGTTCGTCGTGCCCTGGCCCGAGCCCTTCATGTGGCCGATCTTCGCCGCCGCCTATGTCATCCATACCGCCTACAAGCTCATCCAGGCGCAGGCCTATACCAAGGGCGCCTATACGGTGGTCTATCCGGTGGTGCGCGGCACCGGGCCGCTCTTCACCGTGATCGGCGCCTTCCTGCTCTTCGGCGAGGTCTTCACCTGGGTGCAATGGCTGGGCGTCGCCACGCTTCTGGCCGGCATCTATGGCCTGGCGCTCTATAACCTGCGCAAGATCACCGTCGGGCGCGACACGCTGCCCACCGCGCTGGGGCTGGCGGTGCTGGGCGGGCTCTTCGTGGCACTCTATACCACCTGGGACGCCTATGGCATCCGCGCCACCGCCGATCCCTTCACCTTCCTCGCCTGGTTCTTCCTGATCGACGGGCTGACCTTCCCGGTGATCGCCGCGCTCAGATACCGCTCGATGCTGACCCCGCCGCCGCTGGCACCCCTGCTGCGCATGGGGGTGATGGGCGCCTTCATCGCCTTCGCCAGCTTCGGCTCGATCATGATGGCCACCCGGCTCGACAAGGTCGGCGAGGCGGCGGTGCTGCGCGAAACCTCGACCGTCTTCGCCGCCCTGATCGGCTGGCTGATGCTGGGCGAAAGCACCGGTCCGCGGCGAATTGCCCTGATGGGGTTGATCGCCGCCGGCGCGGTGATAGTTGAGATGGGCGGATAGGAGACAGACATGGCCGAGCCGAAACCCATCAACCCGACCCTGAAGATGGTGCTGGAACTGGGCCCCGTCCTGGCCTTCTTCGTGGCCTATGTGAAGCTGAAGGATCAGGTCTTCACCATCGCGGGCACCGATTATTCCGGCTTCATCCTGGTGACGGCGGGCTTCGTGCCGCTGATGGTGCTCTCCACCCTGATCCTGTGGAAACTGACCGGGCATCTTTCCAAGATGCAGGCGCTGACCGTGGTGCTGGTGGTGGTGTTCGGCGGGCTGACCGTCTGGCTGAACGACCCCAGCTTCATCAAGATGAAACCCACCATCCTCTATGCCCTCTTCGGCGGCATCCTGGGCTTTGGCCTCTTGCGCGGGCAAAGCTATCTCAGGCAGGTGATGGACGGGATGATGCCGCTGCAGGACGAAGGCTGGATGATCCTGACCCGCCGCCTGATGCTGTTCTTCTTCGGCCTCGCGGTGGCGAACGAACTGGTCTGGCGGCTGATGTCGGAACAGGCCTGGGTCAACTTCAAGACCTTCGGCCTGACGGCGGCGATCTTCGTCTTCTTCATGACCCAGGGCAAACTGTTCCGCGACCATGGCACCGGCGAGGACGAGGGCTGAGCCGCACCGCCGCCTGACCTTGCGTAAACGGCGCGAAACGACCGGGGTTTTCCCCGCTTCCGCCCGGTTTTCGCCACAAGTTCCCGGCATCGGTTAACCCATGTTCGGCTATTACTCCAGATTGGTCTGGGCCCTGCTCAGCTCCGTTCCCCCGATCCCCTCGCAGAGGATCTGGCCGCTTCTGGTCTTCCTCATGGGCTTCGTGTCGCTCACCAACCTGAACATGATCGAGGGCAAGGCCTTCGTCTTCGCCGCGGTCATCGCCCAGGTGGTGGTGGACTGGCGCACCATCCCCTCGGCCGCGGCGGACCTGCGCCGGGTCGGGGTCGAGAAGATGACCGTGCTTCATCTGGGCGTGGCCGCGACCATCGCGGCGGCGGCGGTGCAGCTCGTGGTGAACGATCCGGTCGTCACCCAGCATGTCCTGTCGCTCTCTTGCGCGGTCTATGCGCTGGCCATGCTCTGGGGCGCGCTGGGCCATCCCCGCATCCGCGAACTGGTGGTGCCTTCGGGTCCGGGCCGGCCGGTGCCGGAACTGCCGCGCACCCATCTTCTGCGCCTCAACCTCTTTGCCGCGCTTGTGGTCGTCGGCGTGAACGAAGCGCTGGTGCTGGCCGATATCGGCCTGGCGGCGCGGGTGTCGATCCTGGCACTGCTGCCGCTGATCCTGCATGTGCTCTACGAAGTCACCGTGCTGCTGACCCTGCCGCTGGAAGAGACCTGAGCCAGACGGGCGAGGCGCTCGCGTCAGGGAGCGACGAGCGGCCCGCTCGCCGGTCCTGACGGACCGTCTCGCTTATTCAGGCTGAAACCTATCAGCCCTTCTGATTGAACAAATGCTTGTGGCTGTCGCGGTTCTGCTGCGGCGTCTGGCGCAGATCGGCGTGCAGCGCGCGGCCGGCCTGCACCCCCGGGCGCGCCCCCACCGCGTCCAGCCAGCGGGCCAGATGCGGCTTGTCCTCCAGGCTCTGCTGCTGTCCCTCCCAAAGCGAGGCCCAGGGCCAGATCGCCATATCGGCGATGGAAAAGAAATCGCCCGCCACGAATTCGGTGTCCGCCAGCCGCGTGTCCAGCACCCGGTAAAGCCGCGACACCTCGCCCCGATAGCGGTCCTGCGCATAGGGCAGCACCTGCGGCGGGTCCATGACGGGGGCGTATTTCAGGAAGTGATGCGCCTGACCGGCCATCGGCCCGACCCCGCCCATCTGCCACATCAGCCATTCCTCGACCGCGATCCGCTCGCGTTCGGTGCGGCCATGGAACAGCCCTGTCTTGCGCGCCAGATAGAGAAGGATCGCGCCCGACTCGAAGACCGAAATCGGCGCGCCATCCGGCCCGTCGGGATCGACGATCGCCGGCATCCGGTTGTTGGGCGACAGCTTCAGGAATTCGGGCGCAAATTGCTCGCCCTTGCCGATATTCACGATCTTCACCGCATAGGGCAGGCCCATCTCCTCCAGCGCGATCGAGATTTTCCAGCCGTTCGGCGTGGGCCAGTAATAGAGGTCGATGGGCTGGGTCATGGCGCGGGCTCCTTGCTCAGGGCCTCATGATGACGCTTTCCACCCCATTGGCAAGAGCGTCCAGCCCGCCCGCTCGGGGGGCAGTTCGACCGGCTGCAACAGGCTCAGGGGCAGGCTGTCGGCCTGGCGCATCAGCCCGGCATAGAAGCCCAGCGCGCCGCCGCGCAGATAGCTCGACCAGTGGCACACCAGCCGCCGCTCGGGTGCCAGCGGGTATCCCAGCGCGATCAGCCGCTCGGCCTGCGCCGCCCGGTCGAGCCGCAGATGCACCCGCCCGGGCCCGTGCAGCCGCGCCCGGCCCAGCGCCCGGTCGCCGCGCTGCTCGGGCGCGACGAAGCGTTCCAGAAGCAGCTCGTATCCGGCATTCTCGCGCCCCGAGACGGCGATGAACTCGGCCGCCGGCCCGGCCCCGCGCTCCAGCGCGGCCCGGGCGGTGCCGGCGAACTCGGCCCCGTTGAGCGAGATGATCCGCCCGATATCGCCCGGCGCCAGATGCGGCAGCGCCTGCAGCACCACCCGCGTGCCCAGCGAATGGGCGATGGCATGGACCGGTCGGTCGGGCGCCGCGCTGCGGATCGCGCGGATCGCGTCGGCCAGCACGGCCCCGGCGCGGGCGGCGCGGCCATAGACCTGGCGGATCGGCCCCATGCTGTCCCAGCCGAAGGCCAGGCCCAGCCCCTCGTCGCGCTGGCCGCCGCCGAAGCCCAGCCCCCGCGGCCAGCTGCGCGCCTTCCAGCAGGCCCCGTCGCGCATCGCGAAGATGTGGTCATGCGGGCAATCGGGCCCGGCATAGGGGCGGAACTTGAAGCCGTGCACCATCACGATCACCGGCCCGCGCCCGCCCTGCGCCGCGTGCCGCAGGGCCACCCGCGCCGGGGCAGGGCTGCGGTGCAGCGCCAGGCCGTCGTCCTGCTGGTTGACCCGGATCAGGGGCATGGAGACCTCTACCATATCTTGCGTTCGGGGTATCCCAGAAGGCTATGACAGGGCGGTGAAAGCTTGGTTACAGAACCGTAACGGCGCGTGCCGGCCAGAATCGGGCCGGGATCGGGCCCCGGATCGGGCCCGGATCGGGATTGACGCAACCCGGGCCGCCTGCTATCCGGCAGGTCGTGGCGATTTGTTACCGGATTGCGGGCCACGTTAAACACTTCCGCTAAAAGGTCATCGGACGGAAACCCCGCTTCGCTTGACCGCGACCGGGGTTTTTTCATGGGGCCGCGCGCGCCCCGGAAAGGAGCGACCGATGAACGACTGGAAGACGCGCACCACGCTGGTGCATGGCGGCACCCGCCGCAGCCAGTATAACGAGGTGAGCGAGGCGATCTTCCTCACCCAGGGCTTTGTCTATGACACCGCCGAGGCGGCCGAGGCCCGGTTCCTGACCTCCGGCCCGGACGAGTTCATCTATGCCCGCTACGGCAACCCCACCGTGGCGATGTTCGAAGACCGCATCGCCGCGCTGGAAGGCACCGAGGACGCCTTCGCGGCGGCCTCGGGCATGGCGGCGGTGAACGCGGCGCTGACCTCGGCGCTCAGGGCGGGCGACCATGTCGTCGCGGCGCGTGCGCTCTTCGGCTCCTGCCTCTATATCCTCGACGAGATCCTGCCGCGCTTCGGGGTCGAGGTCACGCTGGTCGACGGCACCGACCTGGACCAATGGCGCGCCGCCCTGCGCCCCGACACAAGGCTGGTCTTCTTCGAGAGCACCTCGAACCCGACGCTCGAGGTGATCGACATCCGCGCCGTGGCCGAGATGGCCCATGGCGTGGGCGCGCTGGTGATGATCGACAACGTCTTCGCCACCCCGGTCTTTTCCCGCGCGGTCGATCTGGGGGCGGATGTGGTGATCTATTCCACCACCAAGCATATCGACGGCCAGGGCAGGGCGCTGGGCGGGGTGATCCTCGGGACCCGCGACTTCATCCGCAAGACGGTCGAGCCTTACATGAAGCATACCGGCGGCGCGATGTCGCCCTTCACCGCCTGGATCATGCTGAAGGGGCTGGAAACCATCGACCTGCGCGTCCGCGCCCAGGCCGAGACCGCGCTGAAACTGGCCGAGGCGCTGCAGGGGCACCCGAAACTGGCCCGCGTGCTCTATCCCGGCCATCCCAGCCACGCGCAATACGATCTGGTCAAGGCCCAGACGGGGCAGGGCGGCACCGTGGTCTCGTTCGACCTGAAGGGCGGGCAGGAGGCCGCCTTCCGCGCGCTCAACGCCCTGCAGATCGCGGTGATCTCGAACAACCTGGGCGATGCCAAGTCGATCGCCACCCACCCGGCGACCACGACGCATCAACGCCTGCCCGAGGATCAGAAGGCGGCGCTGGGCATCACCCCCGGGCTGATCCGCTTCTCGGTCGGGCTGGAGGATCCGGACGATCTGATCGCGGATATCCTGCAGGCGCTCGACCAAGCCTGACTCCGCGGCTGGCGGGGGTCACTCCGCCACCCGTTCTGCCTTCACCCAGCGCGGCCGTAGAACCCGATCCGCTCCTCGTCCGAAAACCTCACGCCGGGGCGGTCGAAGAAGGAAAACACCGAAATCACCCGCGCCCGTTCGCCCCTCACATCGGCGACACGGTGCGGGGTGTTCTTGCCGCGAAACACGTTCAGCGTGCCCGGGCTCAGCGTCAGGGTCTTCACCTCAGGATCGTCGCCCGCCAGAAGCCGCGCCACGCCGTTGTAATTCGGATCGTCGTCGGTTCTCAGATCGCTGCGATAGACGAAGGCGCCCCCCGCCTCGGGCGCCTGAAGCAACAGCGTGGTGGTGAATTCCGAGCGGTCGAAATGCCAGTTCAGCGCCTGGCCCGGCCCATAGGCCATGGTGTTGAGCCCCGCCAGCGGGTCGGCCATCGGAAATAGCGCGGGCTTGCCCATCGTCGCCGCCAGAAACCCGGCGAAGGCGGGCCAGCGATAGAGCCGATCCATCGCGCTGCCGGCCTGCTGATCCCAGCACAGCGTATCGTTCGAGGTCTCGAACACCTGCAGCGCCGGATGATCGGGCGGCAGGCCAGGCACCTCTTTCAGGAAATAGATGTTATGCGCCCGCTGGTGCCGGAACGCCTGGGTGGCAAAGCGCGGCGCCAGCGTCTCGGCCGCATTCCGCGCCACCTCGGGCGGCATGAAGCCGTCGAGGTTGAACATGCCCTCCCGCGCCAGATCGTCCCGGCAACGGCCGACCAGCGCCTTTCAATCCGCGCTCTCGGGCCGGTCGAGCGGATATCGTGCCAGGTCCAGAAGATCGTGCATCCGCGTCTCCCCGATGCGTCCCGGCTCAGTCTGCCGCCCGTCGCGCAGGTTTGGAAAGCGTTTTCTCGGCGGTGCGGGACGGACGGAAGGCCATGGCGTTTTGCGCGGAAATTTGCAAACCTGACTTTCCCGCCTACATTATGCGGGCAGAACGACCCTGAAAGGGAGGGCCCCCCGATGAACCGGCATGTCAGCGATCTCGACCAGGCACCGACAAGGGACGAGGCCGAAGCGGCGCTCGCCCGGCTGCGGCTCTGGGCCCAGGCCGCCACGCCCGAGGAACTGGCCGATCTCGACCCGGCGCTGGCCCGGCTTCTGCCCGAGGCGCCGCTGTCGAACTATCCGGCCCTGGCCCGGGCCTACCCGGAAGAGTTTGCCGTCGACGAGGCCTACAAGGCCACGCTGCCCGATCTTCAGAACGGGCCCGAAAGCCTGATCAAGGGCGCCCGCCGGGTGATCCAGCATGTCGGCATCTCGAACTTCCGCCTGCCGATCCGGTTCCACACCCGCGACGATGGCGATCTGACGCTGGAAACCTCGGTCACCGGCACCGTCAGCCTCGAGGCCGAGAAGAAGGGCATCAACATGAGCCGCATCATGCGCAGCTTCTATGCCCATGCCGACAAGACCTTCAGCTTCGAGGCGATCGAGGCCGCGCTCGACGATTACAAGGCCGATCTGGACAGTTTCGACGCCCGCATCCAGATGCGCTTCTCCTTCCCGATGAAGGTCAGTTCGCTGCGCTCGGGGCTGGCGGGCTATCAGTATTACGACATCGCGCTGGAACTGGTCGAACAGGCCGGGGTGCGCACCAAGATCATCCATCTCGACTATGTCTATTCCTCGACCTGCCCCTGCTCGCTGGAACTCAGCGAACATGCCCGCCAGTTCCGCGGCCAGCTGGCGACGCCGCATTCGCAACGCTCGGTGGCGCGGCTCTCGGTCGAGGTCGCCTGCGGCACCGACTGCCTGTGGTTCGAAGACCTGATCGACCTGGCCCGCGCCGCGGTGCCGACGGAAACCCAGGTGATGGTGAAGCGCGAGGACGAACAGGCCTTTGCCGAGCTGAACGCCGCCAACCCGATCTTCGTCGAGGACGCCGCCCGGCTCTTTGCCCAGCAGCTCGAGGAAGACCGCCGCGTCGGCGATTTCCGCGTCGTGGCCAGCCATCAGGAATCGCTGCATTCGCACGATGCCGTCTCGGTCCTGACCGAGGGCGACCTGTTCGAGAGCGACAGCCTCGACCCCAGGCTCTTCGCCACGCTGTTCCACGTCGGCTGAGCACCCCGTTGCGGGCGGGCCCTGGCAGCGCGGTTGGATCGAGTATTTTTGGAAAGATGAAAGGGCGGAGGGGGCGCGTGCCGCCCCCCGGTGGCGGTCAGCCCGGCAGAGCTGCGGCAATAGCGGTCCTTCACCCGGTGCCGCCCATACATTAGGCTTTCCGCATATCATCGCTGCGGGAGGCATCCCTTGGTCATCCTTACTCTTGCCGGCATCCTGATCTGGGGTGTCTTCGTCGGCATCGTCTTCTCGGCCATCGGGGCGGCGGGGGGGATTCTGACCTCGTTCGGGCTGATCACCCTCTTCGGTGTGATGGACCCCAATTCGGTCAAGCCGATGACCCAGATCGTGGTGCTGGCAACCGCGCTGGTCTTCGTGCCGGGCTATCTGCGCCGCGCCTCGGCCGTGGTGCCGCTGGGCCTGACGCTCGGGGCCGGGGGGCTGATCGGGGCCTATGCCGGCTCGACCCTGTCGACGCTTTACCTGGCGGACATGGCGCAGTTCCGGCCGCTCTTCGGGCTGCTGACGCTGGGCATCGCGGCGCAGATCTTCTGGAAGCTCTACGGGCCCTCGGGGGTGCCGGTGTCGCATCTGCAGGGCGGCAAGGTGCGGATCGTCGCGCTCGACCCGCGGGCGCTGGCCTTCCGCTATGGCGAAAGGCTCTATTCCGTGCCGCTGTGGTCGCCCTTCCTGGCCGGCGTGCTGATCGCCATGACGGCGGCGATCTTCGGGGTCGGCGGCGGCTTCCTTCTGGTGCCCTACATGGCCTCGGTGCTGGGGATGCCGATGTATATCATCCCGGCCACGGCGGCGATTTCGATCATCCTGTCGCTGATGGTCTCGATCGGCAATTTCATCCGCCTCGGCGCGCCGCTGGACTGGAGCCTGCTGATCCCCCTGATCGTCGGCGCGCTGATCGGCGCCGTGCTGGGGCCGCGGATCAACAAGGCGATGAAGAACAGCGTGCTGCAGGCCGCCATGGGCGTGATCGTGCTGGGGATCGGGTTGAAATACGTCTTCCTCTGAGGCCTCAGGCCTCAGGCCTCGCCGAACGCCTCCGCCCGGAACAGCTCCAGCCGCGTCGTGCCGCTCCAGTGATCCTCGGCCACGCCGGCCTTGCGCCTGAGCCCGCGAAGGAAGGCCCGTGGCTCGGGCAGGCTGTCCCAGACCTGCGGCAGGAAGAGGCCCCGCCGCCGCCCGTCGCTGAGGATCGCGCCGCTCTGCCCCGGCACCAGCGCGGCCAGCGCGGCGGCCTCGTCGGCGGCCTCGACCGGCGCCGGCCGGCCGAGGACCGAGATCTTCAGCCGCAGCGCCGCCAGTTCCGCCACCGCGACCGGCGGGAAACGCGGGTCGGAAAACCCGGCCTTCACCGCGTTCTCGGCGACATCGCGCACCAGCGGCTGGTGCGCGCTCAGCGTGCCGATGCAGCCCCGCAGCCGGCCATCGCGTTCCAGCGTCACGAAGCTGGCGCCATGGCCCAGCAGGCGCGGGCCGAAGCCCTTGAGCGGCAGCTCGCCCGCCTGGCCGTTGCACGCCCGCAGCTCCAGCCGTTCGCGCGCCACCTGCAGCAGGCGCGCGCGCTCGGTCGCGCCCAGGATGTCGTCGGCCGGGCCATGCAGGCTCCAGGCGCCATAGCCGACCACGCGGGCCGCGTCGCCGGTGGTGGCGAAGGAACTGCTCATGCCCAGCCTGAGCACCCGCGCCCCGGCGCCATGGCGCGAGGCCAGATAACCCGCGATGCCACGCGCGCCGCAGGCATCCTGCCCGCCCAGCGCGGCATGATCGCCGGTCTCGATCTTGCGCGCCGTCCCGGCGTCGCGGACCAGCGCCCGGTCGCGGCTCAGGAAATGGCTCAGATCGCTCGACAGCACGAACAGCGTCTCGCCCGGCGCCGCCGCCAGCGCATCGACCAGCGCCGCCACCGGCGCCGTCTCGGTCTGGCCGATCACCACGGGCAGCACCGGAACGCCCGGGTAAAGCGCGTTCAGGAAGGGCAACTGGGTTTCGATCCCGTGTTCGAAATCATGCGCCTGATCAGTCACTTGCACCAGGCCGGCCGCGACCAGACGGTCGCGCGCGGGCCCGTCGATGGCGATCTCGAAACCGGGAAAGCCATAGCCCGCCTGCGACGGCACCGCCAGCCCGGCAAAGGCGTGGCGATGCGCCGGCGACAGGATGGCGATGCGTGCGGGCGGCCAGGCCGCGCCGGCCCGCAACGCCGCCGCCGTCAGCACCCCGGAGAAGCCATAGCCCGCATGGGGCGAGATCACGGCGCGCGGCCGCGACGGCACCGGGCGAAGACGCGCCCGGCCTCGGCGAGGCAGCGCGCCACCTCCTCCGCCAGCGCCGCCGCCTCGCCGGGAAAGAACCGCCCGGCCACGCCCGATCTGCGCAGGACCTGGTTCATGTCGCGTGCCGCTCCTTTTTCCGGCGCCTGTTCCGTAGCCCCCAATCTGGGCATCGCCGCCGCGAATTTCCATGGAAAAGCGCCCCTGGCCACCGGCCGCCGGGTTTTGCTGCGTTGCAGCATCCGGGCGGCAGCTATGCAGAAATGTCAGTGGTTCTGCCGTATTTTCCCCTATCTTGGTCTCAAGGGAGGAAACCGACAACCACGACCACGCTGAAAGGTTTCCGAAATGACTGACATCACGACCCAATTCGCCTTCTCCTCGGCGCCGCGCTCGGGTTACGAGCGGCTGATGGCCTCGATCGTTCGCAACTTCGGCGCCTATGCCGATGCCCGCTCGCGCCGCGGCAGATCGAGGCCCCTGGAAGCGAAATCCGACGCGGAACTGGCCCGCATGGGCATCAAGCGCGACCAGATCGCCTATCACGTGTTCAGCGATCTGTTCTACGTCTGAACACCGCGCCCGAACCGCCTGAATCGTCTGAATCGTCTGTTCCGGCATGACCGGCGCGCGCCCCCGATCCGGCGCGCGCCGTTCGCCTTTTCCGCCCCCCAAGAGCGGGGCCGGCCACGGCGAAAGCCGCGCAAACGCCTCAAATTCGCCAGAATGCGCCGTCATCCTGCCCGGGCATTTGTTGGAGTGCGCGTGATGCAAGGGTTTTCCGTCGTCTATTTCGCCGTCCAGTCGATGGCCCGCGATCCGGGCGCGACGATCCGCCTGACCGTGCTGCCCTGGGCGGTTGGCACGGCGGTGGCCTTTGCGCTGTTTCGGCTGATGGCGGGGCTCGATCTGCAGGCGGCGCTGCCCGGCAACCTGGTGGCGGTGGCGGGGCATTACGGCTATCTGCCGGCGATGGCGGTCTCGCTCTTCGTCTTCTGCATGATCGGCGCCTGGGTGGCGATGAGCTGGCACCGGCATATCCTGCTGAAGGAAGAGGCCGTCGCGGTGCTGCCGAAGAACAATTCCGAAGCCTTCGACGGCTATTTCGATGCAGTGATGAAATTCGCCCTGCTGGCCTTCGTCATCTTCCTGATGATCAAGTTCCTGCTGGTGCCGCTGGTGCCGGTGCTGGGCCTGGCGGGCCTGGCGGCAAGATCGTGTCGATCGCGATCAACGCGCTGCTGGTGTCGATCGTGCTGCGCCACGGGCTGGTGCTGCCCGGGGCCGCCATCGGCCGGCCCATCGACATGGGCGAAAGCTGGCGCGCGACCTCCGGATACAGCGGCCCGATCTATGTCGTGGCGCTGGTCATCACCCTGGTGGCCGAACTGGCGGGGCTTCTGCCCGGCGCCAACATGGCGGCCATCGCCCTGCGCTTTGCCGCCTGGTGGGCCGGGCTGATCCCGGCGATCGGCGTGCTGACCGTGCTTTACGGCGTGCGTATCCGGGCCGCCGGATGATCGTCTGAGCGCAGGCGCACGGCCTGCCGTCCCGCACCGCTTGACAGCGCCCGCCGCCCAAGCCAAGCCTGCCCGTGATGATTGATCTCAGACCCGTCGGATATGTGACTGGCCTTCTGGTGGCGGCTCTGGGCCTGGCCATGCTGCTGCCGCTTGCGGTCGACCTGGCCGAAGGGCGCGGTCACTGGCCGGCCTTCGGCCTGTCGTCGCTGCTCAGCCTGCTGGCCGGCGGGCTGACCGCGCTCAGCTGCCAGAACGGATTGCGCCCGCGCCTGACGCTGCAACAGACCTTCCTGATCACCTCGGGCGTCTGGCTTGTCCTGCCGTTCTTCGGGGCGCTGCCGCTGATGCTGGGCGACACCCAGCTGGGCTTCACCGATGCGTTCTTCGAGGCGATGTCGGGCCTCACCACCACCGGCTCGACCGTCATCACCGGGCTCGACGACCTGCCCCAGGGCATCCTGCTGTGGCGCGGCATCCTGCAATGGCTGGGCGGCATCGGCATCATCGTCGTCGCCATGGTCTTCCTGCCCGAGCTTAGGGTCGGCGGGATGCAGATCTTCCGCTCCGAGGCGTTCGACACCATGGGCAAGATCCTGCCGCGCGCGACGCAGATTTCCGGCCAGATCTCGGTCATCTATATCGGGCTGACGCTGGCCTGCACGCTGACCTATCTGGTGCTGGGGATGGAGACCTTCGACGCGGTGGTCCATGCGCTGACCACCATGTCGACCGGCGGCTTCTCGAATTACGACGCCTCGTTCAGCACCTTCTCGGGGCCGGCGGAATATGCCGCCTCGGTCTTCATGATCCTCGCCGCGCTGCCCTTCGTGCGCTATGTCCAGCTGATCAACGGCCAGGCGGGGCCCTTGTGGCGCGACACCCAGGCGCGCGCCTTCCTGGGCACCATCGCGGTGCTGGTGGTGGTCACGACCGCCGTCCTGACCACGATCTTCCCGCATCACTGGGAACAGGCGGCGCGCGAGGCGCTGTTCAACATCACCTCGATCATCTCGGGCACCGGCTATGCCTCGGTCGATTACATGGGCTGGGGGCCGCTGCTGATCTCGATGTTCTTCTTCCTCGGCCTCATTGGCGGCGCCGCCGGCTCGACCGCCTGCTCGGTCAAGATCTTCCGCTATCAGATCCTGTTCTCCTCGATCCGGGCGCAGCTGAAGCGCACCGCCTATCCCCACGGCGTCTTCCGCCCCGCCTTCGACGGCCGCCCGGTGCCGCAGGACGTGCTCGATTCCGTCATGGCCTTCTTCGTCTTCTTCACCGTCACCCTGGGGCTTCTGGCCGTGGCGCTGTCGATGACCGGGCTCGATTTCATCACCTCGCTTTCCGGCGCGGCCACGGCGGTGGCCAATATCGGCCCCGGCCTCGGCGACACCATCGGCCCGGCCGGCAACTTCTCGACCCTGAACGACACCGCGAAATGGATCCTCAGCTTCGGCATGTGGATCGGCCGGCTGGAACTGATGGCGGTCTTCGCCCTCTTCACCCCGCAATTCTGGAGGGCCTGATGCAACGACCGCTCGGCGCGCAAATCTCGCATATGCTGAAATCCCGCGGGGTCGAGGTGATCTTCGGCATCCCCGGCGTCCACAATATCGAGATGTATCGCGGCATCGAGGAGGCGGGCCTCACCCATATCCTCGCCCGCCACGAACAGGGCGCCGGCTTCATGGCCGATGGCTATGCCCGCGCCACCGGCCGCCCCGGCGTGGCGTTCGTCATCACCGGCCCCGGCCTTTGCAACATCATGACCCCGATGGGCCAGGCCTATTCCGATTCCGTGCCGCTGCTCGTCATTTCCTCCTGCCTCGACGAGACGGCGGCCACCCGCGGCCAGCTGCACCAGATGCGTGACCAGCGCGCCGCCGCCGCCACCGTCTGCGACTGGTCCGAAGAGGCCCGCACGCCCGAGGCCGCCTATGCCCTGATCGACCGGGCGCTGATGGAATTCAAATTCGGGCGCCCGCGACCGAAACACATCCAGATCCCGATTTCCGTGCTCGGGGCACCCGCAGCTCCGCCCGGGCCCGCGCCCGCCGGTTACATCGACCGGCAGATCGCGATGCGGGGCATCTTCGAGCGGATCCTGCAGGCGAAGCGGCCGCTCTTCATCCTCGGCGGTGGCGCGCGCGCCTGCGGCTATCCCGCCAACGAGGCGCTGCGGAAACTCAAGGCGGCGTCGTTCGAAACCTTTGCCGGGCGTGGCGTGGCCGGCAGCCATGCGCTGAATTTCGGCAGCTACCTGGCTCGCCCGGACGCGGCCGATATCCTGGCCGAGGCCGATGTGGTCGTCCTGGTCGGCACCGAGCTGGCCGAGACCGATCTGTGGCGCACCCGGTCCGGCATTCGCGGCACCTGCATCCAGGTCGATATCGACCCCGCCAGCTTCCGCCCCGAGGCGGGCATCGTCCTGCCCTGCCGGGCCGAGGAGTTCTTCGAGCGGCTGCTGGAACAGCTCGACGGTCACACCCCGATCGGCGAATGGGACGCGGCCCGGGTCCGGTCGCTGAAAAAGCGCTGGCGCGCGCAGATCGAGTCCGAGCGGCCGGGAATCCTCGCGGTGGCGGACGCGCTGCGCAAGGCGCTGCCCGAGCTGACGACGATCTATTCCGACATGACCCAGTTCGCCTATGCGGCGCAAGAGGCCTGGCCGATGACGCGGCCGGGGTTCTGGCACCACCCCACCGGCTTCGGCACGCTGGGCTATGCGCTGCCCGCCGCCATCGGCGGGGCCGTGGCGCGGCCGGATCTGCCCACCATCGCCATCGCCGGCGATTACGGCTTCCAATACACGATCCAGGAACTGGGCACCGCCGTCGAACTGGGCCTGCCGCTGCCGATCCTGATCTGGGACAACGCCAAGCTGGGCGAGATCGAGGACAGCATGACCGCCGCCCAGATCGCGCCCAACGCGGTGGTCGCCCGCAACCCCGATTTCCTGGCGCTGGCCCGGGCCTATGGCGCCCACGCCGCGCAGCCGGCGACGCTCGAGGACCTACAGCGCGAGGTTCAGACGGCGCTCAGCGCCGCCCGTCCCACGTTGATCCGCATGACCCCCGCGCTGACCGCGTAGGGTGGGTGCAACCCACCATCCCGCGCGCGAAGGTCAAGGGTGCGGGACAGTCGACGCACCGCTCACCCGTCGATCATATGCGGCGCGCGATAGCTGTCGTCGATCGGTTGCTGCAGGATGAATTCGGGGCACGAGACGCCGCGCGGGATCGCATTGAGGAACCACACCACCTCGCCCGGGCGGCCGGCGCGGCTGTAACGGCAGCCGGCGGGGTGCACCCACCATTGCCCCTGATATCCGGCCGGCGGCGTCGCCGTCGGGGTCCTGGCCGTGCTGCGGGCCAGGTGCAGCGCCTCGGGCGGCACCTTCAGCCCGCCGGCCTGCGCGGCCATCGGCAGCATCGGCAGGCAGGCGGCGGCGATCAGCGCCAGCGCGGCGGTCATGGATTTCGGCATCTCTCGGGCTCCTCATGTTCCGGAAACGGCCCGGCCCGGGCAGGGGCAGGCGCATTGCATCGCATCGGAAAGAAGTGTGCCGCGCCGGCGTTACCCGGCGGTTAACGCGGGCCCGGCAAACACGGCGGAGTTTAACGAAATTGCAACGGTCGCCGGGCCTGCGCGCGGCGGGTTAACCGCAGGTCTTGCCGAACCCTTGCCGCGCCGCGCGCCCGACGGATGGCAGCCGCGCGCCAGCCGGGGGGCAGACTTTACCCTCTGTTCATGTTTCGGGCCGTTAACCGCCCGGGACGGTGGGTCGCCGGGGGCTTACCAGCAGCTGACCAGAACGGTCATGCCGACGGCCTCGCGGTTCAGGTCCTCGGGGTCGATCTGGCCGCGCGGGCCGGCGCCCTCGGCCGTCACTCCGGCGGCGTCCAGCACCGCGCGCAGGCTGGCCGAATCCATCGCAAAGCTGACATCGCCGGGCAGCTTGCGGCCGCCCTGATCGGCCGGCAGCAGCATGCCCATCACCGCGCCGCCATCGTCGAAGACCGGCCCGCCGGCATCGCCGGGCAGGGCGTTCAACGCCAGCCGCTTCAACTCGGCCTCGCCGCTCAAGCCCTTGACATCGCTCAAGGTTCCGAAGGTCAGCGTCGGCGCGCCCAGCACCCCGCCATAGGAATAGCCCGACACCGCGATCTCGGATTGCAGCCGCGGATCGCCCGGCGCAGCGCCGCCACGGCGCCCGGCGCCAGCGGTTCGGCGGCGCGCAGCACCGCGACGCCGCGGGCCGCATCGGTATAGACGACCCGGGCCTCGTATTCGTCCTCGAGCGTGATCCTGTCGCATTGCGCCACCGCGTCGGCGGTGGTCACCACGGTGCCGTTCCGGTCGACGAAGAAGCCCGAGCGCGACAGTTTCGGCCGGCGAATCTCCAGCCCCGAGACGAGGTCGATCTTCTGCACCTCATCGGCCCCTTCGGCCGGGCTCATCACGCCGTCCAAGCGCTTGAAACTGTTGCGCATTTCCGACAAGAGCCGCTGCCGCCGCTCTTCGTCTCCGGCGGCCCAGATCAGGGTGAAGCCCTTGATTTCGCCGCCCTTCAGCTCGGCCTCGGTATAGGACACGATCCGGTCGTTCTGCCCGGTCAGGACAAAGCTGTCGCCCTTGCGCTCGCGTTCGCCCTTTTCGGGCACGATTTCAAGGGTTTGCATGATGTCATAGAGGCCATAGAGGGTGTTCTGGTCGCCCTCCTGGCTGATCAGCAGCACCCGCGCGGGACCATCCCCCCTGGCATCGTAATGGACGAAGGGCGGGCTGTATTTGCTGAACGCCACCACCCCCATCGGCATCTGCATCTCGATCCCCGCGGTGGTATCCGCGACGGTCTGCAGGCCAAGCCCCTCCAGCACGGCATTATACTGTTTCTTCAGCGCCGCGCGCTGCAGCGTGGTCAGGATGCCGCTGGCCTCAAAGCCGTTGGCCTCCTGCCAGGCCGCCATCGAGCCGCGCGTGCCGCGACCGAAGGCGCCGTCGATGCCACCGTCATAGAACCCCGCCCATTGCAGCATGACCTGCAGCTGCATCCGGTCCTCGCGGCTCAGCTGGGCCTCGCTTTCGCGGGCCTGGCGCGGGGTTTCGTCGGCGGGGGCAGGCTGTTGTTCTGCCTGGGAATTTCCGGCCTGCGGCTGGGTCGCCTGCGGCTCTTGCTGCGGTTGCGCCAGCGCGGTGGTCTGCCCGGCCAGCGGCAGGTTCAGAAGGTTGGCGCCGACCGGCCAGAACTGCTGTTGAAAGGCGCTGGAATAGGCGATGAAACTGTCGCGCGGGATCTCGCTCTCGGTGCGATAGACGTTCAGCACCCGCTCGGCATCGGCGCCGGTATAGGGGCCCAGCACCACGCCATACCAGCCGCCGCCCAGCGCAAACCCGTTCACGTCGGGCAGCCGCCCGGCATAGGCGCGCACCCGTTCCTCGGCCGCGGTCAGGCTTGGCAGCGCCTCGATCTGCACCCAGGCGATATCCTGCTGCGCCGCCGCGCCCCGGATGTTGAAGACAATTGCCAGAATTACCGCGAAAAACAGTCTCGTCATGATCCCCGTCAGGCCCTTTGTTCACTCTTGTGGTCGAGTCTGGGAGGGGTTTTACCAAATCCCGTGGGTCATGCACCCAAATAATGCGTGAGCGTGCAATTGACCCTGCCGCGCCCCCCCTTTAATCAGGGCGCGATTTCTTACCCCTCCCGACCCCGCGCGCGACAAAGGGCCCTTGCCATGGCAGCCGAACCGGCCAAACCCCGTTCCTTCCAGGAGATCATCCTGCGCCTGCAATCCTATTGGGCGGCGCAGGGCTGTGCCATCATGCAGCCCTATGACATGGAGGTCGGCGCCGGCACCTTCCACCCGGCCACAACGCTACGCTCCCTGGGCACCCGGCCCTGGGCGGCCGCCTATGTGCAGCCCTCGCGCCGCCCCACCGACGGGCGCTATGGCGAAAACCCCAACCGGATGCAGCACTATTACCAGTATCAGGTGCTGATCAAACCCAGCCCGCCCAACCTGCAGGACCTCTATCTCGGCAGCCTCGAGGCCATCGGCATCGACATGGGCCTGCACGACATCCGTTTCGTCGAGGACGACTGGGAAAGCCCGACGCTGGGCGCCTGGGGTCTGGGCTGGGAAGTCTGGTGCGACGGGATGGAGGTCTCTCAGTTTACCTATTTTCAACAGGTCGGCGGGCATGATTGCCATCCGGTCTCGGGCGAGCTGACCTATGGGCTGGAACGGCTGGCGATGTATGTGCTGGGCATCGACCATGTGATGGAGATGCCGTTCAACGACCCGCAAGCGCCGATCGCGCTCAGCTATGGCGACGTGTTCCGCCAGACGGAAGAGGAATATTCGCGGCACAATTTCGACGCCGCCAACACCGAAGTGCTGCTGCGCCACTTCGAAGAGGCCGAGGCCGAGTGCCAGTCGCTGCTGGATCATCCGGCGGAAGACCCAAAGACCGGTAAGCGCATCATCATGGCGCATCCGGCCTATGACCAGTGCATCAAGGCCAGCCATATCTTCAACCTGCTCGACGCGCGCGGCGTGATCTCGGTCACCGAACGCCAGGCCTATATCGGCCGGGTCCGGGCGCTGGCCAAGCAATGCGCCGATGCCTTCGTGCAGACCGAGGCCGGCGGTTTCGTGGCGGAGACGGCAGGGGCATGAACGGCAAGCTGGTCGGGAGTTTCATCGTGGTAACGGCACTGATCTTCGGCGCGGTGGTCTATTACTACCAGGAATACGGCTATTACGTCGAAGTCGCGGCGCGCGGCGACGATGACGTGATGCTGACCTCGCTGGCCTCGGGCCGGCCCGAACCGATTCTCTACAGCGATTTCAAGGCGGTGGATGCCGACAGCTCGCCCATCCGCTATCGCGCCTGTTTCATCGCGCAGAATTCGATCCCGATGCTGACCGAGACCTATCAGGCCTATCCGGGCGCCGAACCGCTGGTCGGGCCCAGGTGGTTCGACTGTTTCGATGCGCAGGAGATCGGCCAGGCGCTGGAACAGGGCGATGCGGTGGCCTTCCTGGGCACCAGGAACGTGCATTACGGTGTCGACCGGGTGATTGCCGTTCTGCCCGACGGGCGCGGCTTTGCCTGGCACCAGATCAACCATTGCGGCGAAGTGGTGTTCGACGGCAAGCCCGCCCCCGCCGATTGCCCGCCCCAGCCCCAATCCAAGGCGTCTGATACCGCCGGACCGGAAAGCGACTGACATGCCTGATCTTCTGATCGAACTCTTTTCCGAGGAAATCCCGGCCCGGATGCAGGCCCGCGCGGCCGAGGACCTGAAGGCCCGCGTCACCGACGGGCTGGTCGAGGCCGGGCTGACCTATGCCGCCGCCCAGGGGTTTTCGACGCCGCGCCGTCTGGTCCTGGCGGTCGAGGGCCTGCTGGCCGCAAGCCCCACGCTGCGCGAAGAGCGCAAGGGCCCGCGGGCCGACGCGCCGGAAAAGGCCATCGAGGGTTTCCTGCGCGGCGCCGGGTTGACCCGCGATCAGCTGGAGACACGCGACACGCCCAAGGGCGCCATCTTCTTCGCCATGATCGAGCGCCCGGGCCGCCCGGCGACCGAAATCGTCGCCGAGGTGCTGGAAGCGACGATTCGCAATTTCCCCTGGCCCAAGTCGATGCGCTGGGGCGCGGGCAGCCTGCGCTGGGTGCGGCCGCTGCAGTCCATCCTCTGCATCCTCAGCGGTGACGACGGCACGCAGGTGGTGCCCTTGGACATCGACGGCCTCGTCGCGGACAACGTGGCGCGTGGCCACCGCTTCATGGGCGGCGCGCCCTTCGCCGTGACCGGGTTCGAGGATTACGCGGCCAAGCTGAAGCGCGATCACGTCATCCTGGATGCCGGCGAACGCGCCGGCCACATCTGGCAGGACGCCACCAACCTGGCCTTCGCCGCCGGGCTCGAAGTGGTCGAGGACAAGGGCCTGCTGGCCGAGGTCGCGGGGCTGGTGGAATGGCCGGTGGTCCTGATGGGCGAGATCGGGGCCGAATTCCTGGGCCTGCCGGCCGAGGTTCTGAAGACCTCGATGAAGGAGCATCAGAAGTTCTTTTCGGTCAGGAACCCCAGGACCGGGCGGATCGAACGCTTCATCACCGTCGCCAATGTCGAGACGCCGGATCATGGCGCCACCATCCTGGCGGGCAATCAGAAGGTGCTGTCGGCGCGGCTGTCCGATGCCAAGTTCTTCTGGGAAAACGACCTGCGCGTCGCCAGGGGCGGCATGGGCGCCTGGCTGGAGAAGCTGGAAAACGTGACCTTCGAGCGCCAGCTCGGCACCCAGGCCGCGCGGATCGCGCGCATCGCCCGGCTGGCCCGCGCGCTGGCCCCGGCGACCGGAGCCGACCCGGCAATGGCCGAACAGGCGGCGAAGGTCGCCAAGGCCGATCTCAGCTCGGAAATGGTCTATGAATTCCCCGAACTTCAAGGGCTTATGGGCCGCTACTATTCCGAGGCCGCCGGCCTGCCGGCCGAGGTGGCCCGCGCCTGCGAAGAGCATTACTCGCCGCTGGGCCCGTCCGACGATGTGCCCGAAGGGGCGGTTTCCCGTGCCGTCGCGCTGGCCGACAAGCTCGATACGCTGACCGGGTTCTGGGCGATCGGCGAAAAGCCCACCGGCTCGAAGGACCCGTTCGCGCTGCGCCGCGCCGCGCTGGGGGTGATCCGCATCGTGCTGGCGGGCGGCTTGCGGCTGAAGCTCGACACCTACATCGACGCGCAGCTGGTGCTGCACAAGATCGGGCTGAACCGGGTCAAGGCCACCGGCGGCGAGATCGACACGCTGGAAGAGGTGATCGAGGAAATCTCGGATCATGGCGTCTTCGGCGCGGCCTTCCATGCGGTGCTGGAGCGGCTGACGGGCAAGGACGGCGCACCCGAGACCGGCGAAGGCTCGATCCTGCATTCGGTCGGGGCGCTGGTGCCCGATATCTCGGCCGATCTGCTGGCCTTCGTCCATGACCGGCTGAAGGTCTATCTGCGCGACGAAGGCCTGCGCCACGATGTGATCGACGCCTGCCTGGGGCTGGGCGGCGACGACCTGACGCTGCTGGTGATGCGGGCGCGGGCACTGGGGACGTTCCTTGGCACCGAAGAGGGCGACAACCTGCTGCAAGGCTACAAGCGCGCCGCCAATATCCTGGCCCAGGCCGAGGCGAAGGACGGCGTCGAATACAGCTTCGGCGCGGATGTGAAATTCGCCGAAACCGGCGAGGAAAAGGCGCTCTTCGCCGCGCTCGACACCGGCGAGGCCGAAATCGACGCCGCCATGACCGCCGAGGATTTCACCGCCGCGATGGCAGCGATGGCGGCGCTGCGGCCGGCCATCGACGCGTTTTTCGAGGCTGTGCAGGTCAATTCCGACAATCAGGTGCTGCGCCGCAACCGGCTGAACCTTCTGTCGCGGATCCGGACGGTCTGTCGCCAGGTCGCCGATCTGGACCTGATCCAGGGCTGAACCGAACGCGGTCTCACCCGTTGCTTTGGGCCAGGCCGCCGCCACGGTCCTGCCGGCCCCGGCTGCGCCGGGTCGGGACGTTGGCGGCTTTCAGTCCGGTCACCTCGTCAGGCGATGCCAGCGCCGGCTCGACCCGGTTGCGGCCGCCGGATTTGGCGCGATAGAGCGCCGCATCGGCCAGCCGCACCGCCTCGTCCAGGGTCTCGACGGAACCGACATCGGCGACGCCGATGCTGACGGTCACGCCGATGCTGCGGCCGTGAAAATCGGTCTGCGCGGCGGCGATGCGCATCCGCACCCTCTCGGCCGCCGCAAGCCCGTCCTTCAGCGCGGCGCCGGGCATCAGGATCAGAAACTCCTCGCCGCCGAAGCGGGCGACAAGATCGCTCGACCGGCAATTATGGGCGAGCAGGCGGGCAACCTGGCGCAGGGCATGGTCGCCGCCCTCGTGACCATGGGTATCGTTCACCGCCTTGAAATGGTCGATGTCCAGCACCAGGACCACCGCGGGAAACAGGCTCGCGGCCTCGTCCTGGCAGCGCTGGAAGAACCGCATCCGGGTGATGACCGTGGTCAGGTGGTCGTGGTTGACGGCATGTTCCAGCCGCCGGGTCAGATCCTCGACCCGGCGCATCTTGCTGCCGACGAAGTGGCTGAGCGCGGCGGCCAGGAAGACCGAAATGCAGGTGCTGCCGATGCGGGTCTGCTGGAACACCTCGGGCGACATATAGAGGTAATCCCAGGCGGTGACGACCAGCACCACGATCGCCGTGATCGTCGCCGTGAACATCCGCACATCGGCGCGGGTCCGCAATCGCAGCTCGAATCCCATGATCCATCCACTCCACTCGGGCGCCACCCTAGCAGGCCCGGATTAACGCCCGCCTGCGAAAACCCGGTCAAATCGCTGAAAATCGGCCGCTTCGCGGAACGCGCCGGAGCAGAGCCCACGATCGTTGAGCGATGCGCCCGAGGCTTCCCCCTTGCCAGACGCGCTGACCTGCGTATTCTGCGCCCGAAATGAAGGTGCCGCAGTGCAGCAAGAAGACCCGGATATCACCCTGATCACCCCCACCGCGCCGGTCGCGGTGGCCAGCCATGGCGGCCGCGCCAAGTGCCTGCAGCGGCTGGTGCGGCTTGACCTGCCGGTGCCGGAAACCGTGGCGCTGTCCTTCGATCAGGTGCATCGCATCGCCGCCGGCCAGATGCCCGACATGGACGCCATCCTGACCCCGTTCGGCGAGGCGCCTCTGCTGTGCGTGCGCCCGTCCTCGGAAGACAGCGACTGGGGCGGGCCCGGCGCGATCCTGAACATCGGCATGAACGACGCGGCCTATGTCGAACATGCCGACCGGCTGGGCTCGGACGCCGCCGCGACGCTCTATATGCGCTTCGTGCAGACCTACGCGGTGCATGTCGCCCGGCTGGACCCGGACATGTTCGACGAGATCGCCCTGACCGGGCAGGAGGGCCTTTCCGAGGCGCTGAAGCTTTACGAGGAAGAGGCGGAAGAGGCCTTTCCGCAGGATCCCGGCGTGCAACTGGCCGCCGTTCTGCGCTCGATGGCGCGGGCCTGGGAGGGGACGACGGCGCGGCTTCTGCGCCAGGCCAAGGGCGCGCCGGCCGATGCGGGGCTCGGGCTGGTGGTGCAGCGCATGGCGCTGGGGCTGGGGCAGGGCGAATGCGGATCGGGCGTGATCCAGCTGATCGATTCGCAGACCGGGCTGGAACAGGTCACCGGCCGCTATCTGAGCCAGAGCCAGGGCCGCGACGCCCTGACCGGCGAGGCGGCGCTTTACCTGACCCGCGACCCGCGCGGGCCCTCGCTGGAAGAACTGGCGCCCGAGGCCTTCGCCGAGCTGATCGAGTTCACCAAGCTGATGCGCCGCAAGCTGCGCGCCGAGATGCAGGCCGAGTTCACCATCGAGAACGGCAAGGTCTGGCTTCTGGACGGGGTGCGGGTGCAGCGCAGCGCCCAGGCGGCGGTGCGGATCGCCGTGCGGCTGGCCGATGACGGCATCATTCCGCGCGAAGAGGCGTTGATGCGGATCGACCCGCGCGCGCTGAACGAGCTGTTGCACCGTCAGGTCGACCCCGAGGCGAAACGCGACGTTCTGGCCCGTGGCATCGCCGCCAGCCCGGGTGCGGCGCATGGCGCCCTCGTGTTTTCGGCGGCCGAGGCCCAGGCCTATGCCGCCCGCGGCGAGGCCTGCATCCTGGTCCGGCGCGAGACCAGCCCCGAGGACATCCGCGGGATGCACGCCGCCGTCGCGGTTCTGACCGAACGCGGCGGCATGACCAGCCACGCCGCCGTGATCGGCCGTGGCCTGGGCCTGCCCTGCGTGGTGGGTGCCAGCGACATGCGCTTTCAGATCGGCAAGAAGACCCTGATGGCGCCCGATGGCCGGGTGTTCAAGGCCGGCGACATCCTGACCATCGACGGCACGATGGGTCAGGTTCTGGCCGGTCAGCCGCCGCTTCTCGAGGCGACCCAGGACGATGCGTTCCAGACCCTGATGGGCTGGGCCGACGACACCCGCGACATCAAGGTCCGGGCCAATGCCGACACGCCGGCCGATGCCACCACCGCCCGGCGCTTCGGCGCCGAGGGGATCGGGCTGTGCCGGACCGAGCACATGTTCTTCGAATCCGACCGGCTGATCGTGATGCGCGAGATGATCTTCGCCAACACCGCCGACGACCGCCGCACCGCGCTGGACCGGCTGCTGCCGATGCAGCGCGCCGATTTCGCCGAGCTCTTCCGCATCATGGCGGGCAAGCCGGTCTGCATCCGCCTTCTCGACCCGCCGCTGCACGAATTTCTGCCGCATGACCGCGCCGGTCACCGCGAACTGGCCGAGGCGCTGGACCTGCCGCTGTCGGACGTGACCCGCCGGGTCGAGGCGCTGGGCGAATACAACCCCATGCTGGGGATGCGGGGCGTGCGGCTGGGCGTCACCGTGCCCGAGATCTATGACATGCAGGCCCGCGCCATCTTCGAGGCGACGGTGCTGGCCGCCAAGGCCGGCGCGCCGGTGGTGCCCGAAATCATGATCCCGCTGGTTTCGGCCAAGCGCGAGGTCGAGATCGTCAAGACCCGGATCGACGCCGTCGCGGCGGCGGTGCATACCGAGACCGGCGTCGCCTTCACCTATCGCCTGGGGGTGATGGTCGAAACCCCGCGCGCCGCGCTGCGTGCCGGCGAGATCGCGGCGCATTGTGCCTTCCTCAGCTTCGGCACCAACGACCTGACCCAGATGACCTATGGCCTGTCGCGCGACGATGCCGGGCGGTTCATGTCGGCCTATGTCCAGCAGGGGGTGTTCCCCGAGGATCCGTTCCATACGCTCGACGCCGACGGGGTCGGTGAATTGCTGCAGATCGCCGCCGCGCGCGGCCGCGAAGCGCGGCCCGATCTGGTGCTTTCGATCTGCGGCGAACATGGCGGCAGCCCCGAATCAATCGCCTTCTGCCGGGCGGCGGGATTCGACTATGTCTCGTGCTCGCCCTTCCGGGTTCCGGTGGCCCGGCTGGCCGCGGCGCAGCTGGCGGTCAAGGACAAGATCGGGTAGGCGGCCCTTCTTCCCAAAACTAAATCCTGCGGCGCTCCATAGGGCGCTGCCGTCCCGCTTTGGGGCGGGAAACGGCCAAGACTGGACGAGCGCGAGGTTTTTGTATAGTTACCCGGCTCTTAAGGATGTTTGTTCATTCATTGCATGAAGCTTGGGGGCTGAAACATGCGGTATATCTTTGGGGTTCTGCTGGCTTTGGCGCTGGCGATGCCGGCCATTGCCGATACCTCGGTCAAGCAGATGGTCAGTCGCGAAAAGCGGGCGCTGGGGGCGATTCCCTCGGCCGAACTGGATGCTCTGATGCAGCGCCCGACCGGTGCCGGCGGTGTCAGCTACAGCGCCGGCTGGATCGCCTCGCAGCCCAAAGCCAGCGGCGGGGCGCAATGGGCCTGCCTGGCCGAGGCGCTCTATTTCGAGGCGCGCGGCGAAAGCGTGAAGGGCCAGTTCGCGGTGGCCGAGGTGATCCTGAACCGGGTCGACAGCAAGTATTTCCCGAACAGCGTCTGCGGCGTGGTGAAACAGGGCACGGGCCGGAAATACGCCTGCCAGTTCACCTATACCTGCGACGGCCACAAGGACGTGATCCGCGAAAAGGCGGCCTATGCCAGGGTCGGCAAGGTGGCCAAGCTGATGCTCGAAGGCGCGCCGCGCCAGCTGACCAAGGGGGCGACCTACTACCACACCAAGGCGGTCAGCCCGAAATGGTCGCGCAAGTTCCAGCGCACCGCGACGATCGGCGTGCATCACTTCTATCGCCGGCCGACCCAGCTGTCGCAGAACTGAGCCGGGCGTTCAACGCAGGCGAAACAGCGGCGCCGGCCCCAGCACGATAGGGCCGAGCATCAGCTTCGGCCCGCGAAACCCCAGCGTCAGGGTCTGCGGGCCTTCGGATTGCACCGGCCCCAGCCACCCTTCGGCGGCATCAAGCTGGCCTTGTCCGATCACCCCGCTCCGCCGCAGCAGCTCCAGCACCTTGTCCGGGCGGTCGAGCGTGATCGTCAGGTCGCCGAAGGCAAACCCGTCGCCGTGAATGTCGAGCGCACCTTCGACCTTCAGGTTCAGATCGCCCCATTTCGCCTCGGCCCGGGTCAGCTCGATCCGTCGCGGCTGGGGCAGGGGGCGGTCGAGGCCGGTCATCTCCCAGCGCCGGTCGAAACCGACCGTCAGGTCGATGCGCGCCAGATCGAGCGTCGCGGGCCGATCGCCGCGCAGCGCCGCCGGCGGCGCCAGCCCGTCGGCGTTGAGGGCCAGGCGATAGAGGGTGCCGTCACCCTCACCGTCGAGCCGGCCGGCCGCCAGTTGCAGCCCTTGCAGCGCCAGCCTGCCGCCCGGGCCGGTGACGCCCACATCCCGGGCCACGAAATTGCTGCGCAGGAAGGGCAGGCCGGGGGCCGGGTCCATCACCAGGCTGGCGCGCATGTCGCCGCTTTCGATGTCGAACGCCCCGGCCGGGGTGATCAACCGCTGGCTTGGCGGCCAGACGGCAATGAGGTGATTGGGCTTGTAGCTGAGCGCGGCCAGCTGGAACCAGGGCGCCTCCCAGTGCAACCCGGCCCCGGGATCGGCCAGCACCGGCGCGGTGAAATGGGTGTCGATCCGGTTGGGAAAGCCCCGCACCGCGAACCCGTCATACTGCGCCTGCCAGCCATCGGCGCGCAGCGCGGCGAACCAGGCCTCGACCCCGGCCCGGGCGCCACGCTGGGCCACCAGCCAATAGCCCGACCACAACGCCCCGGCGATGAGGATGACAACAAGCAGACGTTTCATGGCCCCCCTTTCGCGCAGCCGCGGATTGGTGTTTACAAGGCCCGGACAGGAAGGGCCAGACGCATGACGATGTGGGTTTTCGGATATGGATCGCTGGTCTGGAACCCGGGCTTCGACGTGGCCGAGCAGCGGCTGGCGCGGCTGGCCGGCTTTGCCCGCAGTTTCTGCATGCGCTCGATCCATCATCGCGGCACCGAGGCCGCGCCGGGCCTTGTCCTGGCGCTGGACGCCGCCCGCGATCATGTCTGCGAAGGCGTCGGCCTGCGTGTCCCCGAAGGGCAGGAGGACCGGGTGCTGGCCTATCTGCGCGAGCGCGAACTGGTGTCCTCGGCCTATCTGGAGCAGATCCATGTGATCCTGCTGGACGATGGCCGCATGGTCGATGCGGTGGTCTATGTGATCGACCCGCATCACGTTCAGTATTGCGGCGGGCTGGATCTGGAAGAGCAGGCACAGATCATCGCCCGGGCCAGCGGCGGCATGGGCCCGAACCACGAATACCTGACCAACACGGCCGAGCATCTGACCGCCCTGGGCATCCAGGACGACGAACTGGCCTGGCTGGCCCGGCGCGTCCGCGACCTGCGCGGGGAAGGCTGACGCCGCGCCGATCCGCCACGCCCGACAGACCTGTGCCGGGGGCGTTATATCCTTGGCTTCATTTGCGCTTCCCCCTATCATCGCGGCCAAAGCAACAAGGCGCCGGGAGCCCCTGCGATCATGGACAAGCCGGAACAGTCCGACCGCGAGGCCGAGCCGCAGTTTTCCCATCCGATCCGCCAGATCGTGATGATGCTGATCGTGCTGGCCCTGTCGGGGGTGGGCATCTTCTTTGCCCTGCCGCGCGTGCTGCCGGTGTTCCAGGCCAACCCCTATCTGAACGGCTTCATCGTCTTCGTCTTCATCTTCGGCCTGATCGCCTGTTTCTGGCAGGTCTATCAGCTGATCCGCTCGGTCCGCTGGATCGAAAGCTTCGTCGGCGAACGCGACACCGGCGTGATCGCGCCGCAGCTTCTGGCGCCGCTGGCGACGCTGTTGCGCGGGCGCGGCGCGAAGATGCAGATCTCGTCCGGCTCGGCCCGGTCGATCCTCGATTCCGTCGGGATGCGGATCGACGAAGAACGCGAGATCACGCGCTATATCACCAATTTCCTGATCTTCCTCGGGCTTCTCGGCACCTTCTATGGCCTGGCCACCACCGTGCCGGCGCTGGTCGAGACCATCAAGAGCCTGGCGCCCAAGGAAGGCGAGGCCGGGGTCGAGGTGTTCAACCGCCTTATGACCGGGCTGCAAAGCCAGCTGAGTGGCATGGGCGTGGCCTTTGCCTCGTCCCTGCTGGGGCTGTCGGGTTCGCTGATCGTGGGGCTGCTGGAGCTGCTGGTGGGGCACGGCCAGAACCGCTTCTACCGCGAGCTCGAGGAATGGCTCAGCTCGATCACCCGGCTGGGCTTCGTCTCGGCCGGTGGCGACGAGGTCGGCGGCGAGCAGATGATGATCGCCGGCGTGGTCGACAGCATGGCCGAGCAGATGGAAGACCTGCACCAGCTGTTCACCCGGTCCGACATGAGCCGCGCCATGGTCGACGAGAAGCTGGGCAAGCTGGCCGACGCAATCGAGCGGATGACCTTCCGCACCGGCGAACAGAGCCCGGTGAACACCGCCCTGATGCGGGTGGCCGAGGGCCAGGAGGCGATCCTGGACGAACTGCGCAAGCGTGACAGCCACGATGGCGGCATGGACGCGGAAAGCCGGATGCGGCTGCGCTCGATCGACGTGCAGATGCTGCGCATTCTGGAAGAGATCAGCGCCGGCCGGCAGGAAACCATGGCCGAGCTGCGCACCGACATCAACGCGCTGGTGAAGGTCCTGGCCGAGGGCAACGCGGTGCGTCTGGGCAAGACCCAGCCAAGGTTCCGGCACGAGGGCGAGGAGGGCTGATCCATGGCCCTGAACCGGCGCACCGGGCAGCGTTTCCAGGCCTCGATCTGGCCGGGTTTCGTGGACGCGATGACCGGGCTGCTGCTGGTGCTGATGTTCGTGCTGACCATCTTCATGGTGGTCCAGTTCGTGCTGCGCGAAACCATCACCGGGCAGGAAACCGAGCTGGACGAGCTGTCCTCGGAAGTGGCGGCGCTGGCCCAGGCTCTGGGGTTGGAGAAGCGCCGTTCGGCCGGGCTGGAAACCCGTGTGGGCGAGCTGAGCGCGACCATCGAGACCGCCCGCGACCAGGCCGACCGGCAGGCGGCGCTGATCGCCTCGCTGACCGCCGAGCGCGATGCCCAGGCGGGCCGGATCGCCAGTTTCGAGGAACAGGTCGCGGGGCTTCTGGCGGCGCAGTCGAAGGACCGTGCCGCGATCTCCGATCTCGAAACCCGCGAGGCGACGCTTCTGAGCGAGAAGGAGGCGTTGAACCTGACGCTGGCGCAGGCCCGCGACGAGATCGACGCGGGCACCGAGGCGGCCCGGCTGGCGGCCGCCAAGCGCGAGGCGCTGGAGGCGCTGGTGGCGGACCTGAAGGCCGAGAAGGCCGGTCTGGAAGGCCGGTTGAGCGACGAGGAGGCGGGCCGGCTGGCCGAGGCCGCCGCGGCCGAGGCGCTGCGCGACAAGCTGAAGAACTCCGAGGCCGAGTTGACGGCGATGACGCTTCAGTTGGAGCAGGAGCGCAAGAAGGCGGAAGACACGCTGACCCTGCTGGCCGCCGCCGAGAAGGCTGGCGAGGATCTGGACCTGCGACTGGCGGCGGCGCTTCTGGCCGGCGACGAAGCCAAGTCGGTCGGCGATGCGGCGCGCGACAAGGCGGCAACGCTCGAGGCGCGGCTGGCCACGCTCGAGGCCGCGCTGGACGACACCAAGGCGCAGGCGGCGGGGCTGGAAAGCCAGCTGGCGGCCCAGAAAGACAGCTGGGAAGAGCGTCTGGCGGCGGCGGAAGAGGCGCTCTCGAAGGCCAAGGCCGAGGCCGATGCGAAAGGCGGCGAGGCGGCCGATCTGGCGGCGCAACTGGCCACGCTCGAGGCGGCGCTGGCGCAGAACCGCAGTCAGGCGGAAGGGTTGGCGGCGCAGCTGGAGGCGGCCAAGGCCGGGCTTGAGGCGCGGCTTGCGGCGGCCGAGGCGGCGTTGAGCGCGGCCCATGACGATGCGGCAGCCGAGCGCAAGAGCTTCGAGGACCGCCTGGCGGCGGCGCAGGCGGCGCTGGCCGAGGCGCGGCACGAAAGCGAGGGGCTGAACAGCACGAAGACCGGCCTGGAAGAGCGGCTGGCGGCGGCCGAAGCCGCCGTGGCCGAGGCCCGCCACAGCGCCGAGACGGCCGCGAGTGCGGCCGCCAGCGAACGCGCTGCGCTCGAGGCGCGGCTGGCCAAGGCGCTGCAGGGGGTGGAGGCGGCCCAGGCCGAAGGCGTCGACCGCGACGCGCTGCGCGAGCAATTGCGCAAGGCACTGGCCGCGAAGCTGGCCGCCGAGCAGCAGGCCGAGAGCGCGCTGAGCGAGGCCGAGACGCGGGCGGCGCTCCTCTCGGCGGCGCGCGACGAACTGGCCACCCAGACCGGCAAGAGCGAGGAGGCGGCGCGGCAGCAGGCGCTTCTCAATCAGCAGGTGGCGGCGCTGCGCTCGCAACTGGGATCGCTTCAGGCGCTGCTGGACGATTACAAGAGCCGCGACGCCAGCGCCAAGGTGCAGATCCAGACCCTGGGCTCCGACCTGAACGCGGCGCTGGCGCGGGCGGCGGCGGAAGAGCGCAAGCGGCGCAAGCTGGAGGAAGCCGAGGCCGAGCGCCTGGCCGCCGACAAGGCGCGGCTGGAAGCCGAGAAGCAGGACCTGGAGAAATACAAGTCCGAGTTCTTCGGCCGGCTGCGCGATGTGCTGGGCAACCGCGAGGGCGTGAAGGTGGTGGGCGACCGCTTCGTCTTTTCGTCCGAGGTGCTGTTCCCGCCGGGCGAGGCCGCGCTGAGCGATGCCGGCAAGGCGCAGATCGCCCGCGTGGCGGCGTTGTTGACCGAGGTGGCGCAGGACATCCCCGACAGTATCGACTGGGTCATCCAGGTCGACGGCCATACCGACAACGTACCGCTGTCGGGGCTGGGCGAGTTCGCCGACAACTGGGAATTGAGCCAGGCGCGCGCCTTGTCGGTGGTGCGCTATATGGTGGAGGATCTGGGCATTCCGCCCTATCGCCTTTCGGCCAACGGCTTTGGCGAGTTCCAGCCGGTCGCGCTGGGCGATGGCGAGGCGGCGCGGGCGCAGAACCGGCGGATCGAGTTGAAACTGACCGAACGCTAGGATTACGACGGTGGACCCGGGGCTCTGCCCCGGACCCCGGGATATTTTGGGCCAGATGAAGGGACGGAGCGATGCCGGCACTGAAACCGACCGAGTTTTTCTGCGAGATCACCTGGCTGGGCCGGGTGGCGGATCGTGAGGCGGGGCTGGCCTCGGCGCCGCTGGAGGCGGTCGATCTGGTCTGGGGCGGGATTGCGGGCGAGGCCCATGGCGGGGTGACGCGGGCGTCGTGTTCGCGGGTGTTGGACCAGCATCCGCGCGACACCGAGATCGCCAATGTGCGGCAGCTGTCGGCGGTGTCCGAAGAGGAGCTGGCGGTGATCGCCGCGGCGATGGGGCTGGAGCGGGTCGAGCCGGCCTGGCTGGGGGCGTCGATGGCGGTGCGGGGGCTGGCGGATTTCACCCATCTGCCGCCGTCGTCGCGGCTTCAGGCGGAAAGCGGCGCCTGTCTGGTGGTGGATATGGAAAACCGCCCCTGTCAGTTGCCCGCCAAGGTGATCGAGGGGCTGCATCCCGGGTTCGGCCGGGGCTTCAAGCCGGCGGCCGAGGGGCGGCGCGGCGTCACCGCCTGGGTCGAGCGGCCGGGGCGGCTGGCGCTGGGCGACCGGCTGCGACTTCATGTGCCGGATCAGCCGGTCTGGGCGCATCTGGAGACGGCGCGCGCAGGCTGAGCGCGTTCCGATCCGAAACCGCTCTGCGTCATCCCGCCGCAAGCGGGGGCGAAAATGTCGGATTCGCAACGCAAGCGGGCGGGCAGGCGGCGTAAGAGCGGGGACAGGAACCCATGCCCTGGCAGCACAAGAAAAGGTGGCGCCCCAATGAGCTTCAAATCCGATATCGAGATTGCCCGCGAGGCCAAGAAACGCCCGATCCAGGAGATCGGCGCCAAGCTTGGCATCGATAGCGACCACCTGCTGCCCTATGGCCACGACAAGGCCAAGGTCAGCCAGGAGTTCATCGACGGCGTGCAGGCGAACAAGAACGGCAAGCTGATCCTGGTCACCGCGATCAACCCGACGCCCGCGGGCGAGGGCAAGACCACCACCACCGTGGGTCTGGGCGACGGGCTGAACCGGATCGGCAAGAAGGCGGCGATCTGCATCCGCGAGGCATCGCTTGGCCCGTGCTTCGGGATGAAGGGGGGGGCGGCCGGCGGCGGCTATGCCCAGGTGGTGCCGATGGAAGAGATGAACCTGCACTTCACCGGCGATTTCCACGCCATCACCGCAGCGCACAACCTGCTGAGCGCGATGATCGACAACCACATCTATTGGGGCAACGAACTGGGCATCGACGAGCGCCGCATCGTCTGGCGCCGGGTGATGGACATGAACGACCGCGCGCTGCGCGACATGGTGATCGGGCTGGGCGGCGTGTCGAACGGCTTTGCCCGCCAGACCGGGTTCGATATCACCGTGGCCTCGGAAGTGATGGCGATCCTGTGCCTGGCGAAGAACCTGAACGACCTGCAGCGCCGGCTGGGCGATATCATCGTCGCCTATACCCGCGACCGGGCCCCGATTTACGCCCGCGATATCGGCGCCGATGGGGCGATGACCGTGCTGTTGAAGGATGCGATGCAGCCCAACCTGGTGCAGACGCTGGAAAACAACCCGGCCTTCGTGCATGGCGGCCCGTTCGCCAATATCGCGCATGGCTGCAATTCGGTCATCGCCACCACAACGGCGCTGAAACTGGCCGACTATGTGGTGACCGAGGCCGGCTTCGGCGCCGATCTGGGGGCCGAGAAGTTCATGAACATCAAGTGCCGCAAGGCCGGGATCGCCCCCGATGTGGTGGTTCTGGTTGCCACGGTGCGGGCGATGAAGATGAACGGCGGCGTCGCCAAGGCCGACCTGGGCGCCGAGAATGTCTCGGCCGTGGCCGAGGGTTGTCCGAACCTCGGCCGGCATATCTCGAACCTCAAGGCCTTCGGCGTGCCGGTTGTGGTGGCGATCAACCACTTCGCCGGCGATACCGAGGCCGAGATCCAGGCGGTGAAGGATGCGGCGAAGGCCGAGGGCGCCGAGGCGATCGTCTGCAGGCACTGGGCCGAGGGCAGCGCCGGCATGGTCGAGCTGGCCGAGAGGGTGGCCAGGCTGGCCGATGCCGGGGTTGCGCAATTCGCGCCGCTCTACCGTGACGACATGGGCCTTTTCGACAAGATCAAGACCATCGCGACCCGCATCTATCGCGCCGACGATGTGCTGGCCGACAAGAAGATCCGCGACCAGCTGCGCGCCTGGGAAGAGGCGGGATACGGCCACCTGCCGATCTGCATGGCGAAGACGCAGTATTCGTTCTCGACCGACCCCAACCTGCGTGGCGCGCCCACCGGCCATTCGGTGCCGATCCGCGAGGTGCGGCTGAGCGCGGGCGCCGGTTTCGTCGTGGTGATCTGCGGCGAGATCATGACCATGCCCGGCCTGCCGCGCAAACCGGCGGCGCTGGAGATCGGGCTGAATGCCGACGGCATGGTCGAAGGGCTGTTCTGAGGCGACGGTGGGTTGACACCCGCCCTACAAATATGGGCGTAGGGTGGGTGCGAACCCACCACGCTCAGGGAAGGCGGCAATGACGGCAGATATCATCGACGGAAAGGCCTTTGCGGCCAAGGTGCGCGAAAAGGTGGCGGCCCATGTCGCGGCCCTGAAAGCCGATCACGGCCTCACCCCCGGGCTGGCGGTGGTGCTGGTGGGGGAAGACCCGGCCAGCCAGGTCTATGTGCGCAACAAGGGGGTGCAGACCGTCGAGGCGGGGATGAACTCCTACGAGCACAAGCTGCCCGCCGATGTTTCGGAGGCCGAAATCTATGCCCTGATCGACCGGCTGAACGCCGATCCGGCCGTGCATGGCATCCTGTGCCAGTTCCCGGTGCCCGACCACCTGTCGGAATCCGAGATCGTGGCCCGGATCGCGCCCGAGAAGGATGTGGACGGGCTGCATATCCTCAATATCGGGCGGCTGGCCAGCGGGCAGGCGGCGATGGCGCCCTGCACGCCGCTGGGCTGCCTGATGCTGCTGCGCGATCGCCTGGGATCGCTGTCGGGGCTGAACGCGGTGGTGATCGGGCGCTCGAACCTGGTGGGCAAGCCGATGGCCCAGCTTCTGCTGCGTGACAGCTGCACCGTGACCATCGCGCATTCGCGCACGAAAGAAATCGAAGAGATCACCCGCCGCGCCGATATCGTGGTGGCCGCCGTGGGCCGCCCCGAGATGGTGACCGGCGACTGGATCAAGCCCGGCGCGACGGTGATCGACGTCGGCATCAACCGGATCGACGCGCCCGAGCGCGGCGAGGGCAAGACCCGGCTGGTGGGCGACTGCCAGTTCGACAGCTGCGCCGCGGTGGCGGGCGCCATCACCCCGGTGCCGGGGGGCGTCGGGCCGATGACCATCGCCTGCCTGCTGGCCAACACGCTGACCGCCTGCTGTCGCAGCCACGGCCTGCCCGAGCCCGAGGGCCTGACGGCCTGATCTGCCCGGGCGGGCGCGCTTTCAGGGCGATAATTCATCGCCGGCGGCTCCCTGACGTGGTGTCGCGTCATGCTTTCTTGCCTTGGGGCGGTGCGATTTGCTAGGTCTGGGCAGGGCGCCAGGAAAGTGAGTGTCGAAACCGACCGTGCAGGAACAGAAATACAATATTCTCATGGGGTTCTTCGGGCGCGTCTATACCCCTTTTGCCGTCTATGTCTGGGTCGCGATATCGCTGGCGGCGGGCTTTTCCGGCCCGTTCGGGACCTTTACCGCGCTGTCGTTTCCCGTCCGGCTGGGATATTGGGCCGTGGTCGTGGGCGTGTCGATTCTGGTCGGCCGCGTGGTGCGGGTCACCATCGAACAGCGCTTCGAGAATCGGCCGGCCTGGCTGGTCGAGGTGATCGCATTGTCGACGATGGTGCCGATCCTGACCGCGATCGTCTCGGTGCTCACCCCGTTGCTGTTGCAGGTTTCGCCGGATCGGTTGCCCCATCCCGGCACGTTGGCGGTCTATGTTCTGGGAATCGCCGGGTTCGTATCGGCGGTCCGGCTGGCGCGGCGGCATGTTCCGGCGGTGGCCGAGGTCACCGGCGGCGCGCCCGTCGCCCCCGCCTGCTGGACCGGCTGCCGCGTGAAAAACGCGGCGAGATCTATCGCCTGACCGGCCGGACCACCATGTCGAGGTCGCCACCGACCGTGGCGTGGTAACGATCAGGCTGCGGTTCAGCGATGCCATCGCCGAGATGGAACCGATGCAGGGCTATTGCACGCACCGCTCGCATTGGGTGAGCCACGCCGCGATTTCGGGGGTAGAACGTGAGCCGGGAAAGCTTTTTCTGCGGCTGGTGAACGGTGACCGCGTGCCGGTCAGCCGGAAATATCGTCCCGAACTGGAGAAGGCGCGGATCGTCTGACCGCGCGGCTTATCGCGGCATCGGCAGGGCGGCCGGGAAGGGGCCGGTCAGCACCGCCAGCGCCTCGGGGCGCATCAGCCGCGCCAAGGTTTCGTCATGCGCCCTCAGCCCGCCGGTATAGGTGCCGAAGGCCGGCATGACCACGCGGTCGCTGTCGATCAGGAAACAGGGCCGGGTGATCGTCTTGCCCTTGGCCGAAAGGCTGGCCTTGGGGTGGTAATGACCGGATATTTCACCGGATTGCCCGGGCTGGGCAATGTGGCGGAAAGTCAACGGCTGCATCGGCAGCGCGTTCAGATGGGTGCCGCCCAGGCCCACGGGGCCGGGATCGTGATTGCCCTCGATCCAGACCCAGCGGCGCCCGGCCTGCATCCGCGAAATCCATAACCGGTCGCGCTCGGTCAGGGCCTCGGCGGCGGCGCTGTCGTCGAAACTGTCGCCCAGGCAGATCACGGTATCGGCCCCGGTCGCCGCCAGTTCGCCATCGAGCCGCGACAGGGTATCCTGCGTCCTCATAGGGCGGCAGGGCGCTGCCGCCCAGGCGGGCCAGGCGTTCGGATTTCCCCAGATGCAGGTCGGACACGCAAAGCAGCCGCCGCGCCGGCCAGTGCAGCGCGCCCGAACCGCGGGCCACCAGATCGGCGCCGGACAGGGTGAAATCGTAACCGTTCATGCCCCGGGGTTTGCGGCTTTCGCCCTTGTTTTGCAAGCTTTTTCGCGCGCGGGTCAGGCCAGCCCGGCGGCCTGCATAAGGCGTTCGGTTTCCTCTTTCAACAGCCGTTCCTCGGCCGCGCCTCGACCGGAACCTTGCCGACCTCGAGGAAAAGCGGTGCCGCCAGAGGGGTGACGCGATCAAGGCGAAGCGTGTCGATGCGGCCCTGCACCCGGGCGGCCATGTCCTCGATCCGGGCGAAATCGACCAGGCCGCGCATCGCCTCTTCGCGGGTGACGTCCAACAGAAGGTGGCCGGGGTCGTATTTCATCAAGGTGTCGTAGAGAATGTCCGAACTGAACGTCGCCTGCCGGCCGGACTTGCGATTTCCCATGGTATTGCGCTCGATCAGCCCGGCGATGGTGGCCACGGCGCGGAAGGTGCGTTTCATCACCGCATTGCCGGCCAGCCAGCCGTCGAGCCCCTGGCGCAACGCGCCCAGATCGAACAGTGGCGCGGCATCCGTGACCGGGTCGAGCCCCCAGATCAGCGTGGCGTAATCGGTCGCGACGAAGCCCAGCGGCGCCAGCCCCATCTCCTCCATCCGCTTGGTCAGCAGAAGGCCCAGCGTCTGTTGCGCATTGCGGCCGGCAAAGCCATAGGCGCAGAGATGTTCGCGGCCCTCGTGCGGGAAGCTTTCGACCAGCAGCCGCCCGGGGTCCGGCAGGCGCGACACGCGGCGCTGAAGGTGCAGCCAGTCGCGGGTGTGCGGCGGCAGGTCGGGCCAGTCGGGCTGCGCGAACATCCGCAGGATGCGCTGGCTGAGCTGGGTCGAGGTCGAGAACTTGGTGCCGCTGAAGACGGCGACCTTGGGCTTGCGCCCCGGATCGCGCGAAACCTCAACCGTCATTTCCCTAAGGCCTTCGTAGCGCACGATTTTCCCGCCCATCAGGAAGGTGTCTCCGGGCGTCAGAGAGGCGGCGAAGCCTTCCTCGACCTCGCCCAGCGGGGCGCCGCGGCCACGCATCCGGACCTTCAGCAGGTCGCTGTCCTGGATGGTGCCGATATTCATGCGGATGCGCTGTGCCGCGCGGGGATCGCGCAGCTGCCAGTGCCCGTCGCGCTGGATCAGCCGTTGCCAGCGGTCATAGGCGCGCAGGGCATAGCCGCCGGTCGCGACGAAATCGAGGCAGGCGTCGAAATCGGGGCGCGAAAGTCTGGCATAGGGGCCGGAGGTAAGGATCTCATGAAAAAGTTCATCCGCCGTAAACGGACCGGCGCAGGCGCGGATCAGGATGTGCTGGCACAGCACGTCGCGCGGGCCGGGGCCGCGCGGATCGCCGTCGAGGTCATGATCGCGGGCGGCCTCGAGCGCGGCGCGGCATTCGACCACCTCGAACCGGTTGGCGGGCACCAGAAGCGCCTTCGAGGGCGCATTATAGCGGTGGTTGGCGCGGCCGATGCGCTGGATCAGGCGCTTGACGTTCTTCGGCGCGCCGACCTGGATGACCAGATCGACATCGCCCCAGTCGAGCCCCAGATCGAGGCTGCCGGTGCAGACGATGGCGCGCAGATCGCCACGCACCATGGCGGCCTCGACCTTCTCGCGGCTCTCGCGGGCGAGGCTGCCGTGATGGATCCCGATCGGCAGGCTGTCTTCGTTGGCAAGCCACAGATTATGAAAGAAAATCTCGGCCTGGGCACGGGTGTTGTGGAAGATCAGCGTGGTCTTGTGGGCGCGCACCTGATCGAGCACGGCAGGGATGGCATGGGCCGCGCCGCCGCCCGACCAGGGCGGCGCCTGGGGCGTTTCCAGCATGGCGATATCGGGGTCGGGGCCGGGATCGGCCTGAAGGATGGTGCAGGGCGCGGGGTGGCAGGCCAGAAGGGCGGCGATGTCCGAGGGCGCGTCGACCGTGGCCGAAAGGCCGACGCGGCGCAGGCCGGGGGCAAGGGACTGCAGGCGGGAGAGCGCGAGGAACAGCTGATCGCCGCGCTTCGATTCGGCCAAAGCGTGGATTTCGTCGACGATAACCCTTTGAAGTCCCTGGAAGATATGCGGCGCATCGGGATAGGAGACGAGCAGCGCCAGGCTTTCCGGTGTGGTCAGCAGGATATGCGGCGGGTCGGCGCGCTGGGCACGCTTGCGCGTGGCCGAGGTGTCGCCGGTGCGGTCCTCGATCCGGATGGCCAGGCCCATCTCCTCGACCGGGCCCGAAAGGTTGCGGCGGATATCGGCGGCGAGCGCCTTAAGCGGAGAAATATAGAGCGTGTGCAGGCCCTTATGGGGCCTCTCGGCCAGCTCGGCCAGGGTCGGAAGGAAGCCGGCCAGCGTCTTGCCGCCGCCGGTGGGCGCGATGAGCAGCAGCGCCGGGTCGGCGGCGCGGGACAGCATTTCGGCCTGATGCGGATGGACGCGCCAGCCGCGGGTTTCGAACCATTGTGCGATGGGGGCGGGAAGGGCCTGCATGGGCGAAAGTTTACGCCGCGTTGCGCCACCGTGCGAGCGGATTAACCACCGAAAAGCGGCGGTCTGCGCCCCGGCTGCACCCCGGCTGCGATCCGTCTGGCGCGCGGTGGGGCAAGGTTTCGGCAAGGAAGACGTGACTGCGCCGCGCGGTGGGCCGGGTTGCACCGCGTGCAAGGCCGGTTTGCGCGACGGAGGCTGGGGCGGGGGCCGTATCAATCGCAAAAGCCGAAGGAGAAACGATATGGCAAATCTGCGCAGCTGGGCCACGCCCATCACCATCGGGGCCTTTGGCCTTTCGGCCGTGACCGGGGTCCTGATGTTCTTTCACCTCGATACCGGGCTGAACAAGGTGGCCCATGAATGGCTGAGTTGGGCGCTGGTCGGCGGGGTGGCGCTGCATGTGATCGCCAATTCCCGCGCTTTCCTGGGCTATCTCAAGCGCAGCCGGGCGGTGGCGGTGATCGGGGCGTTTGCGGTGGTGCTGGGCCTGTCGTTCCTGCCGCTGGCCGGCGAGGCGGGCGGCAGCCCGGTGGCGGCGGTGATGCAGGGGCTGGCCAAGGCGCCGGTCGAACGGGTGATCGCCCTGACCGGGGCCGAGCTGGAGGACGGGCTGGCGCGGCTGAAGGCGGCCGGGTTCGAGGCCGAGGCGGGCCAGAGCATCGGCGCGCTGTCGGGCGGCGACCGGGGGCAGCAGGCGCAGATCCTGACTGCGATCTTCGCCGAGTGAGGCCGCGCGCATGCTGAGAGCACTGGTTCAGAGCACCGGGCCGAGCGTGGCGAGAAGGTTGTTCCACGCCCGGCGCAGCGGCGACCAGGCACGGACCGCGTCGAGCGCGACGCGCTCCGATTGGGCGATATAGGCACCTTGGCGGGCGCGGATCGCCTGGGTCAGGGCCGCGTCCCGAAGCAGCAGATCGTTCTCGAAATTCAGGTCGAAGCTGCGCATGTCGAGATTGGTCGAGCCGATAAACGAAAGGTCGCCGTCGATGGTCAGGGTCTTGGCGTGCAGAAGCCCGGGGCCATGTTCGAAGATCGCGACTCCGGCCTGCAAGAGGCCGCGATAGTTGCCGCGCGCGGCGGCCTGGACGATGCGGCTGTCGTTCCGGCGCGGCAGGATCAGGCTGACCCGCACACCGCGCCGCGCCGCCGATTTCAGCGCGTGCAGAACCGGCACGTCGGGCACGAAATAGGGGGTCGAGAGGGTCAGCTCGTCCTGGGCCTGCTCGATCAGGGTGCAGAACATCTGGCTGGCGCTGTCGGGCCGTTCGAGCGGGCCGGTGGCGCGCGCCTGGGCGGTGATGCCATCGGGCTGGGGCATGGCGGGCAGGGCGAAATCGGTGAGCGCGCCATCGCCTTCCAGGCACCAGTCCGAGGCGAAGATCAGGGTGATCTGGTTCACCACCGGGCCGGTCACGCGCAGCATGATGTCGATCCAGGGGCCGAAGCGGGCCTTGGGGGAAAACTCGGGATCGGCGCAGTTCTGGCTGCCGATCCAGGCGGTCTGGCCGTCGATCACGGTGATCTTGCGGTGGTTGCGCAGGTCGGGGCGGGTGAGGATCGGCAGGCCGAGCAGGGTCTGGGGCGGCATGGCGACGCGCAGGTCGACCCCCGCCGCCTGCATCTGTCGCCACAGGGGAGAGCGGATGAGCGCGCGCGAGCCCAGGTGATCGGCCATGGCGCGGCATCGCACGCCACGGCCCGCCGCGCGGATCAGGGCCTGGGCGACGGCGGTGCCGGTGCGGTCGGGCAGCCAGATGTAATAGGCCAGGTTCACCGCTGTCGTCGCGGCGTCGATATCGGCGATCATGGCGGCGCGGGTCTCACCCTCGTCCCAGAGCCGGGCGTGGTTGCCGGCGACGGGCGGGAAGCCGTTGATCGAGCGGCCATAGCGGAAGGGCGCGGGCGGGGTGGGCGTGATTTCGGGGCCGGGCAGGGCAAGCTGGCGGATCTGCGGCGCCAGGGCGGCATGGCGGCGGCGCAGCCCGCGGCTGAGGAAGGTCTCGCCCAGGAAAAGATAGAGCACCGCCCCGGCGACCGGCAGGGTGAGGACGACGATGAACCAGGCCAGTCGCGCCGGGCTGGAAATGTTCTCGCGCAGGGTCAGCCGCAGGGTCGCGGCGCCCAGAATGGCGGCGTGAAGAAGGGTCGTGAGAAGAAGATAGAAGCTCAAAGCGCCGCCTCGCCACCGGGTGGGGCGAGGGTAGACGGTTTCTGCGCGCGGCAAAATCGGGAAAAATGCCGGCATGGCATCAGATTTGTGGATCAAATTCAGATGCCATTAGTGATACGGGGGCCGTGCGCCTTACCGCACGATCTTTTCGTCCTTCACGAACATGTTCGCCCAGGCGCGCTCGATCAGATCGGGCGACATCTTGTAGGGGATGCCCTCGAAATCGCAGATCGCGATCATCTGGTCGATCAGGAAGACCGGCTGATAGTTGGCATAGACGTTGTTGATCGTCGGGTATTTCACCTTCAGCAGGTGGACCAGGGCCTTTTCGTCCAGCTCCATCCCCTTCTTGCGGGCCACCATGGCGAAGATCTTGAGGAAGTTCTCCTGATTGGGGCCGTCGATCTTGATCTTGAAGAAGATCCGGCGCAGGGCGGCCTGGTCGAAGATCTCGTTCGGGTGGAAGTTGGTCGAGAAGATCACCAGCGTGTCGAAGGGAACCTCGAACTTTTCGCCCGATTGCAGGGCGAGGATGTCCTTGCTCTCTTCCAGCGGCACGATCCAGCGGTTGATCAGGGCCTGCGGCGGTTCCTGCTGGCGGCCAAGGTCGTCGACGATGAAGATGCCGCCGGTGGATTTCAGCTGCAAGGGCGCCTGATAGGTCCGGGCGGTGGGGTTGTAGACCAGATCGAGCATCGACAGCGACAGTTCGCCCCCGGTGATCACGGTCGGCCGGTCGCAGCGCACGTAACGGGTGTCGAAGCTGCGGCGGCGGCGCAGGCTGTTCGGGTCGTCATGTTCCTCTTCGGCGGCGGTGTGCACGATCGGGTCATAGACGGTGATGACCTGGCCGGAATATTCGATCGCGCGCGGCACATAGACCTTGTCGCCCATGGCGTCGCGGATGCCGTTCGAGATCGAGGATTTACCGTTGCCCGGCGGGCCATACATCAGGATCGAGCGGCCGGCGCTGACGGCGGGCCCGAGGTGGTCGAGCAGGCTGTCGGGCAGCACCAGGTGGCCCATGGCGCCGGTCAGCTGGTCGCGGGTGATCTGGATGTTGCGGATCGACTGGCGCTTGACCTGCTCGCGATAGACATCGAGCGGCACGGGCATGGCGCCGAAATATTCCGATTGCGCCAGCGCGTCGAGGGCGCGGGCCTTGCCGGCATCGGTCAGCTGATAGCCCATTTCGCCGCCGGAATTGGCGTTCAGGGTGCCGGTGGCCTCGAGCAGGCGCTGTTCGCGGGCCATGTCGACCAGTTCCTGGGTGACCTGACGCGGCAGGCAGACGGCCTTGGCCAGTTCGGTCACTTCCGAGACGTTCTTGCGGAAGATCGTCTTGAGAAGGATATCGCGCATCATGATGAGGGGCAGCCGCATCTCGGAGAGAGTGCGGGGCGGCGGGGGTGCCATGACGGCGGTGGGTTGCATGTTCATGCTTGATGCCTCGTTGCCTGCTCGGTTCTGTGGCCCCGGCGAAGCGGGGTCGCGCGAGGGGGAGAATGCCGCGCGACTGTGGGGAAATGATGGAAGCCGCGGCACGTTTGGTGGCGCGGTCAGGGAAAGTTCACGGCAGGATTGTGGCGGATGGCGCCGATTCCCCGCGTTCGGTCCGGTTTCAGCGGCCGAAGAAGATGCCGAAGCCCAGATAGGCGGCCAGCGTGGCGCCCAGCGACAGGCCCATGGGGAAATCCCAGCCGCGCGACCAGCTTTCCCAATGCGGCGCCAGGTTGCGCAGCGGCGTCAGCCGTACCAGCCGGTGCGCGGTGACCGCGCCCAGAAGGTTGGCGGCGAACAGCACCATCAGGAAGCGCAGATCGCCCAGCACCAGGAAGGGCGCGGCGGCGGCGGCGAATTTCGCGTCGCCCGCCCCCACGGCCCCGGCCGCATTCAGCAAGATGCCGATCCCGAGGAAGATCCCGAGATGGGCGAAGCGCCAGAGATATTCGTCGAACGGCATGACGAAGGGCGCCAGCACGACGAAGACCACGAACAGCGCCGCCACCGCGCGGTTGGGGATGCGCATCCGCGCCATGTCGGACCAGGCCACCCAAAGGCAGATCGGCCAGACCAGCGGCGCGAAGACAAGCGCCGAAAGGGCGGTGATGCTGAGGCTCATGCGCCGTCCATCAGTTGGATGCGGTCGATTCCAGCGCCCGGAGCGAACGCACGGCGGCCTCGAAATGCTGCGGATGGGTGTCGATCGCCTCTTGCAGCAGGCCCTTGCCGGTTTCGACATCGCCCTGCTTGATCGCCGACAGGCCCAGCGTGTGCAGCAGTTGCGCGCGCTCGATCTGGTCCATCGGGATGACCGGCAGGTTGTAATTGCGCTGGGCGCCACGGGCCAGAACCATGTTGTTCTTGGCGGTGAACAGGGTCTTGTCCTGCTTGATCGCCTCGCCGAACAGGCGCTCGGCCTCGGTGAAATCGCCGCGGGTCAGCTTGGAATAGCCCCAGTTGTTCAGCACGCCGGAGGGGCGGGTGGTGAGACCGACCGCGATTTCATAGAAACTGTCGGCCTTCTTCCATTCCTTGTTGCTGTCGGCGACCATCGCTTCCAGACGATAACGCTGAAAGGTCTCATGCGTCGGCGGCACCTTGTCCAGCGTCGCCTCGGCGCGTTTCCAGTCGCCGGCGCGGATCAGCGCATCGGCCAGATCGACCTGGTCGTCGGTGGTCGCGCCCTCCATCTTGACCAGCTTGTCATAGGCGGTGACCGCCTCGGTCGGGCGCTTGGCCTTGATCAGCGATTGCGCCAGCCCGCGCTGCAGGTCGGCCCGCTTGGGGTTCTCGCTGGTCGAGCGCTGGAAATAGGTGACCGCCTCGTTCGGGTCGGCCACGGTCAGCATGATGTCGTTGAGATTGCTCTCGTCCACCACGTTCACGCTTTGCAGCGCGCGGTTGACCTCGCCTTTGTTCATGGTTTTGTCGCATGCGGAAAGAAGAACCGCGCCCGACAGGCACAGGGTAAGAATCCGAAATTGGCGCATTTTGCCTGC